>JAOAHH010000141.1 GCA_026415325.1 Thermodesulfobacteriota bacterium | reverse complement strand
CGGCGAAACGTTGTTGCCCGAAAAAATGGCCAGACGCATAGTGCTCTTCCCTGTGCTAAGCAACACTTGAAATCGAGCGCAGTTTTTTAACGATATCCGTAAGGACAGCGGCAACGGTATCAATATCGCGCGCTGTTGTGCTTTTCCCCAAAGAAAAGCGCACCGCGCCTTGTGCCTGCTGCGGGGTACAGCCCATTGCAAGCAGGACATGCGATGGTTCAGGATCACCGGTGGTGCAGGCAGAACCCGCGGACGCGCAGATACCGAGCAGGTCAAGATGCAGAAGGACGGACTCGCTTTCAACCGAAAGAAAGCTCACGTTGGTTGTGTTCGGGATGCGCTCCACTCCTTTGCCGTTGATAGAGATGTCCGGCACAGAGTCAATGAGCAGCGCTTCAAGCCGGTTCCGCAATGCGGCAAGCCTTACCGCTTCCTTGCCGCAGTCTTTTACCGCGTGCTCGGCTGCGGCGGCGAATCCCACGATCGCGGGCACGTTTTCGGTCCCCGCGCGCAGCCCGTGTTCATGATGACCGCCGGTGAGGAGGGGAGAGATCGGAGTTCCTCTCTTTATGTACAATGCGCCTGCCCCTTTCGGGCCGTAGATTTTGTGGGATGACAGCGACATGAGGTCGCAGAGTTCTCTTGCAGGAGGAATCGGTATTTTCCCGAATGCCTGCACGGCATCGGTATGAAAGATAATATTGTGGCTGCGGGCAATGCGGCTGATATCAGAAATCGGCTGTATGACCCCGGTTTCATTATGAGCGTACATAATGGTGATCAGGATCGTATCGCGACGAATTGCTCGGGAAACCGTATTGGGATCGACCCGTCCGCACCCGTCAACCGGCAGAAAGGTGATCTGACAGCCATCCTGTTCAAGCGCACGGCAGGTTTTCAACACCGCATGGTGTTCTATAGATGAAGTAATAATATGGCGTCCCTTATTGCGCAGCGCACGAACAACGCCGCGCAGGGCAAGATTGTTCGCTTCGGTTGCGCTGCTCGTGAACACGATTTCCCGCGGCATGGCACCAAGAAGGTGTGCAACGGTGTGCCGCGCTTTTTCTAGCGCTTCCCGGGCTTCCCTGCCGTGCCGGTGATAGGATGATGGATTGCCAAATGATTTTTTAAAAAACGGCAGCATGGTTTTCAGTACCCTGGGATCGAGCGGTGTGGTCGCGTTGTGGTCGAGATAAATCATGGGCATTGGTTTGGGGGCTCTTCAAGCAGCAAAACAGGCGTGTTTTGTTTCATAGTCTCTGATCGCGGCATGAAGTGCGGCAATGCCCATGAGGGAGCAGTGACGCTTGTTTTCTGGGATGCCGCCGAGAGCGCTGATTACGTCATCGTCGGTCAATTGTTTTGCAGCAGCAATGGGTTTGGCGAGGGCAAGGGTAGTTGCCATACTGCTTGTGGCGATCGCGCCCGGGCAGCCAAATGATTTGAATTTGATATCCGTAATGATGCCGTTTTCAACCTTGATCCACAGCTTCATCTGATCGCCGCAGGAAGGATCGCCGACCAGCGCATATCCATCGGCATCGGGTATCTCGCCGACGTTGCGCGGATTGGTAAAGTGGTCGATTACGATCTCGTTGTAAAAGAGCACCGGACCCTGATGCTCTTCAAGCTCGTGCTGAGCAGCAGGAGCGTAGGCTTTTTTCCAATCGTGGTTGTCGGTTTTCATGATGACATCAGTTTGTGAAGCGCAAAGCACTATATTTTTTTCGCCCATGATACGTTGTTTCTCAGGGCTTACGCTTCACTTTTTACACCCTCAGCGTTGCTACAAGGCGCTTTGGCTTTGTCAGCAGGTCAAGGGCGCTCAGGATGTCTCGCGTGATAATATCCGCAGCCGCACATGCATGTGCCGCAGCGCCCTCTTCGTTAATCACCGCAATCCCCAAGGCTGCGTTTTTAAGCATCATGACGTCATTGCGGCCGTTGCCGATACAGACGCAGCGCCGCGGCCCGAGCTTTTTTATATAAGCCGCTTTTGCCCGGTCCTGATTTCGCGGCGGCATGACCGCGACCTGCACGGGAAGCCGGGCAAGCTCGGCGGCGCAGGTTTTGAAGGTGTCGGCAGTCAGCACATGCACCGCAAGGGGTTGTGAAAGCCTGCGCAGACGACCCCTGACGCCGGGCAGCAGCCTGCCGTCGCAGGAAAGCGTGCCGTTAAAGTCAACGACGAGATATTCAAGCACAAGATCGCCAAAACCCGGAATTGAAATCTGCAGCATAAGCGTTCTTTGTCAGCGGTTTTGAGCAGCACAGCACCATGAGGCGTTGCATGAGGTTTCATCGCACGTGCTGCAGCGGTTGCCGTCGGTTGGCGAAGGATGGGTCGGAATAGTGGTTACAGAGATTTTTTTATTAAGAAACGTTGATCCGCATGCTGAGCAGCGAGGAATTGTATCGGTGTTGCCGGTTATTGTGAGTACCTCGGTGACCGTTCCACATGCAGTGCATTCATACTCATAAATCGGCATCGCCTTTACCTCCTTTTCAAACATCAGAGTGAAAGCATGGGTATATGGTATCGGAAAAAACGAGTTTTTTCAAGCTTACAGGTCGTGGTTGTTGCTTTACCGTTCCTCCCGCTTCCATACATTTTTTTCGGTGCCTTCTGTCGGATGGATGCGGAGCATAGTTATTTCTTCAGGCTCGATTTTGATAAGGTTAAAACGCCGCAGATGGTTGATGAGTTCTTGTTCGAAGTTGTCACACTGTTTTCCTTGCGCCGTGTACATTTCCTTGATGATTTTCGCAGCCGCATCGTAGATGCCCATGATTTTCAGTCGTTCAATAAAGGCATCCGGGTCGTCGCCGTAGCTCAGCAACGTTGCGGTGCCGCTGATCTGCAGGCTACGGTTTAAACGGCTGTGGTCCATAGGATGGTAAATACCAACGGCGACCTTGGGGTTTGAACGGATGTTGCGGATTTTTAACCCCGGCTCGCCTGCGCACCAGATAGTTAATCCGTCGGCGAAAAAGTCAATCGGCGTTGCGCGGGGAATCCCGTTGTGCACTGTTGCCAGCACGCAGGCCAGGCCATGCTTGAGCGGGCAGCCAGGCTTATTACTTGTGCCGGGACCGCTGCTTGCTTCGTTTAAAAATGCCCGGATATCCTGCTCGATTTCTTCTTTGGTTTTGGTGTTTTTTTGGATCTGCCGGGAGAGGATGTTTTTTTCTGTGTCAGATGTCGAGCCCATCGTCTTTCCTTTCTATTTTAATGCCTGCTCCATCTGGTCCAATTGAAAAATGTAAGGCATGCCTGAGCAGAAAGGGTTATTGTTTAAAAAAGAATCGCGGTTCTGCCTTTTCTTGAAACATTGCGGCGCGCTGCCGCAGCCCTGCTTCCATGGTGGAAAAGTCGGCCATGATCGCATGTTCAGGGCAGAGGCGAACACACCGGTAGCACAGAAAACACGCCGGACCAAATGTCGGATACGGGTCAAGCGTAATGGCTGCAGCAGGACAGGCTGCCATACAGATATTGCATTGGGTGCACCGCGTGGCATCAACAGTTTTCCGTGGCAGCATCTCCCGCACCGCATCGAGGCTTAGGTTCCGCATCGTTTCCCTGAGCAATTCAGGCTGGTAGTTTAAGGTGGTTGGCTCGATTCCCGCGATCTGGTCAGCAATGTTTTTGGATATTTTTGTGATAAATGCTTGCGCTGCAGCAATGTCCTGTTCGTCTGGTCTGCCCTTGCCAAGCGGGTGCTCTGCTTGCCAGAGCATGGAGTGTTCAGCAGGCAGTGAGGCAGCTCCGGCTATGTGGTAGCCTTTCTGAACCAGCGCTTCTGCCATTTCATAGAGGGCAAGTCCGCTGGTGACACAGCCCCACGTTATAAACGGCACGGCACAACAGTTTTTTTTTGCAGGAAGCTCGGCGATAAACGACGTTACCGGCGGCACCGCATGGCAGGCATAGACCGGTGAGCCAATGCACAGGCAGTGGTCTTCTGATGCAGCAATATGGCGCAGCACGGTTGCGGTTGCGATTGGGTCTGCAAGGTCTGCTGCAAAGGTTTTCATGCCTTGTTTCCAAAGGATTTCGTTCATTGCCCGTGCAACCTTTTTAGTCGAACCGGCAGGAGAGCTATAGACGATGAAGAATTCCATTGGAACCATACTCCTTTTTTAACGCAGTGTATCAGAGATTGCGCATTGTAATGAGCCATTGCCGTGCAGCGGTGCTTTATGCATGCGCAGCGGCTCTTTCCCATGCGGTCATACCGCCGATAACACTGTAAACATGCCGGTATCCGCGGGATTTCAACAAGGATGCCGCGATATTTGCACGGTAGCCGGTACGGCATATCACAGAAATATGGGCTTCCTTAGAAGCATCGAAACCTTTTTCAATAAGCTCATGCAGCGGTACATGCACGGCGCCGTGAATATGCCCTGCTTCCCATTCATCTGGGGTGCGAACGTCAAGTACAATGTGATCGCCGTATTTTTCAAGCACCTGTTTAAGCCCATGGATTGAGAGTTGCGGCAAAAACCCGACTTGCTCTCCGCTGAAAATCCAGTCGTTCATGCCAATATGATATCCGACAATTCCATCGTATCCAGCCCTCCGAAAACCGACGATCGCCTGCCCGGCATCGCTTACGCTTGCGGCGATAATGATAAGCCGGCTGCCTGGGTCAACGACCATGCCGAGCCAGGTCGGCGATTGCGGTGAAAACCCGACGTTAATGCTTCCCGGGATATGCGCACCGCCAAATGCCGCTGCTTCGCGTATATCAATAACCAGAGCGCCTTCTGCAATGGCTTGTTTTATGAGAGCAACGGAAAGCCGTTGCGGTATATGTAGATTGCGCACAAGCTCGGGACCTTGGCGGTTTTGAGCTATAATATGGGAAAAGTTTTTCGGCCGCACCGGAAGGGAGGTTGTGAGTGTTTTTTTAAACTCTTCAAAGGAAAGCTGAAAATAAGGGTTTGTTGCACGCTCAAAACCAAGTGTGGAGGAGGGCTTTGCACTGATTCCCGAGCCACACAGCGACCCTTCACCATGCGCAGGATAAATTTCCACAAGATCAGGGAATGTGCTCAATTTGGTATGGAGACTGTTGTAAAGATTTGCAATTTGCTCATCCAAAAGCTCACCGCCGGCAAGGTCAGGTCTGCCGATGCTGCCGACAAACAACAGGTCGCCGGTTAAAAGGAGCTGCGGCGTTTCACCACGGGCACGATCCGTGACAGCAAGGGTCACTGCATGCGGCGTATGCCCCGGGGTTGCTACAACCTCGATAATCGCCTTGCCGACAACCAAACGATCCCCTTCACGGAGCGGCTTGTGGTCGTACGGCACCCCGGCAGCATGGGATATAAAGATTGGTGCACCAGTTGCAGCTTTGAGCTCCTGTGCCCCTGAGATGTGGTCGGCATGCACATGGGTGTCGATAATGCCGGTTATAACCATGCCGTATGCGGCCGCGGTTTGGAGGTAATCGTCGATATCGCGCTTGGGGTCAACGACGATTGCCTGTCCAGCCATCGGGCAGCCGATCATGTAGGAAAGGCATCCCAACCCTTCGACCTTAAACTGTTTGAAAAACATGTTCGCACCTTCGTTGTTACTCTAAAGACGTATCGCTTCGTGCAGTGGCACGCCACTCATACTGTTTCATCGAAAAATCTGGATAATACTCCTTCATAATGATTCTATCCGGCACAATTTTGATGAAGCTGCAAGCATTGATCATTTTGTTGACATACCGATCGGCTGCATCACCGTCAAGGCGTTGCGCCCTGACCAGCGGTGAGAGGAGGTTTCGCATCACCGTGTCGAGATTCCATTTTCGCAGTTTTGCCCGAAAAAGTCGCGGATGATTGCGCATAGCGATGAGTTCTGCAGTGCCGAAAATTTGCAAACTCTGCTGCACCTTGCGGTGGTCCATGGGCTGTTCGTAAATGAAGGCAGACACCAGAGGATTGCGGCGGATATTTGCGATTTTGCCGCCCGGACCGCCGAGAATATACAGCGTAAGCCCCTCGTTGAAAAACTCAAGTGCTGTTGCGCGGGGGTGGTCTTTATACGAAGTGGCAAGTACCAGCGCGGTGCGGTGCACCATGCCGCAGCGGTGTTTTCCCGAACGCATATCAGCTTTACCGGATGTTTTTTCAAGCACCGCGAGGATCTTTTTTCGTATCTCGGCTTTTGAGAGTTTTTTTGCCATGCTCATAATTTTAAGTTTACCTTTTTCACGCAGTTTTTAAAAGCCTGCATGCCGCCACCTTCGCTGACAATCCGAAGCACTGCAGCAGGGTCGGCAACAATTACACCGGACAGGAGCGATACGCCGAGGGGTGCAAAAACTTCGGGCGCAAGCGGTGTTGACGGCCCCAGCACGACGCGAACCCGGCAGGATGTCGCCGCATTGATGAGCTGCTCGAACGTATTGTTGATAATCGTCGTCGCGGTGATGAGCGCGACCGTGCAGTTTTGCAGCAATGCAGGCGCCTTCTCTTCAGGATAGACCTCTTCGGAGGCGATGCTTTTCTGTTCAAATATCAAAAGACGGCGAACGCGTTTGCGAAGCGCCTCGACAAGCGGTCCAAAATATCCGACCATGCCGACAACATCATCATGCCGCAGCTCGATCAGGTCCAAAGCGTCGCCATCCACAAGGCGGTCGCTCTCACGGTTGAGTACCGCGTTCGCTGCGGCGATGCCAACCGTGCGCTCGAGCATATCACCGGAGGTAATACCCCTCAACATTTCAACTATCGATCGCCCGGTAAAGGGCTGAGAATGTTTTCGGGTTGCGCAGCAACGCTGGACCGCTTCGCGGAATGTATAGGCAAGCCCAACGCAACCGTCATCGAGCATGACCGCGGTGTAGCACAGTCCGATGCGGACATCGGCAATACAAGTCGCTTCACTTCTTTTTCGCGTATAGTGATAAAGCCGCTCAAGCATTGAGATGATGGCCGTTTTGCAGAATGGCGTTAACGGTTCGAGTCATTAAGGAGCTTTTTCCATGCGTGCGCGATCGATCGGAAGGCTTCGGCCACAGGCGAATCAGGATGGGCAATGACAAACGGCCTGCCTTCATCCGTGCAGAGCACCATCGCAGGATCAAGCGGCACCCGCCCTAAAAACGGAACTTTCATTTTTTTTGCGATCCGCTCACCGCCGCCGACTTTGAACAGGTTAATTTCCTTGTTGCAGTGCGGGCAGCGCATTCCGCTCATGTTTTCGACAACAGCGATCAGAGGGATTTTCAATTCGCGGCAAAAAGAGATGCTTTTTTTTGAATCGAGCAGTGCCACATCCTGCGGTGTGGTAACGATCAAAGCGCCGTGCACTTTTTTGATGAGGTGTGCGATGCTCAATGCTTCATCGCCGGTACCCGGCGGAAGATCGATAACAAGATAGTCAAGCGCACCCCACTGTACTTCTCCAAGAAACTGTTTCATGAGGCCGTGTTTCATGGGGCCGCGCCAGATGATCGCATCTTCTTCCCTGTTGAGAAAAAAACCGATAGACATGACCCTGAGGTTACTCCCCACTTCGATCGGCAGAATGCCGTCAACCGGTCCGGGCGCTGCGCACGGCCGCCGCTCTTCAACGCCGAGCATTTTCGGGATGTTCGGGCCATGAATGTCAGCATCAAGAATGCCCACCACTTTACCTTGCTCTGCAAGCGTTGCGGCAAGGTTCACCGACACCGAGCTTTTTCCAACCCCGCCCTTACCGCTCAGGACCATAAAGGTATGCTTGATGTTTTTTAAGGTGTTGTCAATGAGCTGCTGGGCGTGCCGCTCCTTTTCTTCTGCCGAACACGTCCCGGCGCTGCTGCAGGATTGGCAGTGAGTGTTTGTGCCACAGGTTTTTTCGCTCATGCACCATTACTCCTTTCCGGTCAATGAGAGATTCTTTCCGAATGTCAAAACAACATTCCTCACTAAGCATCGCCACCGAGCACCCGTGCGCTATCTGGCGCGGCCGTGCAGCACGCCTCTCCCGCTTCCTTTGCCGACAAACGGGGCATGTGCCGCATCTGATCCAACCTCAATAATCCGGGGTGTTATGAAGAAAGGAGTCACCATAAGAGCAAGGCAAAGCAAGAGAAATACAGCCACCGCTCCGATCCGAGGAGCACTCTGCAGCGTTACTTTTCTTAGTATTGCTACAATCCACGGGAGGTGCACAAGAAGATGCAACACCACCAGCGCCACCATTCCGCAAGCAAGCCACAGATGGATTGCTCCCCATTCATGACGGTCAAGGCCAAGCAACGTCAGATCTACGTTGCGGCCGTAGATTGCCATGCGTTCTCTGCCGGGCGGAAGCACATACTTCAACAGTAACCCGATCCCCGCAAGGGCTGCGCCGCAAAGCAGCATACAGGCGTCAATGATTAGGTTAATTTTCCATTTTTCCATAAAAGCTAACTATCGGCAGCATATCAGATACCCAAATATTGCGAAGAGTATTACAGCCTTGGAAGCCCGTGTAGGGCAGAAGAGATGATTTATCTGTGATAATATCGCTGCCGAAACCACTCCCACCGTATGCTCACCACCTGTTTTCTGCAACCCCTTATTTCCGGCGGCATTACGGAGTGGTAAACGGATTTACAAAAACGCCGCTTTTTCCGAGTTCTGCCTCGATTTCAAGCAGCCGGTTGTATTTACAGATCCGCTCGCTGCGGCAGGCAGAACCGGTTTTGATTTGACCGCCGCCCATGGCAACGGCAAAGTCTGCCATGAAAGCGTCTTCGGTCTCTCCGGAGCGGTGAGAAATCACAAAGCCCCAACCGGCCTGCCGGCACATCTGGATTGCTTCAACGGTTTCGGTGACGGTACCGATTTGGTTGAGTTTGATCAGAACCGCATTCGTGCTTTTTTCTTTAATGCCGCGGGCGATAAATTTCGTGTTTGTGACATAGAGGTCATCGCCGACAATCTGGATTTTGGAGCCGAGTTGCGCGGTGAGTTTCTGAAATCCTTGCCAATCGTTTTCTGCAAGCCCATCCTCGATCGAGACGATAGGATACTTTTCGATCCACTTTTTATACAGCGCAATCATGTCTGCGGTCGTCTTTTTCCCCTGCCGGGACTTGCTGAGGTTATAGGCGGTCTCCTCATAGAACGAGCTTGCCGCAGGGTCAAGGGCAATTGCCACATCCTTGCCGGGTTTATAGCCGGCCTTTTTGATTGCCTCAACAATCACATCGCAGGCCTCATCGTTGCTGCCGAGATTGGGCGCAAAACCGCCTTCATCACCAACGCTGGTGACATGGCCTTTTTTCTTTAGAATGTCCTTGAGCGCGGCAAACGTTTCGGCGCCGTAGCGGAGCGCTTCGGCAAACGTTGGCGCGCCGATTGGCATGACCATAAATTCCTGAAAATCAACGCTATTGTCGGCGTGTTTGCCGCCGTTGAGAATATTCATCATAGGAACCGGGAGGCGCACGGCGCCGGTGCCGCCAAGATATGCATACAGCGGAATGCCCGCTGCTGCGGCAGCAGCGCGTGCCACAGCCATTGAAACGCCAAGAATTGCGTTAGCGCCGAGTTTCTTTTTGTTAGGGGTGGCATCGAGCTCGATCATGCGATAGTCGATGTCTGCCTGCCGTGCCGGATCCATACCGATGAGCTTCGGGGCGATGATCTTATTGACGTTGGCAACTGCTTTCAGGACACCCTTGCCGCCGTAGCGTTTTTTGTCCCCATCGCGCAACTCAACGGCTTCGTTCTCGCCGGTCGATGCGCCTGAAGGTACTGAAGCAGAAGCGGTAATACCGTTATCAAGTGTCACAAATGCACGAAGCGTGGGATTGCCACGGGAGTCCAAAATTTCAAGGGCTTTGATTTCAGTAATTTTTCGTGCCATGCGCATGCTCCTCCTGAAAAATTATGGTTACCCAGCCATTGTAGCACTGACGAACGTGACGGGCAAGAAGAACTGCGTATCCGAGTTTCGTGATACAGAGGTGTGCGGATCGTGATTCCTAAAAACGGCTCAAGGTGCACGGCGCACTCTGACGGAAACAACATGACTGTTTGACAAAAAGATAAAAATATTTTATTGTATTTCCATGCAACGATTAATAAAAACGGCAAAAACAAAGCAAAACAGGACGATATGCTTTATCGTTCTGCTTTCCGGTATTTTTCTTCTCTGCTGCTGTTTCATTCACATCGTTCACAAACACTGCCCATTGAAAGCAGAGATTTCTACTGAATATGATGCATCATGTCAATGGATCAAGACCGATAAAGCAGGAAAAACCCAACCACCTTTGCTTTCCCCAGCACTTATTCTGATAACGCTTTCCGCTGCTACGGTTCTGAAAAAATTATGCGTTGGGGGGGCTGACAATGCACAACGTTTTACCTCGCTTTGCTTTCCCGGCCCACAGGTTACCCGGGCGCCGCCATCTTTTTGTCTCATTTAGCTCTTCTTTAACCACCCCGTACTTTCAGGCATAAGCATTATCCCGTGCTTCGGGATTTCGACTGTGCAGTGTAAAAGGCTTTTATGTAAAAACCGCATAAAAAAGGTCTGCACCGCCACATATTGGCAGACCGAAGCGGTATAAACGATTTTTTGAGGAGGGCTGGCTTATGAAAACAGGTGTAACATTGTTTCTGACCGGAGCGGTGCTGCTTTGCTGGAGTGCCGCATGCTATGCGGCCGAGTACGTGAGCCGTGAAGAATTTGCCGCTCTGCAGCGGGAAATCATCGAGCTCAGGGGCCTTGTCCAAGAGCTTAAAACCGTCATCAAACAGCAGCAGGAAACGATACAGGCGCTTGAGGCAGAACCCCATGCCGAAGAACGGACAACGGCTTCCGTTGATAAGGAGGACAGCCATAAGGTCGCGGCACGGGAGAAGGATCACAATATCGAAGAGCTGCTGGGCAACATTAAGCCTCGCATCAGCGCAACCGGCGATTTTGTTGCAAACCTTTCCGATGACCGCCACATGCGCACCGAGGACGACCGTTTTGACCTGCGCGGCGTGGACATTGATTTCATCGGTGAGATCGACGAAGTGGCACGTGCGTATTTCAACATTTCCTACCATGACGACGACCTCTCCCTTGAGGAAGGATACTTAGACGCCTGGGATGTTTTGCCGTTCAAAACCGATGTGCGGCTCGGGAGATTTCGGGTTAATTTCGGGCTTCTCAACACCATCCATCCCCATGCCCTTACCCAGGTCGATTATCCGGCAATTTACCGTGTGTTTCTCGGTCACGAAGGTTATATCGATGAAGGCGTAGGGATTGCCGGTGAGTTTCCCTCGCTGTGGAAGTCGCCATTCTCTTATACCGTGCAGGTTGTTAACGGCAAACGTCATGAACATGAAGACGAGGATGAGCACGAGGAAGAAGTCCGTCCGTATAAACGGCTCAAAGACTTTGACGATACGGTATACATCGGGCGACTCAAAAACAGGATTGCGCTCAGGGACAACCTCTCTCTTGACTGGGGGCTTTCAGGCCTTACGGGAAGGTTTGAGGAGACAGGCGATGCGCCGCGCTATTATCTTGAAGGTGCAGACCTGACCCTGACCTGGCATCCGTTTCAGGAAACCTATAAACGCCTGCAATGGCAGACTGAATCGTTTCTTTCACAGGTCGAAGGCACGCGCCGGGAAACCTCACACGGACTATACAGTTTCATTGACTACCGGTTTGCGCCAAAATGGTCGGGCGGGGTGCGGTACGATTACACTCAGTTGCCGCTCAACTCCCGTGATCATCTCAGGGAATATTCCCTGTATCTGACGCATCAGTATTCGCCAAACAATCGACTCAGGGTGCAGGTGAAAAATGCACAGCGAAACTTTGCCAAAGACACCACGGAGCTCTTCCTGCAGTGGACGTTTACCCTTGGGCGGCACGAACACCTTGAAGGCGCGGAGCATTAAAGTGACTGACAACGCGCATATACGCAGCGAGCGACAGAAACAAGAACGGGATGCCACACAAAGCATCCCGTTCTTGTTTCTAAAATGATTATCGTGTCAGTCAAGTGATATTGCCTGCACCGGGCACTCATCAACGCAGGTACCGCAATCAACACAGGTGTCAGGATCGATCTTTGCCTTATCTTCAACCGTAATTGCCTCGACCGGACAGACCTCTTTGCAGTTGCCGCATCCTGTGCATTTTTCGACATCGACTTTTGCTGCCATTGGTGTCTCCTTTCCTTATACGTCTTTTTCATGCACCTTTTACCGCGCCGCAGCTCCTGTCAAAAACCGCGGCGCGCGGTGTGTTTATATACCATGAACTCGGCGTGGTTGCCTACTTTTTTCTTTTCAGCACGCAATGGTGATTATTGTGAAAAAGTTTCCTCAAGTGACCTGAGCAGCCGGTAAAAATCTCCATTCACGTCGATATTGCGGTTTCGAACCTTTAAAGTCTCCGGATCGATCAATGCGCTGAACGGGATGCCGTCGATTTCGAGGTTATCGCGCACGGTGACCATTTCACCAAACCTTCCCTGCTCGATCAGGCGATAAGCGCCGACGCCGAGCTGTGAAGTGAGCAGTGCATCGTAGAGCGAGGGAGGGTTTTGGCGTGTCTCATAGCCCACAATCTGCGGTTTAAAACTCTTTTTCATACCTGTTTTTTCGCGGTACAGGCGCTCAAGTGCATGGGCAATACGTTCGCCGATTTTTGCTTCGGCAAGCCGGAGGTTGCCGAAGCGGTCACGCTCCATGGACGACTTCTCCTCTTCTGGCAAAAGATCTGCAAGCCCTTCGGCAACACAAAAAACGCCATAGCCTCTTCCATCTGCCTCGCGGCGCAAGACGATGGTCAAAAGTTCTTCTGCAAGCGCGGCAAGACTGAACGGTTTTCCGGCTTCATAGTCTTCGGGAATAATCGCTTTTGTGCCGCGGGCGAAAATACTCGCCGCCGCCGTATACCAGCCTGCTTTACGTCCCATGAGCTCAACGACATGGTAGCAATTTGTCGCTTTTGCATCATCATACAATCCGCGTACGATGCGACCGGCAGCTTCGGCTGCTGTAAAATAACCGAACGTCCATGGGATGCCGTAGTAGTCGTTGTCAATGGTTTTGGGAACATGGACAATGGCGCTCTGGAACAATGCATCAGGTTTTCGTTGCACGCGGCGGCGGGACAGCTCGTACAGAAAATTATCGGTCTTGAGGGTATCATCGCCGCCGATGGAGATGAGCGCCCCGACCCTGAGATAATTGAGCGTATCTAAAATACGGTCAAGCTGTTCGGTTTTTTGCGGATCATCAAGATCGCCGGGACTTTTAATGTCTTTGCCGGGATTTGCGCGCGAGGTGCGGATGATAACGAAGTTTGCGTCGATGGCATCCGATGCCACGGTTCTGTCGATTTCGATAAAGTGTTCGCCGGGCCGTAAATCTTGTGCCGGCAACTCCTGCAGATACTCATAGCCGTTTTTGAATCCGATAACCTGAATGCCCCGGTCAAGGAACTGCTTTGCCGCACCCGACAGCACACGGTTGGCTCCGGGAGCAGGACCTCCTGAATGCAGCAAGGCTACTTTCAGACGAAGCGACTTCATGCGGGCAAGAGTCGGGGTCATTGATTCAGGGTGGGATGGTGTGATCATGGCCATACCTCCTCTCCTAATTCAAGGGAGACTTCCCACGGCGCGTGAGAGTCACACATGGGGCTACAATGTAGCACACCCAAGAAGAAAGATAAAGCCTCCAGACAAAAGGTGGGGCACCGCAAATCGGTGTTATACGAGCAGCTTGCTTAAGTCTGCAGGCCGATTACCTTGATGTGCAGCTCTCGGAGCTGTCGCGGATCAACGGTTGACGGTGCACCGGACATAAGGCAAGCGGCTTTTTGGGTCTTCGGGAAAGCAATGACGTCGCGGATCGAATCGCAACCGGTCATGAGCATGACAAGCCGATCGAGCCCGAGCGCAAGACCGCCGTGTGGCGGTGCCCCGTACTTCAGGGCGTCCAGAAGAAATCCGAATTTCAGCTCTGCTTCTTCCTGCCCGATGCCGAGTAGGGAAAACATCCGTGCCTGCACCTCAGGACGGTGGATACGGATGCTGCCACCGCCGATCTCGCAGCCGTTCATCACCACATCATAGGCGCGGGCACGAACTTTTCCGGGATCGGTTTCAAGAAGCGGCAGATCTTCTTCAAGCGGTGAGGTGAAGGGATGATGCATGGCAACCCAGCGCTTCTCCTCGCGGTCGTATTCCAGCAAGGGGAAGCGGTTAATCCAAACAAATGCAAATTTCTGTGACGGCTGCAGGTTCATTTTTTTGATCAGATGGAGGCGCACATTGCCGATTGCCGTGCAGGCCGTGGTCCATGAGGGATCAGCGACGAGCAGAAGGAGGTCGCCAGTCTGTGCGTTCATACGCTGTGCAATGTTCTGTTTTTCCGCATCGCTCAAGAACTTTGCAACCGGTGACTGCCAGCCGTCAGATTGGAGTTTAATCCAGAGGAGCCCGCCTGCACCGTAGGTTTTTGCAACCATAACCAGATCGTCGAGCTCCTTGCGCGAAAAGTCAGCGCCCTTGACCGTTAGTCCTTTAACAACGCCGCCGTGCTGAATTGCCTGCGCAAACACCTTGAACTCGGACTGCCGCACTGCCTCGGTCACGTCGCACAGCTCAAGCCCGTATCGGGTATCCGGCTTGTCGAGCCCGAACCTGTCAAGCGTTTCCCGATAGGAGAGCTGCGGAAAGGGGAGCGTTAGTTCGAGGCCGAGAATCTCCTGAAAGAGCCGCTGCATGAGGCCTTCGATAATACGGTAAATGTCTTCCTCGTCGACAAAGGAGAGCTCCAAATCGACCTGGGTAAATTCCGGCTGCCGGTCGGCGCGTAGGTCTTCGTCGCGAAAACATTTGACGATCTGAAAATACCGGTCAAAGCCTGCCACCATGAGGATTTGCTTGAACAGCTGCGGTGACTGGGGCAGTGCGAAGAACTTACCGGGCTCAATGCGGCTCGGCACCAGATAGTCACGCGCTCCTTCGGGCGTGCTCTTGGTGAGCATCGGGGTTTCGAATTCCAAGAACCGGTGCTCGGTCAAAAAGTTTCGGATAATCTGATACATCCGGTGCCGGGTGACTAAAACCTGCTGCATGCAGGGTCGGCGAAGATCAAGATATCGGTACTTAAGCCGGACGGCCTCGGTTGCTTCGGTTCGATCGGAGATCTCAAACGGTGGGGGTTGTGATTCGTTGAGTACTTGCAGCCGCTCTGCACAGACCTCGATCTCACCGGTGGCGAGCGCGGGGTTCACCGTGCCTTCAGGCCGGGCAGCGACCGTACCGGTAACGGCAATAACGTATTCGCTGCGCAGGGCATGAGCCTGCTGGTGGGCATGGGCGCTTATATCGGGGTTAATGGCGACCTGCACAATGCCGGTGCGATCCCTGAGATCGACAAAAATCAGACCGCCGTGATCGCGTCTGCTGTGCACCCATCCCATCAGGGTTACGCGGCTTCCGATATGGGTTGCGCGCAGCTCGCCGCAATAATGGGTTCGCTTCGGCATTGAAGATGTATCGGTCATATTATCTCCTCGGTACCGTCAGGATTGTACCATCATTACCAGTGCACCGTGTCGGCGAAATTAAAGTCAGGATCAAGAATCTGGACGCTCACCGTATCGCCTGGTGCAATGCCGTCCTTTGTGTCAGGAATGATCATGAGGCCGTTTGCGCGTGCCATGGACGTGAGCATGCCCGACCCTTGTTCCCCAGTCATGGTAGCATAATACACACCGTTTTCTTCGGTCACTACACAGCGCACGAAAAACATCCGGCCAGGTCGTGAAGCGATCCGGTCACGGGAAACGGCTTTAATCGGACGACGATAGATAGTTGCAAGGCCGCCCATTTTTCTCAGCGCAGGTCGGACAAAGAGCTCAAACGTCACCATCGCCGAAACCGGATTTCCGGGAAGCCCGAAAACCGGCACGGTCCCGATCGTACCGAAGGCAAGCGGCTGACCCGGTCGCATGGCAACCTTCCAGAATTTCATATCACACCCGAGCTCCTGCAGCACCGGCTTCACAACATCATAATCACCGACCGACACGCCGCCTGAGGTCAGAATCAGGTCTGCTGTAAGTGCTTCACGAAGACGGCTGGTGAGATCATCGCGCGTATCGCGCGCTATCGGGAGCACCACCGGAAGGGCGCCGCAATCCACGACAAGTGCGGCAAGCGAATAGCTGTTGCTGGTGACAATCGTGCCGGGCAGGAGTTCTTGATCAATATCAATAAGTTCATTACCGGTTGACACGATCGACACCCGCACTTGACGGTACACCGACACGACCGCCCGCTTAATCGAGGCAAGCACGCCGACATGCGCAGGACGCAGGCGAGTTCCACAGGCAAACAGCACTTCACCTTCCTTGATATCTTCGCCTGCATATCTGATGTTTGCGCCTTTGGCAGGGGCCTTTAGGATGCTGACCGTGCCGTCTCCTGCACGGGTATCTTCCTGCATGACCACGGTATCGGCACCCTCGGGCAGCACGGCTCCGGTCATGATCCGCAGCGCCTGTCCCCGAAGAAGTCTCTCCGGAGGCGTTGCCCCTGCCGGAAGATCGCCGGCAACAGGGAGCGTTACAGGACGCTCGGGCGATGCGCCGGCAATATCGGCATGGTGCACAGCATAACCGTCCATTGCTGAGTTGGCAAACGGCGGCACGTTGAACGGTGCAATGACATCCTCGGCAAGCACGCGACCGAGCACCGCAGGTAGTGCCGCGCGTTCGGCTCCCACGGGTTGGATGTTGGACAGTATGGTTACAAGCGCCTGCTCAACAGAGAGCACAACCGAACACCTCGCAGGGGGCTACTTCACAGTGCCTTTCTTTTTTGTGACAAAAAGATTTTCCCAGTAAATCACAATCGGGCAGGCAATAAAGATCGAAGAATAGGTGCCTGATATAATACCGATGAGTATCGTAAAGGCAAAATCATGAATGACGCCGCCGCCGAACAAAAAGAGTGCAAGCGTTGCCATGAGCACGGTTGCAACGGTGAGAATCGTGCGGCTTAAGGTTTGGTTAACGCTGATGTTGATGACCTCTCGGAGAGGTTTTTTGGTCATTTTCGGCATATTTTCTCTGATACGGTCACAGACGATAATCGTATCGTTGACCGAATACCCGACGATGGTGAGCAGCGCCGCCACCACGGGCAAGTCGATCGGGGTGTTCGTGATCGACAGCGCCCCTAAGGTGATCAGCACATCGTGCACCAGACCGCAGATTGCGCCAAGGCCAAACCGCAACTCGAACCGGTACCAGATGTAGATGAGCATGCCGATGCAGGAGAGCGCAACCGCGAGCAGTGCTTTCTGTCGCAGGTCTTTGCCGACTTTCGGCCCGACCGCTTCGGAGCGTCTGATCTCAAAACTGCCTTCACCGAAGGTTTTGGTAAAATGCTCCCGGAATTGCTCAGAGAATTGCTCGAGGTCTTCAACCGCTGCTTCGATGTTGATGAGGTACTCGTTGTCGGCCTCGGCGCCGAAGTTCTGCACTACGCTTTCTTTGACCCCCATCGCTTTGACCGCCTGCCGCACATCGCCGATGGCAACCTGCTTACTAAATTTTATCTGGAATAAGGTACCGCCTTTAAAGTCAATGCCGTAGCGCGGTCCGCCCTTGACGACAAGGGATACTGTGCCGGCGATAATCAGCACGAGCGAAAGAAGGAGCGCATAGCGCATGTTGTCGATGAAATTGATATTGATGTTGGGTCGAATCAGCTCCACAGAACCGTTCCTTTCTTTCAAATACTCAAGGTCTTGATGCGACGCTTGATCACAAAATAGTCAAAGATCAGCCGGGTAACGGCAACCGCGGTGAACATATTGGCAATAAGTCCTATGGTGAGAGTTATGGCAAAGCCTTTTACCGGACCGGTGCCGAACTGCAAGAGAAAGATTGCCGCAATGATGGTGGTGACGTTGGAGTCAAGAATCGTCAGAAAAGCGCGTGAGTATCCGGTGTCGATGCTTGCCTTGACGGTTTTTCCGTAGCGCATTTCTTCGCGGATGCGCTCGTAAATCAGAACGTTCGCGTCAACCGCCATGCCGATCGTAAGCGCGATACCGGCAAGACCCGGAACCGTTAGGGTGGCACCAAACCCTGCAAGGGCAGCGAGCAGCAGGAGGATATTGAGCGCCATCGCAATGTTGGCAACGATGCCCGAAAGCCGGTAATAGATGATCATGAAGATGATGACCGCAATGCTGCCGATGATCATCGCCCGAATGCCCTGCCGGATCGAATCCTGACCGAGCGAGGGGCCGACCGTGCGTTTTTCAAGAATCTTTACTGGCGCAGGCAGTGATCCAGCACGCAACACGATGGCAAGATCGCGCGCCTCTTCCATGGTAAAACGGCCGGTAATCTGTGCATGGCCGCCTGATATTTTGTCCTGTATTACCGGCGCAGAATAGACGTTGTTGTCAAGAATAATGGCAAGCCGCTTTTTGATATTTTTCTCGGTGATCCGCTCAAAGATCTTTGCACCTCGAGAGTCAAATTCAAGCGCCACATAGGGCTCGTTGAACCGGTTATCGATCTGTACCTGTGCCTTGACCAAACGGTCGCCGGTGAGCAGCGTCCGTTTCTTCAGCACGTAAGGAATCCGCTTGACCTCGCCGGTTTTGGGATTGACGTCGCGCTGGTAGAGGATTTCCGAATCCGGCGGGAGGTTCCCTTTGAGCGCCTCGTCAACATTAGCCTCTTCGTTGACCAGTTTGAACTCAAGGAGCGCTGTTTTTCCAATCAGCTCGATGGCGCGTTTTGGATCCTTGATACCGGGCAATTGAATGACGATCTGGTCTTCGCCGTGCAACTGAATCGAAGGTTCTGCCACCCCGAACTGATCAACCCGGTTCCTGATGGTTTCAAGCGCCTGTTCGGTTGCCGCCTTTTTAATCTGCCGCGCTTCAATATCATTCACCGCAAGCGTGAACGTCACGGTTTCCCCTGCCTCATCGATCTTTTCTGGTTTCAGCGACGGCACGTTGTTTTCCAGAAGTTGTTTAACCCGGTCCTTTGCTCCGGGGTCAACCACCGCAAGTTCGATCGCGGTGCGCGAGATGCGCTTGACGTGATCAAACGGTATCTTATTGGTGTATAGCAGGTCTTCGATGTCGGCGACGTTGCGCTCAAGGGTGTTTTCAAGTGCTTTTTCCGTATCGACTTCAAGAATCAGATGCATACCGCCCTGCAGGTCAAGCCCCAGAGAGATTTTGTCGGAAGGAAGATATTTCTCCCACCATGCAGGAACGGTGATAAACGTGGGAAGAAGATATACGAGCGCAACCAGAATGACCGCACCGTAGAGCAGCGCCCGCCATTTGAGATTCTGTCCCATGCAATACTCCTTTTATTCCTATTTGTTTTTCTCGTCGGTTGTTTTGGCAGCAAGTTCGCTCAGCCCGGCAATACCGCTGCGGGAAACCTTGATTCTGACATTCGGCGCAACTTCAAGGGTTACGATGTTATCGGCAATACCCGTGATTTTGCCGTGAATGCCGCCGGTTGTTACCACCAGGTCGTCCTTTTTTAAATTATTGAGGAATTCCTGATGCTGTTTTGTCTTTTTTTGTTGGGGCCTGATAAGCAAAAAATAGAAAATCACGAACATGATGATCAACGGCAGCAGCGCCGTGAGACCGCTGCCTGCGCCTGCATCACCCTGTGCGGGTGCCATAGCAAAAGCGGTACCGAATAAGGAAATGATCACAACAGCTCCTTTCAAAAGAAAAAAGTAAGGCAGTACCTTACCATACTTGACAAAAAAATAAACAATTTTTTTGGCTCGTGCTATAGTTTGGCAGAAGTCAGTTGCCAGAAGAGGGCACGCGGGGTTGCGGTACGGTGTATGAAAACGCAGACCAGAATCACACTCTTGTTGGCGGTTGTTGCACTGCTCTTTATCGGCGGGTTTGTTGTTGTCCGTATCTATGAGCAACAGCGCGAAGAGCTGATCATAAAGCGCAGCATTTATGAAAAGAACACCTTATTTGACCGGATGGTACGCATCGAAAGCGCATCGCTTGAGCTGTTTGCCTATGACTTCAGCAACCGTGATGACATCGCCCAGATCGTTTCCTCTCCGGCAGCGAGCACCGCGCTCAGACTTCTTGAGCGTTCCATGCCGAGCTACAACGTCACCGCGCTTTGGATCTATGACCCTGATTTGCGGCCAGTGCACGCCATAAATCCGGCGGGCATCAACGGGATTGACCAGATATCCGACCGTGCTGCGCTGGTTGCGGATCTCTTTTCCCGAAGTTTTTTCAGCCACTTTTTTATCAACAGCCCTGCGGGTATTGTCGAGTTCAGAACCGCGCCGCTCCAGCCCGCAGACGATATTCTGCGCGCCTCTGCGCCACGCGGATTCCTCATTGCCGCGCGCCTTTGGTTGCCTGCCTATGTCCATGACCTTGAAGTGCTCACTGATTGCTCCATCGCATTTTCCCCGATCGATACCGACGAGGTTCTTGAGACAAGCACGTATGACCCTCGAAGCGGTGCCGTACACTTTTCACGCGTTGTCTACGGCTGGAACAAAAAACCGCTCTGCAAAATTCGGATCAGCAGCCAACCGCCGCTTGCCCGTGAACTCCAACATGCTGCGGGTCGACAAGTTATGCTGATTGCCGCTTTTGCCGGCGCGGTAATCCTGCTTCTGTCGATTCTGCTGGTGCTGTGGGTAAACCTTCCGCTGCGACGGATTTCAGAAAGCCTCCGCTCCGAAAATCCTGCACTTTTGAAAAATCTGCCGCGTTCGGGTACGGAGTTTGGCGCACTCGCACAGCTCATTCTTAATTTTTTCCGACAGCGCGACGCGCTGCGGCAGGAAGTTCAGGAGCGCGGCCGCGCACAGGAGGCCTTAGCTGAAGCGCTTGATGCATCACGGCGCCGTGAAGCTGAAACAGCCGCACTGCTTGCAGCAGCACGTGCAATACTTGAGCACCACGATTTTACAGATGCCGCAGGCTCGATTCTCGAGCTTGCACTCAAACTGAGCAGTGCCCGTGCAGGCTTTATTGCAGAACGTGATGCGAACGAGCAGGTGCTGAGAACGTTATGCAGCTCATTTCCCGATACGCTGGCTGCGCTGCCGGTGATGCCGTTGCAGGGCATGTATGCTCAGGTATGCGCTTCGGGGAAGCCCCTTTTTGACAATGCCCCTCAATCTGCGCTGCCGTCACATCATCCCCCTGTTGACAATATCATGTGCGTTCCGCTGCTCATCGATCGTTCGCCTGCAGCTTTGCTTGTCCTTGCCAACAAGGATGGGGGCTTTACCGATACTGATATCCGGATGGGAGCTGCTTTTGGCGAGCTTGCTTCGGTAGCTTTGCTGAACAGCAGGACACGCGCTTCTCTTGAAGCGAGCGAGGAGCGGTTCCGTTCTGTGGTAGAGACTGCAGGCGATGCAATTATCACGGTGACAAGCGATGACCGGATTGTGTTTTGGAATAGCGGCGCCGAGCGCATGTTCGGCTATCGTGCCGCAGAGGTTGTCGGCAAGCCTGCAGGCATGCTTTTGCCGGAGCGGTTGCGCACGGTGTATGAGCGCACCGCACAGCAGGGGTTGCAGCATGCAGCGGCGTTTATGACAACTGAGATGATCGGGAGGCGGAGCGACGGCAGCGAGTTTCCGATGGAACTGTCGCGCTCGAGCTGGAAAACAAAAGACGGAATGTTTTATACCGCCATCATCCGCGATATCACCGAACGGAAACAGGCCGAGCAGCAGCTTCGGGAAAGCGAACAGCGACTCAGGATGCAGGATAAAATGGCATCGCTTGGCCGGGTAGCCGCAGGCATTGCCCATGAGATTCGAAATCCGCTAAGCGGTATCACGACCTATACCTACATGCTCAGACGATATGCCGCAGAACGCCCTGATGCGGAACGGCAGGACATTGATGACATTGCCACTGCGCTGCAGACTGCATCGGACAGGATCGAAGCGGTGATCCGCCGCGTTATGGATTTTTCAAAGCCGAGTGCGCCAAAACTTTTGCCGCTCAATCTCAACGACGCGGTTTCGGCAGCACTTGCACTTGCCGCAACCACGATCCGCAAAAGCGGCGTGGCACTCACAACCGAGCTTGCCCCCGGGTTGCCACTGTGCCGTGCAGACCGGGCGCTGATCGAACAGGCTGTGCTGAATCTGCTCACAAACGCCGTACAGGCTTTACAGTCGTGGCACGGTGAAAAGAGGATTACGGTACAGACACGACACGAATTAGGCACTGTTGTCATTTCAGTTGCGGATTCGGGACCGGGTGTTGCGCCAGAGGACAGGCCAAAAATATTTGATCCGTTTTTTACAACAAAACCTGATGGATCCGGCATCGGATTGAGCTTGTGTCAGCGGATAGTGACCGATCACAAAGGTCTCATACAGGTTGGCACCAGTATGCTTGGCGGAGCCGAGTTCACCATATATCTGCCGGTATATAACGGGCATGCTCACGGTGCCGAGGCCTCGGCAGCATAGGCAAAGAGGAGAACAGAGCGGCAGTCATGACCCACTACAGTATCTCTGTTGTCGACGATGAAGACATTGCCAGAACCGGGATGATCCGGGTGCTCGAGCAGGATTATCAGGTGCAGGGGTTTGCCACGGCAGAAGAAGCACTTGCAGCACTGAGCAGCAGCGTTCCTGACCTTGTGCTGCTTGACATCGGGCTGCCGGGCATGAGCGGACTTGATGCCCTGCGCGAGATCAAGCGTCGGTGTCCTGACAGCATGGTGATTATGATCACCGCTTACGAGGACATTACCACCGTGGTCACGGCCATGAAACTCGGCGCGTATGACTATATCATCAAGCCAGTGCACCTGGAGGGGCTTATAGTCACCATACGCAATGCGCTTGAGACCGTCAGACTGCGCAAAGAAGTGCAGGAGCTGCAGGCACGGTATCTTGAAGAAAATATCCCCTGCTTTATCGGGCAGAGTGCCTCCATCCAAAGCGTCATGGAATGTGTTGATCTCGTTGCCCGTAGCCCCGATACGCCGGTTCTTATCTGCGGTGAAACCGGCACCGGCAAGGAACTCATCGCCAGCGCCATTCATTACAAAAGCCCGAACTTTAAAGGCCCGTTTGTCACCCTCAACTGCGCTGCCATCCCGCGGGAGCTTTTGGAGAGCGAACTGTTCGGCTATGAAAAGGGAGCATTCAGTGGCGCGCGTGACAGCGGCAAGCGCGGTCTTGTGGAACAGGCTGCGGGCGGCACTCTGTTTTTGGACGAAGTCGGCGACCTGAGCCCAGAGGCGCAGGCAAAGTTGTTGCGCTTCCTTGAAGCAGGGGAGTATTACCGCGTGGGAGGAACGCAGAAGCTGCGTGTCACAACCCGCGTTGTCTCGGCAACCAACCGGGATCTTGAGGCAATGATCGAAAGCAACGCGTTTCGCAAAGATCTCTTTTACCGGCTTGCGGTGATTAAGGTTGAGGTTCCATCGCTCAATAAACGGCCTGAGGATATCCTTCCGATTGCCCGGTATTTTATGGTGCAGTTCAGCAAAAAATTCGGAAAAACTTTCACGGGGATGGAGGCTGAAGCAGAAAAGCTGCTGTTGCAGCATCCGTGGCAGGGGAATGTCCGAGAGCTTCGCAATGTAATTGAGCGGGCGGTGTTGATCGGTAACGGCCCGTTACTGAGTGCCGCAGATATCAGTCTTCAGCCGCGCATCGCTCCTGCAGCAGCGCAAGGCTCTTTGCCTGCAGACCTTCCAGTGCTTGGGGCTGAGGAGTTTTCCCTTGACAAACTGCTGAGTGATATCGAACGTCGCTATATCGAAGAAGCGCTAAGGCGCTGCCATGGCAATGAGAGCGAAGCCGCCCGTTTGCTCGGCTTAAACTACTATACGTTCCGGCACCGCAAGAAAAAACTGCTGTAGCACGTAGCATACGCACCCTTTTGTGCATAGTTGCACAGGCTATGTGAATATATGCACAAATAAAAAGGTGCAATACAACACCCGCCGCCTTTCTTTTAATCAAAAAAAATAATCATTAAGCAAAAAACGCATAAAAATATAATACGGCTATGAGATGGCATGCTTTATGGTTAAACAGATGTTTTGTGGCAATACTGTTACAAAGCAACATGAGTGAATGTATGATGAAAAAAGTAACGATGCTGTTCATGACCACGTGCTGTACAGCACTTCTTTGCGCCGGCTGTTTCAAGGTTGAGAAGGTTCCGCCGCCCAAACTTCCCTATACGTTTGTAACCCCTTTCCACCTTTTTTCCGTCGCGAGCTATGACACGCATGTATGGGCGGTCGGGTTTGACGGCACCATAGTCCATTCGTCCGACAGCGGCGCGACCTGGGAGCATCAAAAGAGCGGTGTGCAGGTCAATTTGTGCAGCGTAACCTTTGTTGATACTGCGCACGGCTGGGTTTCGGGCAGGGCGGGTACCATGCTGCACACTTCTGATGGCGGGAAAACCTGGGTGCGTCAGGATTGCTGCATAGCCAACCATTTGTTCGCACTCTGTTTTGTTGATGCACAGTATGGCTGGACAGTCGGAGATTTCGGCACCATCCTGCACACCACGGACGGTGGGAAAACCTGGGTGCAGCAGGGATCGGGTGAAGACAAAATTTACAACGCCGTCTATTTCCTTGACCGGCAGCGTGGCTGGGTTGCCGGTGAATACGGGACAATCTATGCAACCACAGACGGCGGCGCCACGTGGCGCAAGCAGGAATGCCCCGAGATTGTCCCGGTTATTAGCGAAACGGACTGGGAACAGAATCCTCCGTCTCTGTACGGCATTTTTTTCAGCGACGCACGACACGGATTTGCCTGCGGCATGGATGGCACCATCATCGCGACCGATGACGGCGGCGCCACATGGCGCAAGCGCCGCAATCCTGCGGAAGAGAAGAAGGTGACGCTCTATGCGGTCAAGGGAAAAGGTGCCACGTGGATCGCGGTCGGACAGAAAGGCGTCGTGGTTGTTTCCCGTGACAGCGGCGCAACATGGCTTTTGCAGGACGGCGCGGGCGGGATAAAATTCTGGCTCAGGGACATGGTGTTTGCGGATGAACGCACGGCGTGGACTGTCGGAGCGCGCGGCACGATCCTGAAAACCGCCGACAGCGCCGCGCAGTGGCAGGTGCTGTCCGGTATTTCAACCACTGTGGCACAGCAATAGCGCACGGCACGCATTTACGAAAGCGCAGGAACCACTATGGAACAGATCATGAAACGATTCGCCGATATTGTGATCAAACACCGTCTCGCGGTGCTGTTGATCATCGGCCTGATTACGTGTTGGTTTGCCTATGAGGCGCGCCGGCTCACGATTTCGACAAACTTCAACGAGCTGTTGCCGCAGGATCATCCGTATATCAAGATTCATAATGATTTTAGAAAGACCTTCGGCGGCGCAAACTTTCTGGTGATCATGGTCTCGGTTGACAAGGGCGATATTTTCAACACGGCGACACTCGAGAAGATCCGTTTCATCACCAACGAGCTTGAAACCGTGCCGGGTGTCGACCGGTATAAGATTCTTTCGATCGCTTCGCGCAAGATCAAGAATCCACGGATCACCTCATGGGGCATCGAGGCAACACCGCTCATGTGGCCTGAGGTGCCCAAGGACGAAGCCGGCATGAACGCCCTTCGGGACGCGATTTACTCCAACGAGGCTTATTACGGCTCGTATGTTTCGTTTGACTCGAAAAAAGCGCTCATCTTCGCCGACTTTTTCGAGGAGGAGCTTGACTATTCGCTGATTTACCGCGAGCTGCAGCGTATCCGGGCAGTGACCGAAGACGAAAACACTACGGTCTCGATCGTCGGGCACCCAATGCATCTGGGCGTGGTGGCAAGCTATATCAGGCAGATGAATTATATTATGGCGGGGACGGGGATCGTCATACCGATACTGCTCTTCATCGCCTACCGGTCGCTTATGGCAACCGTATTTGTGCCGCTTGCCGCAGTGATTTCAGGCATCTGGGGCCTTGGTTTTTACGCCTTGATGGGCTACAACCTCGACCCTTTGATTTTCGTCATGCCGTTTTTGATTTCGCTGATGGCGTTTCGACATTCTCATCAGCTCTACAACCGCTATTTTGAGGAGTACATTAAGACCGGCGACCCGCTCTCAGGCGTGCGGGTGATTATCGAGCAGATGTTTCTCCCTGGGTTGACGAGCATCATCACAGATGCGTTCGGCATCGCAGTCGTTGCTATAACTCCGGTGCCCACGCTGCAGCACATGGGCATTGCGGGCGCGTTCTGGTCGTTCATCACGGTGATCATCGGGCTTATTCTTACCCCCATTCTGATGACCTATGTGCCGGTAAGCCCCTCCTTTCTTGCCCATATTCAGCGCGAGCGCCTCAAGGATGAACGGCGCGAAGGGTTTGCCAACAAGTTTGCCGACTGGCTGGGACCGTGGCTTATCGGCCGTGGCAGGTACTGGGTGCTTGCCTGGGTGCTTGTAATAACCGTGGGTTCATATATCTGGGCGGAAAAGCTCATTATCGGCGACGCACAGGTGGGCTCGAACCTGCTCTACCCCAGCTCCCGCTACAATCAGGACAGCGTGCGCATCAACCAGAATATGCCGCTCATCAACCCGCTGTATATTGTCCTTGAAGGCGAAAAGGTCCGTTCGCTCACTAATCTTGAGGTCATGCAGGATATCAAGAATTTTTCAACCTATATGATGCAGCACTCGGGCGGCGTGGGCGCACAGACCATTATCGGTCCGCTTATGGCCATGCCGCAGAAGTTCCATGAGGATGATCCCAAATGGATGGGGCTTCCCGAGGACCCGGCTGCCGCAAACGCCTACTTGATCGGACTAACACAATCCGGTGATCCAGGTGATATGAATAAGTTTTTGGATCCAAAGCTGCGGCAGACCAATATCGTGGTTTTTTATATGGACAAGACCGGTCCGACCATTGAACGGGCGATTGCGACGGCAAAGAAATATATCGCAGAGCATTCAAAACTCCCGGAAGGGTTCCAGTATAAACTTGCCGGCGGTGTGATCGGTACTGAAGCGGCAATCAACGAAATGGTCGCCTCAAAGCAGCTCCAGACTTTGCTGCTTGCGCTGCTGGGGGTGTTTCTCTTCTGCACCCTTGAGTTTCGCTCGATCAAAGCAGGTCTGATTCTCACAATTCCGCTGCTGATATCAAACTACATGGCCTTTGCCTATATGGCAATCAATGAAATCGGACTCTCGATTTCGACGCTGCCTGTGTCCGCGGCAGGCATTGGTATGGGAGTTGATTACGGCATTTATCTGATGGCGCGGTGCTTTGAAGAAAAGAAACGAGAAGTGGGCATTACGCTTGAAACCGCTCTTATGCGGACGATTCAAAGTTACTCAAAATCGATTATCTACATCGCAGGAACACTGGTGCTCGGGCTTCTGGTATGGGCGCTGTCGGGACTTAAGTTTCAGGCTCAGATGGGAGTGATGCTTGCGGTGATTCTGTTCTTTAACTGTCTTGGCGCTGTGTTTGTGGTGCCGGTACTGATGCTGCTTTTCAGACCAAAATTTTTAGTGCGATGAATGAAGGGTGTGCAGAAAAAGTTTGTGAAACAATTTGACATTACGAGAACAGGCTTCTACTATAGCAAAAAACACCCGCCCTATCGAAACTGTACTCACAATCAACCCGAAGGGGGATATTGAAATAACCCTTATGTTTTAACCATGTTCAGAGAGGAGGATGCGCTATGAAGTACGTGAGGGTAGTTGCCGCATGCTGTTTGGCTTTCGTCCTGTCAGCGGGTATTGCGTTTGCGCAGGCGGAAAAGGTAGCGCCCGAGCAAAAGATTGCCGCACATCAGGTCATCAGGCTGCACCCGCTTGCAGGGCTTGACCCCAAAACAGCAACCGTGAAGGCCGGCACCACCGTTATCTGGATCAACGAGTCAGGGGGAATTGCAGAGATCCAGTTTATTGACAAACAGGTAACGGTAGCCTGCAAGAGTCCGACGCACTTTGTAGTCGATGACGAAGGGGTGTATGTGTCAAATAAAATTTCACCGGGCGCGGTCGCAAGCCTCTGCTTTGTGCAGAAGGGGACGTACAAATACGTTGTGCTGCGCGAAGCCCGCAGAACCGATCCGGTGAAGGTGCCGCGCGACCTCCTTGAGGGCACGATTATCGTCGAATAGGTTGCGCAGGGATTGTTTTCAATATGGGAAGAAAGGGGAGAAACCTATGAAAGCAAGACACGTTTTTTTGATTGCCGTGATCGGCATGCTGGTATGCTTGCTTGTTGTTCCGCAGCCGACATCGGCCATTGACCTTTTTGACGGCAAGGTGGTTATTCACGGGAAAATTACTGAATCCTATCTGCGCCGTGCACATGGACGGGAACCGTATGAGCTGTATGATTATGAAACCATTAATGCCCGCAGCTCATTGAAGCTCGAGACCATGTGGCATGCCTACAGCGGGCCCGAGTATCAGATCAACCTTTATGGTGTATTTAAAGAATTTTACGATGCTGCCGGCGACATCGACGGTGATACAGGCAGATACCTTGACTGGGGCGGCGGCGGACATGCGCGCAAGGAATTCCGCAGCTACGACAGCGCAAAGGACATTATCAGGGAAGCCTATATTGAACTGAACCACAATCTGTTTCAAGTGCGGCTCGGCAAGCAGATTGTGTCGTGGGGCGAGACGACCTTTGAGCGCATGGTGGATAACATCAATCCGGTGGATGCACGCGGCAACCTCAATCCGGCATATCCTGACTTTGCCGAAATTAAGCGCGGCCTGTGGATGGGCAGATTCTTTTTTACACCGCGTGACATGCCGATGGACATGAACTTTGAACTGCTCTTGATTCCCGATTTTGAGCCGACGCGGCAGTGGCCGGTCGGGTATCACCTGCTGCATCCTTCTTCGTTCAACAGTTTCAAGAACCCGAACGACCAGTTCCGTGCCTATTACCGGGATCAGCCAAACGACGGTTTTAACAAACTGGAGATCGGGCTTCGAATTCGCGGCTTCTTAAAAGGATATGACTGGACAGTAAGCTATTTCCGGCACCGCGCAGACGACGGTGTGCTGCGCACCGGCAAGGCAGTTGCTTCGGTGTTGCCGGGATTGACCGGAAAAGGACATGCAAAGAACATCTGGCATTACGGGTGGCAGGACAGTTTCGGTCTGACGGTTAACAAACCGGTTGATGTCAAAATTCCGATCATCCCTGGCACCACGCTTGCCATGTCGGGCAACATCTTCAGGTTTGAGGGGTTGTGGGAGCACAGCAAGGACGGGACCGAATTTCTTGGGACCAATGTGCGTGTGAAAGAATACAACCGCTATGCCTTTTGCGCACGGTGGGATACCAAGATCTTTATTCCGGGTCTGACGCCGTGGGCGCGCAACAAATACCTTGGGTCAGGCACACAATTGTTTATGGAGTTTATTCCCGAGAAAACCCGCAACGATTACATTTATCCCTGGGTCACGTATGGCAAGAAACACAAACACTGGACCGTGATTACGCAGGAATTCACCTACGAACTCTGGAACGGTCGCATACTGCCGGGGTTCTATGGTGCCTATTATGTCGATCAGGGCGGCGGATACTGGGCGCCGGCGCTCGGTTTTAAGCCGCAGTTTCGCTGGACGTTCATGGTTCGGTACCTTAATTACTGCAAGCTCTACGATGAGCTGAACAGAAAAGACTTTTGGACCGCAGAAGTGGTGTATGAATTCTAAGATATATACGATGGACGAGCGCATAGAGCGCTTATCTGTATCGTACTGCTGATAAATGTTTTAGACGAGAAAGGAGGCAGCATATGCCACGGTATTCTCTTATAGCGTGTATGATGCTGGTGCTTGCCGGGTTTGCGGCGCAGGGCGTTGCGGCAAAGCAGCTTGAGTTTCCCGTTCAGTGCTATCAGGGTGAAGAGCTCAAGCAGCTTCGTGCATGGGAAGCAACCTGGGCGGGCAAAAAGATTACCAGCGCAACCGTTGATGACGTAAAAGAATTTTTGCCCGAAAGCTTTTACAATATCATGAAAGATACAGGGCGTTGGGGCGAGAGCTGGTTTGAGATTGTCCCCTATGAGCCGGTTATGCCGACACCGGGCAATATTGAGCTGACCAAGAAATATTACGGACAGACAAAGCTTGGGCCGCAGAGCGAAATCCTGAACTGGGTATCGGGCGTGCCCTTTCCCGACACACAGGATCCGACGGAAATGGCACATAATTTCAGAACGCGCTCCTACGGTGATTCTTATAAAAACCGGGACACCGCATGGATCGTTGACGGCAGGCTTAAATACGATATGGATATCGAAATTTTTAATAACTTGTGCTTTTTTTCGGGCAGGTACGATATGCCTCCGGTCCCCGAATTTCCAAAAAATCCAAAGCAGATTTGGCGCGCCTTTACCATGCTGCAGCTTGCACCTCCGGAGACGCGGAATATGCGCATCATGGAAATTCACTATAAGGACACCCTCAAACCATATGATTCATGGTTCTGGATGCCATCGATCCGCCGTATCAGACGGCGTTCCACAACCGAACGGCAGGACGCCCAAGGAGGAGCCGATTACTGCGCGTTTGACAACATGGGATGGGACGGTCCGGTGGAAATAAACACCTACAAGTATCTTGGCCAGAAAGAGTATCTTATGGCACGTCATACCGACAAGAAGAAACTTGTCCACACACCCGGCGACTGTCTGTTTGACGGCACACAGCGCGAGCGCATTAAGGTCCATGTAATTGAAGCAACCAGCAAGGACAAAAACTTTCTCTACAGTAAGATGATATGGTATCTTGACCCTGAGTCTTGGCAAATGCTGTACAGCGATCGGTATGACCGCAGCGGCAAGCTCTGGAAGATACTGGATCAGCTTGGATTTGTCGGAAAGGGATATAACGGGGTTAAGATTCCCCATTTCAATGCATCGCAGACCGTTGACTTGCAGCGCATTCACTCAACGCTTGGCACCACGGAATTTGAATTCGGCGCAGAGTTGCCCCAGGATATGTTTACGCTGGACTATCTGCAGAAGCACGGCTATTGATCGATGAAATTTTTATGCATATGCCCCCGGCCGTGCTGCATATCCGACCGGGGGCTTTTTTTGGCGCAACTGAACAGTATATCACCATATGGAGCGAGGGAGACACACATGGAACACAGCATACGGGTTTTTGTGATGCATCGGTTTGCGGTTTTCTTTTTTGCACTTATCGCTATAGCGCTGTCGGTGTGCGGCGCGGCACAGGCCGCACCATCGGCGTCAGTTGCGTTTCAGTACAACCTCGGCGGCTCGGCGCGCTACGGCATGATTGACGGCAACACCATGTACAGCCTCATCGGCGGCAGGCTTTATATTGCCGATGTTTCCAATATCGCAAACCCGGTCGAGCAGGGATCGCTTCCCACGCCGGGTATCGGCCGCAGGATATCAAAAAAAGACAACGTGCTCTACCTTGCCTGCACCGAAGGCGGTATGGTGACGGTTGACGTGTCGGATCCTCAAAACCCCAAACAGCTTGCGCAGCTTATCTTTGACACTCCGGATCGGCTCGGTAAAACTTTTGATGTGGTGGTGCGGGGAAATTACGCCTATGTCGCGGATCATACGGGACTTCATACGGTTGATATTACCAACCCGGCAGCTCCGGTGCTAAAAACATCATTTACTGATTTCAGCAATCCCCGGCACCTTGCCTATGATCTGATGCTTGACGGCAATTATGCCTATCTGTGCTGTGAAGGCGACGGGCTCTATATTTTTGACATCAGCAATCCCGGTAATCCCGCATACGTTTCACAGTGGAAGGATTCGGTAAACAACTACGGCCAGTTTTACCAAAGCGCGCGCAGCGGCAACTATCTCTATGTCGCCGGCGGCATCAGGGGTATTGTGGTGCTTGATGTGAGTGACGTGAAAAACCCGAAGCTCGTATCGAACTTTGTCGGCGGGCAGGGGGAATGGGGCGGCGCGATAGGCCTCGTGAACGTGGGCACGTACTGCTATGTGCAGGATGAGTTTTTCAACATGCATTATATTGACGTGTCTGATCCCATACACCCTGTTGAGACAGGCTCTTTTAATACCGAGGGGCATCACAGCCTCGGCATCTGGAATGACGGCAGCAGGATACTGCTTGCCAACGCAACCTATGGCGTGCGGATTTTCGATGCTGCAGGCAACCGGGTGACGCAGCGGGGAGCGTTCAGATCTCCAGGTCGCGTCATGGGCTGCGCCGGTGCAGGCAATTATGCCTATCTCGCCGCAGGCGAAAACGGGCTAAAAATCTATGATGTCGGCAATCCCGCAAAGCCAGTTCCGATATCGTCCCTTGCGCTTGATGCATTCGCAAACGGCATTTATATTGACGGTCGCTACGCATACATCGCCGGGCTCCTGGGCGCGGGAGAGAAGGAAAGCGAGGGAGGGCTGCTTGAAATTGTTGATGTGCAAAATCCAGCAAACCCCGGCATTGCAGGCCAAGTCGAGCTAACCGGACAGCCAAATAGTGTTGTCGTGAAAAACGGCATTGCATATGTCGCCACGCAGACAAACGGTGTCGCAATCGTGGATGTTTCTGATCCCGCGAATCCCGCGGTGCTTTCGACTTATGACACCCTTGGTCTGTGTTATGGTATTGATCTGCTTGGCGGTTTTTTGGTTGGCGCAGACGGGCTCGACGGTATCGTAATTCTGGATATCCGGGATACGGCATACCCCAAAAAGCTTTTCAACTGCCCGCTCATCGCCAATGTTTTAAATGCAACGGTATGGGATACTTATGCCTATTTTGCCGGCGGCAGCAATGGACTTATGGTGGCCGATCTGGCAATTCCCTTTGCACCCGCCGCAGTCACGGTTATTGACCCGCTGACGCTGCGCAATCAGCCGGGACAGACAAAGGCTTCTACTGCGTTTAACAGCTATTTGCTTACTGTGGAAACAATCGGCAACCTTGGCAGGGTCAGGTTGTTTGATCTGCAGGACGCGGGGTATCCGTATGAGCTTGCGGGCGATGCATATCTGCTGGGCGATCCGCTCAAATTGTCCTTCAGCTCTGATCAGGGTCTTGCCTATGTGTCGTCGCAAATTGCGGGTCTGTATATATACGCGGTGGATATCACCGGCGAGCCCGGGATTGACCTTGACGGCCGTTGGCTTGGTGCTGCCGAGGAAACCGGCATTGCCCTTGAACTTGATCAGGCACATGATGTGGTTCGGGGTTCGATTATCCTTGCGGGGACACAGACAGAAACGGCTACGCTGAGCGGCACGATCAGCGAGAAGACGTTCACCGCGACCGTGCAGCCTTCGGGCACGCTGTCGCTGACTTTGCAGGGTGACGGCACGCTTGCCGGCACGATCAATGGAGCATCAGCCGTGCTGCACAAGATCGGCAGCCGGGAATTTCCGACACTGAAAAACGCTGCAACCGTGCTCAGGGACAGCATTGTCGACACTAAGGAGTCGGCTGCGGCAGGGCAGCGGATGTTCCTGAACATCGCTGAAAAGGCTCTTGCCAAATCCCTTGCAAGCGAGGATACAAGCAGTGCGCTAAACCATGCTGCTGTTGTAGAGGCAGCGCTCGGCATGTCGGATATCACCGTGCAGGTTGCCGCAGCCTACGAGTACCTGTACCCTGCAGCGTACGGCGAGGCGCAGCTTGCGCAGGCAGCTTCACAAATTATGGCGACCGAGATATGCGCCGACTACCAGCGACAGCTTTCATTCTTTGATACACTCGGCGACAACGCGATTGCCCGGGGAGCGGCGCTCGCGGCACGCAAACCGCTTGCTATGCAGCAGTACAGCGCGGCTGTGCGCTCGTATGAAAAGGTTTTTGCCCTGTACCGCCAGAACAAGTCGAACTGCCCGACCTTTGGTTATTCAGAGTTTGACGGCTATTATGAGGGCGGTATAGACTTCGGGCTTGTGCAGGCAAAAGTGCGGGCATGCGTGCTTCAGGCAGATAACGGTACGGTCACGGGTGAATTTTATATTATAGTTGAATCAACTGGCGAGTATCTCAAGGGCGTGTTTGGCCCGGACTGCATCAACACCGGAGAAACCGAAAGCGTTATCACCGGCACGATACTGGTGACGGTCGGCGAGATTACCGCGCACCTGCTGATTCAGGATTGGAAGTACAATACCGTGAGCCAGAAGTGGGAAGGATCCCTCCGTGTTGTCGAGCAGGATGTTACCGGCCGGGTGTCGCTCGGGAAGCTGCAGGATGTGTGTCCTGAGGGATGGGATGTGATCAAATAAAAAAATAAAAAGAATAATTTGTTGCGCTTTTTAGGGGAGAGATAAACGACTGTGGCTGCCGGACAATACGGCAGCCTTTTTCTTTCGTTACGGCACGCGAAAGGGAGAACCTTTTTCGTTTATTTCGCATTATTCTGCGCCGATCAGTTCAAAGCAGATTTGACAATGTCGGCAAGCTGCTTACAATATTTTTCCGTCACCGCTTTTGTCGGCCCCTCAACCATAACGCGGCACATATTTTGTGTGCCCGAGTATCGTATAAGCACGCGGCCTTCATCTTTAAGCTCCGCTTCGACCTGCTTGACTGCCTCAACAATCTGCGGAACAGTTGAGAGTTCAGGCTTTCGGCTCACTTCGACGTTTATGAGTTTTTGTGGAAAGACCTCCATCAGTTTGGCAAGCTCGGAGAGCGGCTTGCCGGTTTTGACCATTGCAGCAATGAGTTGCAGGGCGGTTATGATGCCGTCGCCGGTCGTATGGTGATCAAGAAAGATCATATGCCCCGACTGTTCACCGCCGATCACCGATCCTAAGCGCAGCATGTCTTCTAGCACGTATCGGTCGCCAACCTTTGCGGCATGGTATTTAAACCCGTATTTTTTGCAGGCAACGGTAAAACCAAGATTGCTCATTACGGTACTGACGACCAAATCGTTTTTCAAGCGCCCCTCCTCTTTGAGTATTTTCGCGCAGATGACCAGAATCTGATCGCCGGTAATTTCATTTCCTTTCTCGTCAACCGCGATCAGGCGGTCGCCGTCGCCGTCAAAGGCAAGACCAATGTCTGCGCCGTTTTCAAGGACACATTTTCTGAGGTCATCGGTGTGTTGCGATCCGCACTTGTCGTTGATATTTAGTCCGTTAGGGGTATTGTGAATGACGGTGAGATCAGCACCCAGTTCGGTAAATACTTCAGGGGCGACCATATAGGTCGCGCCGTTTGCCACGTCCATAGAGATTTTCATCCCCTCGATGGATAGATCACGGGGGAAGGTGTTTTTTACAAAGACAATATACCGTCCATGCACATCGTTGATGCGGTACGCACGCCCCATTTCCCGTGCGGGGGGAACCATTTCGGGCAGCTTGCCGTCAAGAATGAGCTTTTCAATAACATCTTCCTGCTCATCGGACAGTTTGAACCCATTGCCGGAAAATATTTTGATGCCGTTGTCCTGAAACGGATTGTGAGAAGCGGAGATAACGATTCCGGCATCGGCCCGCATGCTTTCGGTTATAAAGGCAATGCCCGGCGTAGGGAGCACGCCGACAAGATAGGCATTCCCTCCCATGGACGTAATGCCTGACTCAAGCGAGCTCTCCAGCATATAGCCTGAAATACGGGTGTCTTTTCCGATAATAACGCGGGTTGTATGGCCCTTTTTTTTCAATATATGCGTGACCGCTTGCCCGACCGCAAAGGCCATGGGAGCATCCATCGGATAGCGGTTTGCCTCGCCCCTGATTCCGTCTGTTCCAAATAATTTTCCCATGTTGTACTCCTTTAAAGAATCAGTAAAAGTCACCCCAATAACAGGTGTCATGAATTGGGGTGTATTTGTTTTTACAGAAGCATGGTAGCAAAGTACAGCTTTTTTGTTCGGTCAATAGGGCGTTGAAAAATATTGCATAACGGGGGACCCCTGCCGTGCAAATGCAAAAAACCATCGCCAACTTGTTTTGCTAGCGTAAACGCCTCAATCGCCCCGGGGTATATAAGGGGCAACAGAATTCATGAGCCTTAAAATATTGATGCATGCCGAGCCGGCACGTTAGTTATTTTTAATCGACAGGCGATTTTGTGTCAATGAAGCATTCAATAAGCGATTTGAGGCTGATAGCTGTGATGCTTTTCTCTTATGTAAGACACTTTGGTGACAATCTATAACTTTATTTTAATTTCTTCACTGTTTTTATTTCTCATTAATGACCTTTTAAGCAGGTTTGTAGTCTGTCATCTGAATTTAGCAAGGGGGAGTGAAGTGCTTTTTTTAATTGGTAAAGAGAAATGATAAATAGGGAAGGTTTTTAATTGTCTATAAAATTACTTGACAAAAGAGTAAGAGTAATATATTCTCTATTATGTCAATAGAAAATATAAACATTTAAAGAGAGGAGAACGTCTATGAAGATACACAGCTTGAAAATCACCGGCGGTTTTGGAAAAAGCGGCCAACCTGACCTGGTGCAAGCTTTTGAGCTCAAGATGGGCGATGTTATCAGTATTGTAGGACCTACGGGTTCTGGCAAAACAACCCTTATTGATGACATCGCGCTTTTCGCTAATAGAAACACCCCCTCACGAAGATGCGTTTTTATCAATAACGAGCCAGCTCCAGAAGAGTTCATGAACGATCCTTCAAAAAATCCGATCGCCTTTATCACCCAGCACACGAATTTTTTGTCCGATCTGCCGGTCCGCCGGTTTCTCGAAATTCACGCGGGCATTCGCCGAAGAGAGAATATTGCTGCCGTTCTTGAGGAAACGTTTGATTTTGCGAATCAGCTTACGGGCGAGCCGATTAACCCTGATTGCGGCATGACAGAGCTTTCCGGCGGGCAGACCCGTGCGCTGCTGATAGCCGATGCGGTCACCATCGGAAATTCTCCCATCATTTTGCTTGATGAAATCGAAAACGCTGGCATTCATCGTACCAAAGCGCTTGAATTGCTGAAGCGCTATGAAAAGATTTTTATCTTTGTTACCCATGACCCGCGGATTGCCCTATTGAGCGATTTCCGGATCGTGATGCAAAACGGCGCCATGGTAAAGATCATCGAGGCGCATGATGAAGAGCTGCGTGTTGCAGAGGAAATAAAAAAGCTTGATGATCTCATCTTGCATTTCAGAAAACTCATACGCAACGGGGAGCGCCTGACAGAAAACATTATGGAAGAGCGGCTCGCGGCTCTCGGGTATGCCGCATAACAGCGCCGCAGATAGGAAAGGAGCAATCATGAAGGCAATTATATGTGCAGGGCCTCCGACAACCGGAAAGACGACGGTGCTCAAGCAGGTTACGCAGCGGTTGCAAGGGGCGGGGCTGCAGGTTGCGTATCTGAAAATTGACGTGCAGTATGCGGTTGAAGACGAAATGTTTCAAAGCGAATTCAACATACCGGTCAAAAAAGTCTACTCAGGAGAGCTGTGCCCTGACCACTGCAATGTCATGGTGCTTGCCGATGCCATTGAATGGGCATCGCAGAACAGGGCGCATTTCCTGCTGGTGGAGACCGCAGGTCTGTGCCTGCGCTGTTCGCCCTACATTGAGGGTTCGCTGGGGATGGTTGTGCTTGAGGCGACCAGCGGCATGAATCTGCCGAGGAAAATAGGGCCGATGCTCACGCTTGCCGATGTGGCGGTTATTACCAAAATTGATCTCATATCGCAAGCAGAGCGGGAAGTGTTCAGGGCACGGGTGCTCGAAGCTGCGGGGCATCTTTCAATATGCGAGACCAATGCGCTGTACGGTATTGGCATTGATGCTGTGGTGAAAAAAATACATGCATCACCGGAACTCCGGTATCCTCTGATTTTGCGGGGCAACCCTCCCGTGGGTACGTGCACCATCTGTGTGGGCAAAAAAGAAATTGGGTGGAAGCAGCACTTTGGCGTGGTGCGGCCGCTTGAAAACCAGATGTTCTATCGGGGTGAGTGAATTATCTATCACGAAGAGAAGGAGAAATAATATGCAACAGGCAACCGTAACGCTTCCCCAGCTTGACTGCGGGCTGTGCGGGTTTCGCACCTGCGCTGAAATGGAAAGTCGAATGGCAGATGATCCGGGCATCATAAAACGATGTATCCATCTTTCCGAAAACCGTATCGTTGCGAAAAGAACGGATTCCGGATCCTGCAGCACGTGCACGGCAACCTGCGATGGTATGTTTGCCGTGTCAGACGAAGTAACTTGGAAAGATTCGCTGGGCAGGGACTTTGATTTTTATCTTGAGCATTTTCCCGAAGACCCCGGGCCCCGTGAAATTATCCTTCCCCACAACCCTATGATAACCCGAGAGCTTAATGTAGCAGTCGGTGACATACTTATTGGAAGGCCTTTGGGTATGTCCTGCGGCTGTCCGATCACCCATTGCGGTATTGCAATGGAGGTTGATATGCGCACCGGTGTGATTGTCTGGTGCGTGACCGGGCCTTTAAAACCGAGGGAGCAGGGCTATAAAGACCTTGGATATTATATTGCCGAAGGGTACGAGGGGATTATTACGAAAACAAGAAAAGAGATAAAAATCGGCATGCGCTATTTTTTCCAGCCGCGGATGTGCATGCTCCAGTGGCGCCACAGCGGCCTCGTCAATTACATGAACCGTACCCGGGAGGGCTGGCAGGTGCGGCTTGAGGGGCTCTGGATCGGCTGACCCAGCACAACTACCCTGTACCGGCAACCTCTGCTTGACAACCGGCATACGGTTACGTATGCTACGTCCGGTCATGCATAGGCTGACGGCCAATGAAGCTGACGACAAAAAGTGAATATTCCCTGCTTGCACTCATCTATATCGCCCGGCACGAGAAAAAGGGCTATATAAGAATTGAGGATATTTGCCAGCACTATGCGCTGCCCAAGAAATATCTTGAGCAGCTCTTTCTGCTACTCAAGCAGAACCGGCTTATCAAAACAAAACGAGGGGTCAGCGGAGGGTATAAGCTTGCGGTGCCGCCGGCAAAAATCTCCATTGCCAGTATTATCCGTTTGATGGATGGCGCGCTTGCACCAACGGAATCGGTCAGTACCTATTTTTTTTCCCATACACCGCTTGAAAAAGAGGCCAAGATCATAAAGGTACTCAAGGACATCAGGGACTATATTGCCGATAAGCTCGAAAAGCTCACCCTTGCCGATCTTGTGTAGGCCTTGAGCGCTGCATAAGGTGCTGATCTCTTTAAACGAAGAGAGCCTTTTCCTACAAGGGTTACAGGCGCCTGTCTTCCCTTCCTTTTGATGTCAAACGAATAGGCAAAAGGCACCGTCCTTTTCGTCAATCCCTCAAGTTCGGTATTGTACCGTGCGCCTGTGCCGGTCTCAGTGGGCATTCGCATATACCGTCTTGTCCATAATGTGCACAAGACCCGGAATTAGGCTGAACGGAAAACAGACCAGTATCTCTTCATCGCGAAGGCGCATGAACATTCTGCCGCCGTGATCACCTGCACAGAACACCGGGCGGTTGCGCAACAGCGGCACCGTAACCGTCATCAGGCAGGTTGCTTTTCCGGCAAATCCGCGAATCAGCTCACCGGTTTCAAACGCAAACGCCGTTGAGATAACGCAGAGCTGATGGCCGTTGACCGGAAACAGTACCAGATCGGGAGCGGGAATGCGCTCAAGCAAACCAACGACAACTCCTTTATATATTTTAGGAAACTGGGGAAACGCGTCGCGGTTGCGGGCAATGACATCCCGGTCGCTATAAAGATTGCCCTCCCCGATCACCTGCCCGTCAAGTGCTGCATCAAACTCCTCCCGGGCAACCCGTTTGGCACCAAGCCCGAGGTTAGCGCAACCGCCGCACATGCTTGCAGCAGCGGTAAACAAAAGCGGTTCGCCGTTGCCGTCAAACACATCGCCGCACAGGGCGCACCAGAACTGCGGCCCTTGCTCTACGGCAATGCCCTCTGGTATCTCGTCCACAAACTTCATTGCTGCGATACGGCGAGTTAACTTAAGTTTTTCAGCAAGCATCTGCGAAAGCCGGGTAGTATCCCGCTCGGCCCTTCTTTCACCTTTGCCAATTGCCCCGACCGAACAATAGCGTGTGCAGATGCCGCAATCGCAGCACATATCCGTGATCAACACACGCCCTCCACGCCGTATGATTGCCCGGTTCGGGCAGTTGCCGATACAGGAACCGCATTGAGCACACAACTCTTGATGAATCATCAGCGGCATAACATCTTTCCTCCAAAAAGTTTGAATAAAAACAGTTCAAACATAAATCTACCATCCCAGAAACCGCATGGCAATGTTACGATTGAAGAATGAAAACCTCTGCTATCCTCCTGCCTATTTTTGCCGCATCAAAAAGTGTTTTTTATCAAACTATGTTCTTCATCTTCTTCCCTCCACTCCCGTGCAGGGCAAGGTGTTCTTACTGACCGTGCTGCTCATTATAAACATTGTAAGTTTTCTTGCGGCACCCTGCAGCACGCCTGCTTTCAGAGCGCCCGAAGGCTTCACGCGGGAGCATGCTCGAACAGTTATATGATACCTGCCATGAGAAAAAGTGGATGGCTTTGTTACGACCGTAAAAAAGAATGCCATAAAAGGTGTCGAGGTTCGGATACGAAACCATCTATGGTCAGGCGATGAAAAAAGCAGGGATGGAGAATGCTCTGTGATTAGCAGAGCTGCAACCGATGTTGGATGTTTAATAAGTTGTGAGATATTCTTTTGGTTCGATCTTTAGATTAACGGAAGCAGCATTTTTCAGTTCTACCATGATACCTTCGCGAAGCTGTGTTCCCGAAACTATTTTTGTTTCCCGTGAAGCAAGATCCGTTATGATATACTCTTTTTTTTCGTGGACGACAAACCATTCCGGCCATTCATTAACCCGCGGATAATTGACTGGGAGGTTGAAAACTTCACGGTGCCGTGGGACATCAAAACAGAGCTTGCCACTCCAGGGAAGGGCAGTTTCAAGATACAGGTACAATTTTTCGCCATCTCGATGCGCACCGAACAATACATCCTCACGCCATGGTTTAATATAGGTCCCTTGGGTCTTAAGAAATGCATACAAGAGCAGCGTTCTTATGTAGTTTCCATCCAGATAGGTCGCATCAACAAAGCCTTGGGGAGCCTGTTTTGCAAACAGCGTTTGGATTTCATCATCAACCCAAGCAAATCCGGCGTGAGAGGGGAATCTATTTAGCATATATAATGCGCTTTCGATGGAATCGGCATATCCATCTTGGTGTAAATCGCCCCAGTCAAACGATGTATAATGCTTGAGGTTTGCGAGAGTCTGCCGAATCGCCTCGCGGTATCGGTGCGATATCGCCGGGTCGTGAGGGTGTGCCTGCTCACAGGCGAGTGCAAACGTTTCGTAGGCACTGTAAAGATATCCCCAGTTGTCACAGATTCTGTTTTTTTCTGGTTTTTCGGTTGCGACATTCAACGCATAGTACCACATGCCGTGTTCGTTTCGTCCAATAGCCAGCAGTTTGTCGAGCATTGTTTTAAGCGGCTCGTAATAGAACCGTTCCCGATCCCCTTTTGTTACGGCTTCCAGGAAGTACAGTTCAGCAAGTCCCGGAATGATTTCATTGCCGTGATCCCGTAGCTTACACCGCTCTTTTCTTGATGCCTTTATATCGGGGTTTACATCATAGGGCGGCAGGAAATTATTTTTCGGTATTGCCTCAAGAAGATAAAAATCTCCAATGCGACGAGCCCAAGTTCGGTACTTTTCATTTCCGGTCATCCAGTACAGCCTGCACAAAACCTGCAGCATTTCACCGTTCACTTCAGCCTGAGTTGAGGGGAGCAGGCCATAGTCGGTTGTAAAATCTGCACGCTCAAAAATTGCATCTATGATTTCAACCATCCGGGCAGTAAAAAGGTTGTTTCCCAAGCGTTCGGTTATGGGAAGCAACCCATCTTTACAATATTCGCTTGCCCCAAAGATGACCGACGAGGTTTTTTCTTTGTAAACGGCGTTCTTATGAAGGTCGACAGACCGCGCGAGAGCACCGGACAAGGCTTGTTCGCTGGCGAGGGCTTTATAAAGTGAAGGAAGATGGGTTTCGTTGAGAAAGTGTGCCGCAATGACAAGAAACGGGAACAGATCTGCCGCTGCATTCCGCGTTGTCCAGATTCGTTTGTCGGTTGTAAGGTCTGTCGGGAACAAATGTGTTTCAGCGTCAGCCTCTGTCATCCAAAAATCAAGTACGCGGCGGCTGCGCGCACATGCTTCGCCGGCAAATAAGGCATTGATTTTTGCAGCACCAATAACGTCGTTACGTTCCAGCGCATTGTGATACGACCGGATCACAATGCGGTGCAGGGAAACTCTGTCTTTCTCAAGCAGGATCTTTTTATAGGGATTTTCATAACGATGTTTTAAAGACCACTGGGAATCTTCGGCGCATGCTGTTATGAAGAACAGCATAAGGGGGCCAACAAAACGACGTATCTCTGGGGGCAAACATTTCATAATCAAATCTTAAATTTTAGGGATGTCCAGCGTTGTTTACAGTTTTCTGGGTAAAAATAAGCGATTAATCTTTCTATTGGCATTATACCGTCAATGGCTTTGTGAGACCGAACAGCTTAGTAGTAGCATTTGACAACACTTCCCAATTCCCTCTTGAGAGACGCAAAGGTTTTAAAATGGATTTTAAGGTGCAACAGTTCCCATGATGGGGGAACCCGCGTTGGTTCTATGGGCGTGTGACTGGGTAAATCTTTTTTCATTATGATCAAAAAACTCATTTATTATAAAAATAAAATACCACAAAAGATGAAATAATGCATAGTTATCATACATGTTACATATTTCCTGTTTTATAGCCCTTGACACCATGTGAAAAGATATCTAAAGATAATGTTAATATCAAAAATTGTTCCGTTTTTTAGGGTTATATGAAAAAATCTGAATCGCTGATGCGGTAATATGAGCTTGAGGAAGGGACCTCATTTTAAAGCAAACGCAAGGCTGTTTTTATGCATAACACTGTTTTTAAAAAAAAATATAATTCTCAGAAATATTGTGACGTTAATTTAACACAAGGGGAGGCTGAGGCTCAAATAACAAATGCCATAGTCAAATTTGAATTAGAATATATGGGCAGGGGTCCTGAAGAATCAAAAACGTTTATAATAGAAGATACTGTTTTTATAAGGTTGCGTGGCGTTCTGACGCCAGCAGAAAAGCAACTCGCTTCATCCGAGAATCCAGCAACTGGCCGAAAATTGATAAAAGAACTTCGGCAAGAATTAATAGAAAAAGCCCGTGTCCTTTTGGAAAAAATCATCTTTGACATTTTGAAAATAAAGGTAAAATCTTTGCATACAGATATTAGCTCCATTACTGGGGAAAGAGTTATTCTTTTTACTTTAGAGGCTATTCCCAAATTTAAAAAATCTTTAGCATCCTCTACAAAAAAGTAAATCATATGGGCGATCTTGATAAGCCCTTTGATTTTTTTGTTGATTTTATAGTCAGCTCATATATATACTTATTGACACAAGCCGAGTCTAATTGGCGGGTTTGAAAAAGCCAGTTTTTAAGTCTGGCGTTTTTAAACAGGCCGTTTGAATAGAGCAGTATCATTCAAACGGCCTGTTTTTTTTGTGGATTTAAAGTGTGCTGAAAAGCACGCTTTGCAATGCTTTAGAGAAAGGTTTTTTGAGGTGTTTTTATAATTTTTAATAGTCCACCCGAAGAGTCAAAACAAGAAACAACTTTTTCTTCTATGTTGTTTCCTTTCAATAAAACGTAATAATCAAAAAGGAATTCAGCGATGGTTGAAGATAATAAAACAAAAGTTCTTAAAAAGCTCAAAGTTGCTCAACATGTTTATGATTTGATAACTGCTTCGAAACGCATTGCTTTCATTGGAAAAAGGGAGGATCTGCTCGATCTTGTGATGGGCGGTCAGGGGCAGAAGAAATTTATTGTTAGTTATGATGTAGGGGGAAAAACAATTCCGGAGGCTATTGTTTGTAAGTGTAAGAACGGTTTTGCTGTAAATTATATAGATCCTTATATGCGTCGCCGCGATCCAGATTGTATGCTTATTGGTGACGATAAAGCATCTGATAAAACTAGATTTCAAGAAAAATACAACTATAAATTTGATAAGCTCCGGAGCGAAACCTTCAATTGGCTTTTAAAACAAGAGCTTGTGGTAACAGCATTTACGCTGGGGGCCTTTACAAGCAATGACGGCTATGGTGGCCTTCTTATCGCTCCAGCAAATGCAGGCTTTTTTGTAGCAGGGCTTGCTGATCTGCAAGGTATTGTTGACCTTACCCAAAATGAACAACCATTTGTTGTACATACTGTTGTTTTTCTTGCCCCTCCTTTCAGACATACACATTTTCAGGGAAAACAAGTCGTTGTCCATAATCGTACTGAAGATGTATATGAAATATTTTCATACAATCTCTATCCCGGTCCGAGTGCAAAAAAGGGGGTTTACGGAGCATTGCTTTCTATTGGGGAAGAAGAAAAATGGATCACGTTGCACGCCTCAACCGTTCAAGTTGTGACCCCCTACGACAACGTGACGACAATTATGCATGAAGGTGCGAGCGGTAGTGGAAAAAGCGAAATGCTTGAATATGCCCATCGTGAAGAGGATGGACGATTACTCCTTGGGCGCAATATCATCACTGGTGAAACCCGATATGTCAACTTGCCTCGAGGTTGTGTATTGAATCCAGTTACTGATGATATGGCAATGTGCCATAGTTCGGCACAAAACAAAAAAGGGTATGTTGTTGCGTGTGATGCAGAACAGGCATGGTTTGTCAGATTGAATCACATTAGACACTATGGAACAGATCCAAACCTTGAAAGAATAACAATACATCCTCAGGAGCCTTTGATTTTTTTAAATATCGAAGGAATCCCCGATGCTACATGTCTTATTTGGGAACATATAGAAGACAGACCAGGCATACCTTGTCCAAATCCCCGCGTAATTCTACCACGAAGGCTTGTGCCAAATTCTATAGAAGGATTAGTTGAGGTGCATCTTCGGAATTTTGGCATTCGCACCCCCCCTTGTAGTAGGGAAAAACCAACATATGGAATTGTGGGATACTTGCATTTTCTTCCTCCGGCACTGGCATGGTTATGGCGGCTTGTAGCACCCCGGGGGCATGAAAACCCTAGTATAACAGAGAGTGAAGCTTTGACCAGCGAAGGCGTTGGATCTTACTGGCCATTTGCATCTGGAAAATTTATCACTCATGCAAACTTACTTTTAGAACAAATTTTTTCCACGCCGGAAACCCGATATTCACTTACACCAAATCAATATGTAGGCGTATGGAGTGTTGGCTTTATGCCGCAATGGATATCTCGCGAATATCTTGCTCGTCGAGGGATGGCGCAATTTCGGAATGATCAGCTTGTCCCCTCCCGGTGTCCGTTGATTGGGTATACTCTAAAGACAATGCAGGTAGAAGGAACTGCGATCCCGGGGGAGTTGCTCCGTATTCATGAACAACCTGAGGTTGGTTATGAGGGATACGATGCCGGAGCGGAACAGCTCGTAAAGTTTTTCAAAAAAGAGCTTTCAAAATATCTCGAGGACAAGGAACTTGGAAAGGCAGGAAGGGCTATTATTGAATGCTGTATGGATAACGGTTCACTTAGCGATTATGAAAAACTATCGCAATGTTAGTAATATCTACCCATAATCGCTTTCAAGCGGATTAATAAATGATAGAGAAAAATTAGAGAAAGGGAAAAAATGGTTGCCCATATGGTAAAAAGCATAGATCAAATGATTTTGATTCGCAAAGGGAAGGTCAGAGATGTTTATGATATCGGAGATGGAAAACATCTTTTAATAATAGCAACAGACAGGGTTTCTGCTTTTGATCATGTTTTGCCTACCCCGATACCTGGCAAGGGAATCATGCTTACAAAAATGTCTAATTATTGGTTTGAAAAAACTAAACATATAATTTCTAATCATTGTATGTATACAAATGTTTTATTGTGTATATGGCAGACGGAATTATATCCTGATATTACAGAAAGATCGGTTATCGTCCGTAAGGCTGAAAAGCTTCCAATCGAGGCAATTGTACGCGGCTATCTCGCTGGTTCGGCGTGGAAGGAATATTGTGCTACTGGAAGCATATGTGGTATTAAATTGCCATCCGGTTTGCGAGAAGCGGAACGCCTCCCTTCACCAATTTTTACGCCTTCGACCAAAGAAGAAAATGGGGCACATGATGAAAACATATCATTTGACAAAGCATCTGCAATTGTTGGAAAAAAACTTGCTCAACGCATAAGGGATATCAGTTTAAGGCTCTATACCTATGTTTCAAAAATTGCAGAGGCTTGCGGCATAATTATTGCTGATACAAAGTTTGAATTTGGCATTATCGACAATAAGCTTGTTCTTATTGATGAACTGTTGACACCAGATTCTTCGCGATTCTGGCCTGCGGCAATGTATGCTCCAGGCAAAACACCAGAAAGTTTTGATAAACAGTTTATTCGTGACTACCTTATCAAAATAGGCTGGGACCGAACAAGTCCTGCTCCTCCGCTTCCACCCGAAATTGTTAATGCTACCGTTCAAAAATATAGAGAAGCATTGCGTTATTTTAACATTAAAACAGAAATAATAAATTCATCATGCTAAATAAGGATAACGTGCAATATTATAACGATACCCTTTGAAATAACGTTGCAAATTGTCAGTACAAAAAAAGCAGTTTTAAGAGATATAAAAGATACTGTTAAAAAAAAGAGGGCTGATCCTGGGTTATAATAATGTCAATCCATGTTTTCTTTTTATGAAAGATAAAACACGAGAAAACTGATTACAGAATCAACATCGCATCGCCGTAGCTGTAGAAGCGGTATTGTTCTTTCACCGCTTCGGCGTAAGCCTGCAGAATAAAATCACGACCGGCAAAGGCAGCTACGAGCAGCAGTAGACTTGAGCGGGGAAGATGGAAGTTTGTGATGAGGGCAGACACCGCCTTGAACGTATAGCCCGGATAGATATATAAATCCGTTAATCCCTCACCCGGTGACATGATGCCTTCAGGGGTGGTGCAGGTTTCAAGGACACGGGTTGCGGTAGTCCCAACGGCGATTACCCTACGCTTTTCTGCAAGCGCTTGCGTTACCTGTTTCGCTGTTTCAGCGCAGACCTGATAGTATTCGGCATGCATGGTATGTGCTTCGACTGTCTCTGTTCGTATTGGTTGAAACGTGCCATAGCCGACATGCAGCGTTACAAAGGCAAATCGAGCGCCTTGTGCGCTGATGGTATCCATAAGCTCAGGGGTAAAGTGAAATCCTGCGGTTGGCCCCGCAACCGAACCGCTGGTTCTGGCATACACGGTCTGGTACCGTGCGCGGTCATTGGCATCATCAGTGCCTTCCCGTGAGCGTCGGATGTATGGCGGAAGCGGTGTGCGACCTGCTCGTTCAAGTGCCTGATGGATATCGCCTGCACAATGGAGTTGGATAATCCAGGTATTGTTGCCCGTGCGCTCAAGGAGCAATCCAAAAAGCTCATCGGTAAAGGTAATGGTTGCCGGAATGGTGACAGGTCGTCGGCTTTTCACGAGGCATTCCCACACCGGCATTCCAGCCTGTGTGCCGACAACGCCGAGTAAAAACACCTCGATCCATCCGCCGGTTTTCTTTTTGCCATACAACCGCGCCGGAATCACGCGGGTGTCGTTTGCCACGAGCAGATCCCCGGATCTAATAAAGGAAATGATGTCAGAGAATCGCGTATGGTAGATGGTTTTACGCCTTCGGTCAAGCACCATCAGCCGGGAAGCATCGCGTTGCTGCGCAGGAGTCTGGGCTATCAGATGTTTGGGGAGATCGTAATCAAAATCGGACAAATTCATCTGTGATCCGGTATGAAAGAGTTTTCGTCTTCGTCATGTATCGCCGTATAATTTAACCAGCAATATTGTAGATTTTTTGTAGCGGTACTTGTCTATTGACACGGTTATAAAATATATTATCCTATATACAGAAATTTATAAAAGATTTTACGACAGGGGTGGTTGCTATGAGTTCTCATATCCCAGAATATCAGCATGGGACAGAACACAGCACCGACCTTGCCGAGCCTCGTCAGTACCGCGTCCTGTTGCATAACGATCATTATACAACGATGGACTTTGTCGTGCAGGTACTTGAGACCGTATTCAATAAAAGCCCTGCCGAAGCAACGCAGATTATGCTCAATGTGCACAAACGCGGTATCGGCGTGTGCGGCGTGTATCCGGCAGAAATTGCAGAAACCAAAGTCGCTTTGGTGCATCATCTTGCCCGGCAGCATAATTATCCATTGAAGTGCAGTATGGAAGAGGCGTGACCGATGATTCGCAAAGAACTTGAGCTCGCATTTGCCGCGGCAGTGCGCGAAGCGCAGCGCCGGCGCCATGAGATGCTTACCGTCGAGCACCTCTTGTATGCGCTATTGTTTGACGAAATGGGCTGCAGGATTCTTCGCAACTGCGGCGCGGATATCGAGGAGCTGCGGGAGCAGCTTGAACAGTTCTTTGCAGAGAAGATCGAACGCCTGCCTGAAAACAGCAAAAAGGAGATTGTACAGACCATTGGAGTCCAGCGCGTGCTCCAGCGGGCGCTGCTCCACGTGCAGTCCTCTGAAAAAGGAGAGGTCGATGCAGGTGATGTGCTTGCCGCGATCTTTGAAGAAGAAGATTCCTATGCCGTTTATTTTCTGAAATCGCAGGGCATCAGCAGGCTTGACGTACTCAATTATATCTCGCACGGCATGAACGAAGAGGGCGAGGAGGAGACACATGCCGAGACGGCTCGTCCTGCACCACCTGAGCAGGCAGATCAGAAACGGGCCCCACGAACCGGCACCAGCGCCCTTGAGCGGTTTTGCGTGAACCTCAACGACAAGGCGCGTGCCGGCGGTATTGATCCTTTAATCGGCAGGCGGGCAGAGCTTGAGCGCACGTTGCAAGTGCTGCACCGCCGGGTTAAAAACAATCCATTGTTTGTCGGCGATCCGGGAGTCGGCAAAACGGCGCTTGCCGAAGGCCTTGCACTCCGCATTGTCAACCGTGATGTTCCTGCACCGTTTCTGAACACCGAAATCTATTCGCTTGACATGGGCGCACTCCTTGCCGGAACAAAGTTCCGCGGCGACTTTGAGGCGCGACTCAAGGCGGTGCTGAAAGAGCTCACCGGCAAGAAAAACGTTATTCTTTTCATCGACGAAATCCACACGGTTGTCGGCGCCGGGGCAACGAGCGGCGGGTCGATGGACGCCTCTAATATTTTAAAACCAGTGATTGCAAGCGGGACGCTGCGGTGCATCGGATCCACAACCTATGAAGAATATAAAAACCACTTTGAAAAAGACCGCGCACTTGCACGGCGGTTCCAGAAGATAGAAATCGCAGAACCATCGATACAGGAAACGATCGAGATTCTTAAGGGATTGAAGACCTATTATGAAAAACACCATCAGGTTATCTATACACCGGCTGCAATCAAAGCAGCAGCAGAATTGTCGGCACGGCATATAAACGACAGTTACCTCCCTGACAAGGCGATCGACGTCATCGATGAGGCAGGCGCAATTTTCAACCTCAAAGCAACCGGTGCTCCGCGCCGCATTATCTCGACCCGCGATATCGAAAAGGTTGTTGCCCGCATGGCAAAGATCCCGCCGCGCAGTGTGACCAATTCAGACAAAATCGCCATCCAGAACCTTGAAGCAGAGCTCAAGCGCCGGGTTTTTGGTCAAGACCATGCGATCAGCAGCATTGCGATAGCCGTCAGGCGGTCGCGGGCAGGATTGGGCATGCCGGATAAACCGATCGGCTCTTTTTTACTGATGGGGCCAACCGGTGTGGGCAAGACCGAAGTTGCAAAACAGCTTGCACAAGTGCTCGGTATCCACTTTGTGCGCTTTGATATGAGCGAATACATGGAGAAGCATACGGTGGCGCGGCTGATCGGCGCACCGCCGGGGTATGTGGGATTTGAGCAGGCAGGGTTGCTGACCGACGCCATTCGCAAACATCCACACAGCGTACTTCTGCTTGATGAAATAGAAAAGGCGCATCCCGATATTTTCAACATTCTGCTTCAGATTATGGATTATGCGACCCTCACGGACAATAACGGCAAAAAGGCCGACTTCAGGCAGGTCATTCTGCTGATGACAACCAATGCCGGTGCGCGTGAGATGGCAACCTCACCAATCGGTTTTGGAGGCAGCACAAAAGAAGTGGTTAGCGCAAAAGGCAAAAAGGCTGTTGAGAAGCTGTTTAGTCCCGAATTTCGAAATCGTCTTGATGATATCCTCGTTTTTAATCCCTTGACGCAGGATATCATGGAGCAGATTGTCGATAAATTTGTCCGGGAAATCCAATCACAACTTTCTGAAAAGAAGATTACCATATCGCTGACACCGCAGGCACGGGCATGGCTTGCATGTCATGGGTTCAGTCCTGAATTCGGGGCGCGCCCGATGGCGCGGCTTATCCAGCGCGAAATCAAGGATACGCTCTCAGAGGAGATTCTGTTCGGAAGGTTGCGCAACGGCGGCAAGGTCGTGATAGATCTTGCTCAGGATGTTGATATTGCTGTCCCTGCTGATCCAGACAAACGGCATCTCGTGTTTGCCTATCAGCAATGATAGGCATTGAGCGGCAAGCGGATTTCGTTTGCTATGGTGTCTCTCCGGATGCCATAATCCAAAGTAATAGCCGGGCACGTCCGTTCTGTTATTATTGCGATCCACGTGCCGCCATCACACGCGGTTTACCACGCATCGTTCAATCATCTAAACGCACATGCCTATCTACCGTCTTGCCCGGGAGCTGATATTTCCAGACCCTGAAGATGCCGATCCCAGCGGATTGCTTGCGGTCGGCGGTGATCTAAGCCTGCGCAGACTTCTGCTTGCCTACAGCATGGGAATATTTCCGTGGTATACCGACGGAGAACCGATTCTGTGGTGGTCGCCTGACCCGCGTCTTATTTTGGAACCTGCTTCCCTGAACATCTCAAAAAGCCTTGCCCGCACTATCAGGAAAAAGAAATTTGTCGTAACCCTCGACCGCTGTTTTGAACAGGTCATACGAAAATGCGCTTCTATACCCCGCAGACACGAACAGGGAACGTGGATCATCCCCGATATTATCACTGCATATCTTAGATTGCACCATGCCGGGTTTGCACATTCTGTGGAAACCTGGGAACAAGGAGCGCTTGTCGGCGGGCTGTACGGCGTGTCGCTTGGTGCAGTTTTTTTTGGCGAGTCGATGTTTTCCGAGCGACCGGATGCTTCAAAGACCGCGCTCGTGTATCTTGTGCATATGCTGGATGCATGGGGCATACGGCTGATCGACTGCCAGGTAAGGACCGAACATCTGGTGCGCATGGGGGCACGGGAAATTCCGCGCACAGAATTTTTGCGGCGCCTTCGTGAGGCGCTTCGTCACCCGACCAGACGAGGACGATGGTCATTCCCCGATAAGGTTATCACCACGGCAGAAGCACCTCGTTGCACTTCATGAGTTGCACACCGCACACACCGTGCTATATTCTCTACGGAGAAGTGAGCCGTTCTTATATTTTCCATAACCTCATGCATAAGGGGGAATCACCATGCATTGCCGGGCTTTTCTTTTTGTAATCGTTTCTTGCTTTGTTTTAACGTTTTTAACGTTGCAAGGATGCGGGACAGGACCGCAAACCTGCGATTATGTATTGTCGGCATACGAAGATATTATTTTCCCGCCATCGGGTTCACCGCAGGCGTGGGTAACCATCATCGGAGGCGATCGTGAGGGGACATTCTATGTTTCACCAGATGGCACCGATACCAATCCGGGAACACGGCAGCAGCCTTTCAAAACGCTTGCCCATGCAGTGAGTAACCTGCAGCCGGGTGATACGCTCGTGGTGCTTGCACGGGAGCCCGGCGGGAAACCCATCATCGGAGGAAGAAATAATCTTATTTGTGCTTTTGATATCTCGAACTGCCGGTATGTACGGATTGAAAACCTCGAGATTACCAGTTGTAACCGTGCATGGTTTCGCGAAGCAATCAACGGTACGGCTGGACCGGTTGAGCATGTGCTGCTCAAAGATCTCACCATTCATCACGTTGATGAATTCGGTATCGACATCGGTGATGCTGATGATATCCAAATGCTCGGATGCAGCATCACCTACTGCGGCTTCGGATGCATCGGTGGCCCTCCCGGTGAGCATGGCGGCTTGCGCAACATGGTGATCAAGAACTGCGACTTGTCTTACAGCGGTCACTATTATCAAGGCGGTGACGGCACGCTGCGACCCTACGACCGGCCTGACGGATTCGGCATTGAGGCATCTGAAGGGCCAGTCGAAATCGCTGCAACCACCGTTTGCCACAACTACGGCGACGGTCTTGATTCAAAGGCCAAACGGACGTTCATCCATGAATGCCTTGTCGCGAACAATTCCTGTGACGGCATCAAACTGTGGGGAGACGATTCGCGGGTCGAAAATTGCCTTGTGTACGGCCGGGGCGACGGGGATGACACCACCACGCCGTGGTCGCCGTTTGTTATATCTACTGAACAGCCGGGTAGTCGCTTTTCAATTGTGAACTGTACGGTCGATGATCAGATCGGTAACAATTATATGATGCATGTGCAATACGATTTTCAAGAAGTACCTGTGCAGCTTGCTATTGTAAACTCCATCTTTGCAAGCCGTGGTACTAATGCGCCGGTTATATGGCTCGGCCGTGCGGTATCGTATGATATCCGTTCAAATCTCTTTTATGCTCCTCAGGATGACCGGATTCTTATTATAGGTGATGATCAGACATTTTCCTCTGCACAGGTCGGAGCTCTCGGGTCGGGCAATATTTCCGGTGACCCGCTGTTTGTGGCAACTGGCTGGGGAAACGATGGCGACTACCATGTACGGTCTGGCAGTCCGGCGCTCGATGCAGGTGATGAGGGGGAAGCGCCTGCAACGTCCCTTGACGGCACTGCGCGGCCACAGGGTGGTGGCGTTGACATCGGTTGTTATGAACAATAGCCCGGATGAACGGCAACGCCTGCGCAGCCGGGTTGTTCCTGCCGATCAATAAGCAAACTTCCCGTGTTCATACAGCACAATGTGTTTGCCGCTCCTGAGCGTTGCGATAACGGTTTTGTCCTGCGTGTTCACGAGATCCCAGTGCAGGGCAGAATCGTTAAACCCGAGTTGCTCCTTGCGCCGTGTGGTAAGCTGTGCGGTATTGCCGTCGTAAGTATCGGAATAGGATGACCCAAGAGCAACATGGCAGTTGCCGTACCTGCCGCCGTAGTTTTCATCATAGAGCGTATCTGCCATAAAACGGTCAATTTTTGAAAACCGCACATCGGTCAGGGAAAACTCACCGATTCTGCGTGCTCCTGGATCCATGGCAAGTTGTTTGTGCACAAACGCTGCTCCTTGTTCAGCTTCGGCGGAAACGACACCCCCTTTCCTGAACGTCAAACGCACGCCTCTGACAAGATTGCCGCTTCTGAAAGAAGGCTGATCCGCATAATAAACACCTTCGGTCCCGCGCCAGTCCGGGGAGATAAACAGCTCAAAACTCGGGATGTTATGCCCGGAAATGCCGATCCACCGGCGGCGCTCGCCGTGTGTGATGTGGAGATCGATATCTTTTGCCACAATATGGTAGGTTTTGATCTTTAGGCTGTTGAGCCAGCGCTTAATTTCATGGGCGCTTTGGTAAATATCTTCCCATGCGCGCACCGGATCGGATGCATCAAGATAGCAGGCTTTGATGACCTGCGCTGTATAGGTTTTTAGGCTGAGTCGCGCATGCTGTGCCATGGCAGGCGTTGGATAAGTGCAGAGCGTCCATCCGAGATGCCCTTGTTCTTCACGTTTAAACATGATATCGCGGAGTGGTTTTCGCGCCCGGGCAACGGCAGCAATGCGTGCAGGATCGATATCCTGCAGATGGGTAAGCGACTGGGGGGCGTGCAGGTAAATGCTGCCGTTCAGTGATCGATATAACACCCGTTCGCCGGGCGCTTCAAAAACAAGTTGTGCCTGATTTGCCTTGACGAAAAACGTACGCTCCATGGCCGAGGTGCCGACCATACGAAGAATCGGATGAATGCCCATATCGAGCAATTTCCCCTGCACAACTTCTGCAAGCCTGATTGCGGGAAGGTCAAAGCGGACGATCACGATATCGTTTTTTTTGAACTTTTTGGCACGCGCTTTTTGCATGCCCCAGATCAGCACCGAAGCATAACGGTCAAGCTGCTGTTCACTCAACAATTGTGGTTGTTCCATAATCCATCTCCCTTTACGGTATATATGATTGAATGAATTTGTGCACCTCGTCTTTTCCTCTGATAATGCCGAAATGACCTTCACAGAGGATATCAGCATTAAGTTTGAGAAGCATGGACAGGGATACAATATAATCGTCGCGGTTTGACAGAAGATCCGGGTGCAGGGGGCCGTGGATATCCTGACCGAAGAGCACCCGATGCCCCGGTGTTTCAAGAAGATAAACGAGTGATCCTGGAGAATGTCCGGGGCAGTGGATTGCCTGCAGTTCCAGGTTGCCGATGAGGAAATACTCCTGCGGCGTGCTTATTTTGTAGTCGACCGTGAGGGGTGGCAGATCGGCGTTATACCAGAGAGCGGCCGTAACGCGGCCGTCGCCTGTTTCAAGAAAGCGGGCATCCATTTCATGGGCGATGATATCGCATTCGTAATGTTTTTTTAGCCGTGCAGCGCCGCCGCAATGATCATAATGGCAGTGGGTCAGGAAAAGAAATGAGACAGGGGTTCCAGGTGCACGGCAGGCGTCAATTGCTTTAACAACGTTTTCATGACCTTCACCGGTTCCTGCATCGATGAGCGCAGCGATGTCGCCGGAAGTAATGAGGTATATGGCAGCATCACCGGGCGCAGAGATACCACTCCCGCCGACTTGATAAACATGTTCGATTATTTTCATCCTCTGCTCATCCTGACGCAGCATTTCAAAATCCATCCCCTCACATGCTCATATCCACTTTTTTCAGCAGCCAGGCGGTCAAGAAAAAGCATACACAACAGAATCCAAGAATGGCAAGCGTTATTAGCGGTGACGGGCTCAGCATCATGGCAATGCCAAACACACCCAAGAGCAAACTTGCACCGTAACTCGCAAGCACGGTCTGCCGTGTTGTCAGTCGCCATTTCCTTAGGCGCAGGGCAAAATGATCCGGGCTCCCGTAAATCACCGAAAGTCCCCTTCGCCACCGGATATACATAACAAATGCGGTATCAAACAACGGAATGCCCAGTATAAGCAGCGGTGCAAGACATCCAAAATCGTTCCGCTCAGTGTAACTACCGATCATGGCGAGCGCCCCGAGCATCAATCCAAGAAATGTACTTCCGGTATCGCCGAGATAAATGCGCGCAGGCTCAAAGTTGTATCGCAGAAACCCGAGAAGGGCACCGGCGAGCGACACCGCCATGATGGCGATCATATGGTTGCCGTTTAGCAAGGCAACCACAAACAAAACCCCGGCTACAACACACCCGACGCCGGCAGAGAGTCCATCCATGATGTCGATGATATTAAAGGCATTGATCGTCGTCATAAGCCAGAAAAAAGTGATAAGCAAACAGAGCGGCAGCGGCAAAAAAATGATCTGGACATAGATTCCTGATTTTATCAGGACAAAGACCGCAATCGTCTGCCCGACAAGTTTTATCTTCGGGCCGAGCGGCCGCAGATCGTCGATAATGCCGAGTAGGGCGATGATGGTACCGGAAAGCAGCAGACCGAGCACGTCACGGCTAAACGAAAAGGTAAGTGCAAGGGTAAACAGAAACGATAGGTACACAGCAATGCCGCCCAGATATGCAACCGGTTCACGATGGGTTTTTAACTTGTTGTCAGGCCGATCGACAATATCATACCGGTGTGCCGCCTGAATGATGAGCGGCGTTATATACAGGCAGACACATAACGCCAGTATGAACGAAAAAAGATATTGGAAAAAGTACGCGCTCATTGTCCGGAGTGTTTTGTATTGTGTGCCGCAGGGGAACCGAGCAGTTGCTCGTATACAGCAACCGTTGCCCTCACCGTTTCATGAATCGAAAAAAAGCGCTCAACCTGCTGCCGTGCTGCCGCAGCCATGCGAGCGGCTTCACGCGGATGATTGATCATATATGCCAACCCATCGGCAAGGCTTTGTGCGCTTCCCGGTTTACACAGGATACCAGTCTCACCGTCAACCACTATTTCGTCAACACCCGGAATGCGTGTTGCAACCACCGGGCATCCCACCGCTATAGCTTCGAGCAGAATATTGGGCTGACCCTCCCACAATGAAGGCAGCACGCACAGGTCTGCCTGCTGAAGATACGGTATGATGTCGGGCACAACACCCATCAGATGGATATGCGAGGCAAGCCCTTCGGCATGGATGCGCTGTCTGAGATATTTTTCATCCGGGCCTTCACCGAAAAGCTGTGCTTGCACGATGATTCCCTGCCGAACAAGAAGTTTCACTGCATCAATAAAAATTGGGTGCGCTTTCTGGCGTTCAAAACGCGCTGCAACAAGCAGCACCGGCGCAGCGGACATCTGTTTTTTTTCCGCAAACGGAATTGCTGTGCAGTCAATGCCGTTCGGCACGGTGATGATTTTTTCTGGCGGGATCCTGAGCCGATTGACCGAAAACCGCCGTACCGCCTCCGATACCGCAAGGTACGTGTCTACCATGCCTGCGGTAAAGCGGTCAATGACGTGCTTTGCCCACGCATGCTCTTCAAGGACACGCAGCGAACAGATGACATACGGAATGCCGGCATACCGTGCTGCAATCCTGCCCACAATGTTTGCACGAAACAGAAATGTATGCACGATTGTCGGCTGCCGGTGTCGCAGTTCACGCACCAATATGCGAACGGCTTGCGGCAAGCAGATGGCTGCGCGCATGCTGCCTTCTTCAGGCATGTCGAGGGATAAAAAACAGTCGGCTGCTTCAGCAAGGCGTCGGGCAAACACACCGGGTTTTTTTACCGAGCATACGCAGATTGAAAACCGTTGCCGATCGATCCTCGTGATGAGTTCATAGAGGGCTTTTTCCGTACCGCCTGCATTTGTGCTGGTGATAAGGTAAAAGATGGGAATGCGTTTGTGCATGCCAAAACTATAACACGGCAGCAATGCGGATGGTCAAGACAAAAAGAGTAAAAACAGCCGGTTTCCGGGAAAGGGGGCGTGCCGGCAACCGGCTGTTTGAGAGGAGGGGCGAGTCTTTTTAAAATTTTCCGAACTCTTTATCTTCGAGGTGGATAATGGGTTCGGGTTCTGGAGGAGCACCCCATCCTGCAGGGGAACGGATTTCTTTATGTTTCCG
>JAOAHH010000139.1 GCA_026415325.1 Thermodesulfobacteriota bacterium | reverse complement strand
TGAGCGCATGGGCAGTGTCAAGTGTTGCGGAACCTGAAACACCCGCCTTAAGGTCGATAAAGTGACGATTACCGGCATGGCGAACTCGAACATCATACACATCGCCGACCCCAGGAACTGTGAGGGCGGTCCGCCGTACCTCATCGATATGATCGTCGGGAACCCTGTCGGTGAGCGCATCGATCGCTTTTTTCGCCAGAGAATATGCAAGTGAAAGAATCAATGCGGAAACGGCGAGAGCGCATACCGCGTCGGCTTGTGGATACCCAAGCGAAGTGCCGACAAGTCCTATTAATACGACGAACGATGTCGCGATATCACTGAGAAAGTGGTATGCATTGGCTTCCAGTGCGGCGCTGCCAGTTTGTTTTGCTGCTCGTGACGACCTTGTGCAGCGCAGATAATCAATGCAGATACAGGTCAACAAAACGGCAAAACTTGCTATATTGACGGTCACCGGTACTGCTTTAAAAAAAAGGCGCATAATAGCTTCGTACACAATCCATGCAACGGCGGCTGCAAGCAGGAGTGCTTCAAAAAGCGCGGCAAGATTGTCAAATTTCTGGTGACCGTATGGATGTGACGGGTCTGCCGGGCGATCTGCAAGCGAGACGGATACAAAAGTCATCAGTGCCGCAAGGAAGTCAAGTCCGGAATGCGCAGCGTCTGAGAGCAGACCAAGGCTCCCCGTCCAGAGACCAACAAAGAGTTTCAGGATGCATAGAAAAAACGCTGCGATAACCGATACGGCCGCAACGCGTCGTTTGTCAACTATGTGGGCGGAAGAGTACATGTTTTCAGACATACTGTAGTTGGTATTAGGCGAATTCTCGCGTGAGATATTTTAGTTCTTGACGCTCTCGCAAAAGGGCATATTTCACAATGTTATCCCGGACAGCGTCGCTGAGCCCGATAAATTCAATTCCGCATGAGAAGAATACCTGTTTGCCGTTTATGATAACCGGCTGTTCATTGTGGTGCAATGTACGGACAACGGCAGAACACGAAATGGAACCCCCGTTGGGTATATCGATCCGGACGTCGTCAAGATGCGTTCCTGGTGCGAGAACGGATTTTCCGAGATTAGTGTAAAAACGTGCGCCGCTTGCACTTATATTAACAATTTTGTCTATATGTTCACGACCCTGTACCACATACCGAATGAAAAGCGGTTCATTCACCGGTGGACTCACCCGAAGATAGCTCCGTTTTTGGTTGCGGGTAATGAGTGTTGGAAATGCAATGCGTATGGCGGGAAGCCCATGCCACTGTTCATCGGCAACATACGTCGAGGGAAAACTATATGAAAGGTGCAGTCGTTGTCCCTCAGGGTTTCTCAAGCTAAAATCAACCGTAATGAAATTGGATTCCCTTATTCGTTCATTACCCTCGGCGGGGAACAATTCATCAATAAGGAGGGTCGAGGGATCAATGACAAGTAGCGACGAGGTGTATGTTCTCCGCCGATCGTTGCAATGTATTTTGAGTCGTGCCTTTTCCTGCATGATGGTCTTGAGCATGAGAAGGATATCATCAGGATCGTCAATGCGATCGGCATGTAACAAAAGCATACGCTTCCGTGTGCGCTCACGTTGTCTTCGATACAGGACAGAGCAGAGAACGGCTATTAAAAGCAACCCACCTACAACCAAAAGAAACCCAGATGTCGGCCAGTGTTCCATAGATACTTATATAGCCTTAAACTATGCATATATTATAATCATGGTGACATTGTAGTAATGAAAATTGCAGTGCGCAAGGAAAACTTAACAGCTTTCGACATGAAACTTGCATTCCACCGTTGAATCCTCTATAACGTGGCGCAATGTTGCCTTGATCACGTTAATAATACGATGCCTCTTGTGACATGTATCCGCGAGAGACATATTAACCACCAAACAGTCTAGATGCGATTCAATAAAGGAATAGGATTGTAATGGGAATCGAAGAGCTCCTTGAAAAACACTGGCATCACCTTCCTGCCGATGAAGTTATCGATCTCCTGGAAACCGATGTCGATACAGGTCTTGATCTGCTTGAGGTGAAAGATCGTCAACAACGGTTTGGAGCAAATGTTATCACCGCTCAAAAACAAAGAGGAACGTTTGTACGCTTTCTGCTCCAATTCCACCAGCCCTTGATCTACATTCTTATCGGTTCAGGGTTTATTACGGCATTGTTTCAGGAGTGGGTTGATGCAAGTGTGATTTTTGGTGTGGTGCTGGTCAATGCTTTAATCGGCTTCATACAAGAGTCAAAAGCGGTTAAGGCTATGGAAGCACTAGCAAAAACTATGATCACCGAAGCGACTGTCATTCGCGCTGGCAAAAAACAGCGCGTTTCTTCATCTGAAATAACACTTGGCGACATTGTGCTCGTGCAGTCAGGGGATAAAGTGCCTGCAGACCTCCGCCTCATAGCAGTTAAAGACCTGCAGGTTGATGAATCAGTGCTGACCGGTGAGTCTGTGCCGGTCAGAAAAGAGGCTGGGGTGCTGCCTCACAACACCGTATTGGCCGATCGCAGCAATATGGCATACGGGTCGACCTTAGTAACATACGGACAGGCAACAGGCGTTGTTGTTGCAACCGGCGATCACACTGAGGTCGGCCGTATATCACAACTCATCGCATCGGCTGAAGAACTCGAAACGCCGCTCCTACGCAAGATCGCAGCCTTCAGCAAAGTGTTGCTGTATGTCATTCTCGGCATGGCAGCGCTGACATTTATTATAGGAGTTATGCGAGGGCAGAAGGCATTTGATATGTTTCTGGCAGCAGTCGCGCTTGCCGTCGGGGCAATACCCGAGGGATTGCCGGCTGCAATGACCATCACCCTTGCCATTGGTGTCGCGCGGATGGCACGAAAACGTGCGGTCATCCGAAAATTGCCGGCTGTTGAAACGCTGGGGAGCACAACGGTGATCTGTTCAGATAAAACCGGTACGCTTACCGAAAACCAAATGACGGTAGTTAAAATTATGGCAGGGGGTGCGATATATACTGCACACGGAACGGGCTATGCCCCGCGCGGCACAATCACGACATCTGAGGGGGCCGTGATCAAACGGCCTCATGGTGCACTCTTAGAAACTCTCCGCTGTGGTGTATTATGCAATGACAGTATACTTGTCGAACGAGAAGGGAGGTATGATATTCAAGGTGATCCAACAGAGGGCGCATTGCTTGTCGTGGCAGCAAAAGGTGGTTTGTGCCGAGATGAGGAATGGCATACCTTCCCGCGACTCGACACCATTCCCTTTGAATCACATCATCAATACATGGCATCGCTTCATGAGCATCCTGATCAGGGAATGCCGCGTATCTATGTTAAAGGTTCTGTTGAAGCGCTTCTGGCGCGATGCAGCCACCAGCTTGATGAACAAGGGGAAAAAGTACCGCTCGAGAGAGAAAGCATTCAAAAAAGCATTGAAACAATGGCATCTCAAGGATTGAGGGTACTTGCATGTGCTTATAAGGACATGCCCCGGGGAACGGTCAAGATCAAGCATGCTGATGTCGCTACCGACTTGATTTTCCTTGGTCTCCAGGCGATGATCGATCCGCCTCGGAGTGAAGCAATACAGGCGGTACAACGGTGCCATGCTGCCGGTATAGCCGTCAAAATGATTACCGGCGATCATGCGCTGACCGCTTCGGCGATTGCCACGCAGATCGGAATCCATAATCCTGAAAAGGTCATAACGGGAAGCACGCTTGCAACGATGTCCGACAGCGAGTTGATCGCAGCGGTCGCGGATGTTTCAGTGTATGCCCGGGTCGCACCCGAGCAAAAACTGAGACTCGTAAAGGCGCTGCAAGAGCGTGGTCATGTGGTTGCAATGACCGGTGATGGTGTCAACGATGCGCCGGCTCTGAAACGTGCCGATATCGGTATTGCTATGGGCATTACCGGAACAGATGTTGCAAAAGAAGCGGCAGACATGGTGCTTACCGACGACAATTTTGCTTCAATCGAGGCTGCGGTCGAAGAGGGAAGGGGGACGTATGACAATCTTTCAAAATTTATTGTCTGGACATTGCCGACGAATATTGGCGAGGGGCTTGTGATTATGGCAGCAGTTCTGCTCGGCGTTATACTTCCAATTCTGCCTGTGCAGGTTTTATGGATCAATATGACAACAGCCGTATTGCTTGGACTTATGCTGGTTTTTGAGCCGAAAGAGCCTGATATTATGGACCGCCCACCGCGTGATCCGAAGGAGCCGATTTTAACCCGTATTCTCCTGTGGAGGATTGTAAGCGTTGGCGTGTTGTTGTTATTCGGCTCTTTTGGATTATTCCAGTATGAGCTCTCTCGAGGTGCGCCGCTTGAAGTTGCAAGAACCGTCGCGGTGAACGTTTTTGTCATGGGAGAACTTTTGTATCTTTTTAACTGCCGTTCGCTTAAAAAATCCGTGTTCAAAATCGGCTTTTTTTCGAATCCGTGGATTTTTGTCGGTGTCGGTACTATGATCTGCCTGCAGCTTCTGTTTACCTATGTTCCTGTAATGCAAGCAGCTTTCCGCACCGCTGCTATTGACTTGTTAGCATGGGTTCGCATTATGCTTGTGGCATCGGTGGTTATGTTTATAGTCAGCTTAGAGAAATGGTTCACCAGACGTTTTGACAATATCCGAAGCCACACCGCAGTCTATCAAAGCATACCGAGCCATACGCAAGATAGGACTTGACAATACAGAGCATTATGATATTATTTATTCGGAAAACAAAGCAGGCTCGATATGAGTCTCCATAAAAAAACACACCGCATATTACTGATTATCGGGTTTATCTATTTGATGATGTGCCCGATTCCGCGTCTGATCATTCCGGACATCTGCAAATCTTTGGTTGCCGGAATTACCGTTCAGACGCATGATAATAAAATACAGCGACTCCAGAGCGAACGAGTAGACGGGAAAAACATCACTGTTGTACCCCAGCAAATTTCGCTGTTCATCTTAACCTTGCACGGCGAGGAATATTTCCTTTTAACCTCCTTGCGCAGTGCCAAGTTCTTGGTACAGGCCATTCTTTCCACAACGCGACTACTCCTATAATCTTTCTTAACGCCTCCTAACATTTTTTGTCTTTTATGTGGCTGCCATACCTGATGTGCAAATCACATGAGGTATGATGTCGGTATTCCTTGGCTTCAAGGAGGTTTCTGTATGCATACGGTAAGAACAAAAGAAGAGCTTGCAAAAGCAATAGTTTTAAATCACCACCCGCTGATTCATGTTGAGGATAAAGCATTGGCACGTGCGCTTATAACCAAAGATAGCGCATGTCGGATTGTGTACCGGATGGCTGCACAATGTGGATACTCAATGCGGGTACTAAGGTGTTTAGGTGTATTCGATGTATCGTTTTATAAAAAATAAGTTTTACAGTACGTGCGAGGAGAAAAACTATGGAAAAGGGTTATTTGAGAAATATTTTGATGCATTTCATTATAGTTATGCTTTGTATCCTGTTTACCCATGATGCTTTCTCTCAGGCGAGCGAACAGCATGATGGTGTGACAGGGCAGAACAAGATCCTCCTCATTTATTATTCCCGCACCGGCAAAACGGAGACGATTGCAAAAGCCATTGCACGGGCAACAGATGCCGATGTCATCCGGATAACAGAACCGCACAAGGATAGAAGCGGATGGGAGGGCTTTTTAGGCGCAGCAATCGATGCTTTTTTCGACCGCCGCAGCGACATTGAACCGAGAAAAATAGATCTTTCACCATATGACACTGTGATTATTGCAACCCCGATTTGGAGCTGGAATCTTGCAACACCGATTCATACCCTTCTGAGAACGAATTATTTCGGGAAAAAGCGACTAATATTGGTAACGACGGCAAATATTGATATCAAGAAATACGATAAATATAAAGACGGCAGCGGTACTGCCGTGCAGCGGTTTTTGCATCAGTATCTTGAAGAAAAACGCATGAAAGCACGCAGGGAAATTATCGCTGCCACGGCAAATGACATTGAATGGTTTAAGGGGCATTTTCATGTAGAAACGAAAGGGAAACTGGATGATGTTCTTGATAATGAGGGTATGGCGCTCGGTGCTAAGATTGCCTCATTGCTTGAGCTCAGAGAATAAATTTGATTATTGCACTTAAAAAAGAACGATCATACTAAGGTTTCCATTTGACTAAAAAGGCGAGGTAATTCTTATGTTTTAGATTGCCTCGCTTTTTTATGTGTAAAACCACTGAGCATCAGTTCTGTTTAAGAAAGAAGCGCCCCTCTTATATCCCCTCCTGCGCTCATGATATGTCCCTCAACTGAGTCGGAAACACCTGGAAAATCACTTTGCCAGACGATTAGAAATGAATTGCTTTTTTGGTTGTATGCAACACGAACAAATCGCTGATTCGTGCTGCCACTGAAAATATCAAGCATATCACCAATCGGTTTGCCGTTGCCGTCAAGCCATTGTGCGGCGATGGAAAGTTTCGCTTTAATATCTTTAAAATAGAATTTGTCAACATCGTTATGGTCGCGCTCAAATGCGATAAAATATCCATCTTTCTGGGGTACATATATAACATGTCCGATCATCTGTGCACCTGGTCCATCGACTAGCGGGAAATCGCTTTCAGGCATAGATCCGTCTGGCAGAACAATCCTGCCCATAATACCTACATTGTGAAGGCGAGCACTGGTATCGGTCCAGCTCGCAAGAAATTCCCCTCTCCTCGGATTGTATACAATACCGTTAAACCGTTGATCGGCATTGGCACCTGCAGCGTCGGCGCACATCGGGATGTCATTAATAATTACGGTGCCGTCCCCCGAGAGCAGCGCACCGTAGATATCGGTCATTACTTCAAGGGTGCCGAGCGGTTCAAGGCCGTTGCCGTGGGCTCTGAAATCTTCCCAGTTGATAAGATAAGTGTCGTTGTCAGGGTTATAGCAAACGACCGGGTTTATCTGATGGCCAGGTGCGTTGCTGATGGGGAATTCGGGTCTTACGAGACGGCCTCTCTCATCAATAATAAGCCCATACACTGTACTGATATCGTTCCTAAAATCATTATAGACAATAAGGAACTGATTGCGTTTAGAATTAAAGGCCATGGTATAGTGAAATTGATTGGCCGGTACATCGGTGACCGCAAAATGAGGACTTACCGGATTCCCTGCCTCGTCGAGGAAAACGCCACGAATGTTAAAATAGTTTTCACCGCGACAGTAAATGACCAGATATTGATTATTATGGGGATTATAGAGAACACGGGGGAGCATAAGAATGTCGGATGTTCTGATAATATCAAAGATATTCCCTATGGACTGACCGGAGCCTGAGATTAGCCGGCCAGATACGGTATAGTCAAATGATGAACTGTTTTCGCCGGGTGCAGCTGCCCAAACCACAAGAAAAGAGCACTGTGCTTCATTTGCAGCGACTTCGGGAAGCGATTTTCTCATATCATTTCGGGCGATATCGATGGATGTGATATTCATGGTGCCTCCAATTATTTCAGAAATGCAATTAAACCATAGTCCGACGACATGATAAAGTCAACGTGTTTAAATCTACTATAAAGAGAATATGGCATGGCTGCATCACAAAAACGTATATGAAAGGGATATTTTTAACAAAAACTTAATGAGTTAATAATCCTCCCTTAATTATACCTGCACATACTATATTCTGACGTATAAAGAGGGAGAGATTTATGAAACAATATATTGCTTTGACGGTTAAAAAGAGTGATCCCTGTGATCCTTATTTTCCCTCTGCTGTAAAACAGAGCGTAAACAGAGAGCTTGTCAGCATGAGCAGCACACTCAAGCTGCCGCTTCATGATGAACCGTTCAGCAGTATTTGTGTCAATGTTTCGCTGCGGTTGTACGAAATCGAGCAACTGTATGCATCCGGTGAGATTAACCCATTTGTGCAGATTCGTACGGGTGATCACGATCCATCGCTGAAAGGCACCCCGCATAAGGTGCGCATCGGTTTTTATCCTGTTGCTGCAGACCCGTTTCACTGGGGGCATCTTCTTGCAGGTCTGAATGCCATCGTGCACCTGAAACTCGATAAAGTTATATATCTTATTGCCGGCAACGATGCCAGAAAACCTGGAATGACGCCCGCTGCCATCAGGCATCCTATGAGTCAGGATGTGCTGCGATGCTTTAAACCGCTGTTTGAGTATTCTCCGATCGCCTATGATCGAGATTGTGACGGAGAGCAAGGACTGTTCTATTTTTTAAAACTCAATCCACGACAACCTATGGATATATGGTACCTTGCGGGATCTGACCATTACCGCAGACATTATCCAGGAACCCATTATCCCGATACCGTTCAAAAACTTGAAGACCATATCGAAAAGCGTCTCTGCGGCTATAACGGAGCTGTGCACAGTATTGCCGTAGGATTTGTTCGGCGAGGGCACACGGAGAACAGGTTTGTAGATACATTTTTGCCTGTGCAGTTTTTGCCTGAAATTCCCATTCAGGTATCATCAAGCATGATACGTGAAGCTTTGCAAAAAAATTACAATCCAAAGGTTCTGGCGCTTGTCCCCTACGCGGCATATATCGACATTATGATTTTCGATTTGTACGGTGCGGTGGATGCGGGGAGGAGGCGATCGACCGGTATTGTTACCCGGATTCCTTTTGGTGATATTAGTTTAAATCCATCCTTTGCCTGCACCTGGTGATAAGATCATCTAACCTATAAAAAATACGCTAACGAAGGTGGGTTACGATGAATGACTCAATCTCCCGCCAAGCATTGGTCCCGGTGCTTTGCCTATCAATGATGATATGATGGGGCATAGTATCTGAGATCCCTGTGTCCTTGTTTACCGGTATCAGCCGCCATTTCTCAAGATGCCTTTCATGTAACAGTGCTTGCAGTGCTTCATAATCAATAAACTCGTCCTGCTCATCAATAAAGATGAGAGTCGGTATATCGATTCTGCCATCAACATGATGCTCAAAATAGCTCAGCGCATCAAAAAGTGCATTATAGGCACCGACCGGCGTTCCGCTATTAGATCGATACTCGATGGGGGAAAGACTGTCGATAACAAATCCGGTAAATGGCGTCAGTGGCTTTAAAAGAAAGCGTTTTTGTTGCACGGCCAGTGCAGGAGCAAAGAGAATCATGCGGTGAAAACGCACATGAGGATGGGAAAGCATAAGCGTACAGCCCATCAGTCCGCCTAACGAATAACCGACAAAAGATACCGGAACACCAAAGCGACGCGCGCGCAGCAGAACTTTTAAATATGCATTGTGTGCCTCCTGCAGCCATAGCAGGAAAGAAACATTCTTCAAAGAATCGAGCCTGTCATCAACAGCAGTCGAATCGGCGCGGCGATGGTAATTATTGCCATGCCCACGGAGGGAAAGGTTGAGGACGTCAATTCCTTGTTTGTTGAGAATATCAATAATATCGTGCATTTTATCGGGATTTGTGTTGAGGCCATGGATGACAAGGCTCACACCACGAGGTTTTTGATTTTTATCTGCATAAAACCACTGCTGTGCAGCAGTTCTGGATTCGAGCACTTCAGTGAATAAACACCGGATTGAGGTATCTCCGATAATATAGAATTGAAAAAGGAGCGAAAGAATGAGCAGGATCGAAATGCTGAAAAGACTTGCGGTGAAAAAGCGAGAAAAATTTATTCTCATATGATTATGTCAGATATAAACATGACAGTGATTAAACAATTGAAAATGCTCGGAATGAAACACCAAAACGGTGGGATAATAAAAGAAAATCTATATACGATCTTTGTTAACAAAAAAAGACAGCTTAGAACCGGTCACTCTGCTGCAGCCGGTATATAAAAAGGTAACCAGCCATAATAGTTGCAGCAGTATTATTGCATCTATCCTCAAAATATACTGAAGCCCTTCGGTTATTAAAACAGCAGATCTGGTTTCTGATTTTAGCAATAATATTAATAAAAAAGTATAACATATTGAAATAACAGACATTATTTGGTACATGGATATTGCTCCTCCGCCGCGATAATCAGCGCGAATAAATTCAGAGAAAAACCGCCAACCTTGAGTGATAAATACGGTCACAAAAAACGCTGTTTTGAAATAACCGTGCAAAAAGAGAAAACAAGCCCCGAGTGAAGTACCGGTATAAAGAAAGGCAGTTAATGCCTGTACCGGGACAACCGGCACAGCATCAAGGTTATGTGCATAGGATATTTTTTTTGTTGAACCGGAGAAGACAAACGATCGGCCGGCAAAAAGTTTCTGAAGCCACGGGCTGCACGCTGCAAGCGGTTTGCCATAGCAGCAACCGAAACTGATACAGGCAAGCGCACCGATCCCGGCAGCGAACGCATACGCAATAACACCTGCTGCAAGAACGACGATTGGAGGTACTAAATCCGCAGGCGCAAGCAATGATGTTTTCCGCATTAGTATTACAGACGGTGGCATAATCACCAGCGCTGTAAAAAAACCGCCGGCAACCGTAAATACCGATGTTTTTTTCTCTACAATACGGGCAATGAGGGATGATGCCGGAATGCACGCGGCAAGGATAATAGCAGAAAGCACTGCCACTGCTCGAAACGGAACACCTGCTGCACCGTTAAGTATAACGAAGAGTAGAGCTCCTGCAACATATGCATTTGCCGAAAAAAAACCGTAAAACGTAATGTTGAGACCATCCCAGCCACCGTTACCGTCACGATGGAGAGGAACTGCGGCAAGTATTTGCCACCTGTCTTGGTATAGCCGTGTAACTCCCCAATACAGAAACGCCCCTGTTGCAACCGCAAGGACGAGGAGAAAGACACTATTGAATATGTTGTGATCCATAGCTTTTCACCGTTTTCGTGCCATGCCGATTTCAGACCGAACCAATACCGCCGTTTCTACAAGCGGCCTTCCAAACCCAGCTGAGAAGCGACTGGTTGCCGTTGTATGGTACATATTACGGATTATATCGTCAGAAAAAGAAATCCTGTCTTTTTGAAAGAGGATGATATCTGTTGAGCTCCCCGGACGGTAAAGACTTTTCGGCTGCCCCTTGAGCAGCATCATGCCGCATTGTATCGCCATCGGGTTATCATAGCGTGTGGTACTATAACATTGCACGATCTCTCCGATCATTAACGCAACAATTTCAATCATCGCAACAAGACCCGCCTGTGTGCCGCCCGGGACATCGGTATCAATGACGGTTACCACACGCTTATTTTTAGAATACGGGGTTGCAAGAGTGATGGTAGTGCCGGGATTCACCGGATTGTAGGAGCCGGGTATTTCATAATAATCAACAACCCGGCCGGAAACCGGCGTATGGTTATAATGGTAATTGTCTGGTGTCAGGCGAAAAATTGCAGCATCCCCTGCATCAAATGCCGCATGCCATTGACGTTTATGATATCCGAGGAGCTCAGGAAACTCAAAAAATTTGTTTTTTATAAACAAAGGTGATGCCCCGTTACATGAAAGAGCCAGCATTTTTGCATCGGCCGGAGATACGATCGCATAAGGGTCTTCAGGCATCGGACGGGTCTCCCAGTAACGTATCTTACGCTCAAATATTTTTTGAGGGGTATTGAGCGAGGCCGCAGGGTCAAGACATTCGGAGAGATCGATGCCTGCGTTTTTAATGAAATGATAGATCCGTGAAGGCGTTAACGGAAGAGAGAGCTTAAAATTGAAGAATGAAAGAATTGACGACATGCGGGCAGAAATCAGCATACGGTATAATACCGGTGCATATTCATATGCCTGTGCATAGAGCACATTGAGCATAGCATCTGCGTACAGGCGTTCGGTGACAATACGGTTTGTGCCTCGTTCAATGTATTGATGCTGCGGCAGGTTCATAGGGAACGGTTTCGTAATATGACGAAGTTTCGTGCATGCTCCGGTTGTAGGCAATGCAGGCAAGGACTATCTGAATGGCAGTTAACAGTGTACCTTCGTGGGACGGGTCGTCGGACAACGGAGAAAAAATGTGCGTTGCAATCCGAGAAGGAACGGTATCGGAACAGAAAGAGCGCATGATGTCGCCGGCAGGGTGTGCGCTGCTTAAGGCTGAGGTGATCGTTTTTTGTAAAGATGCGATCGCTTCAGCAATATGCTTTTGTCTGAGGGTGTCACGGTAGTAGCGTTCGGCAGCGCTGTTAAATTCTCCGGCAGAAAGGCTCAAAGGCGTTTTTGCCCCTGTCTCACGGAGAATCCCGTCAGTAATACGGGATGCCGCAGTAAGCTCTTGATGATGAAGACGTTGCTCAAGATCGTATATAACGTTTTCAAGGCCGAGGAGCTCGATCAGGTCGGCAGCGTCACGTTTGAGTATCTTGAGCAATCCCGCGCAATATTCACGATTGTAAATGCGGAGGTACCCTGGATACCGGTGGCTTGGGCGGATGTTGTCAACAGAAGCTAATATTTTCATGAGGAACTGGTTCGATGAATCTCGCCGAACAAAGAACGTCGGTATGCCGATAGCGGCACCGAAGAAGATCTGTCGCCGCTCACTTTCTATAGTCGGCGTATCGGGTATATGGCAATGCATTACCTCGCCGCTCATAATATATTTAAAGGCTAGTGCGGTTATCAGTGTTTGGAGGAGGGCAGCATATTCCATATCGGTGCCGATATTTTCAAAAAGGCTATAATATCGAGCTTCAAATCCTGAAAACCCCATCGTCGCAAAGCGCCGCTGCTTGAACAGAAGATAGAGAGACATTTTCGTGTCGAAGACACCCAGCTCGGCGAGATCTTTTTTAAGGCGGATATCGCTGTCCAAGGTTCCGTCAAGCGCAGGGCTTTGATCCGTGCTCAGCAGTGCGACAAGGTAATCAATCAGACGAAAATCACGAATAAAATCACCGCGGAGACGAAACACTGTGCTCAATAGGGTATCAATTGTTTTAAAACCGAACGGCGTCAACGGCTTGCCGAAAATTTTTATTGCGGCTTTTTTCTTCCATCGTCTCCATATCATACGAAGATGTGTGTAATCGAGCTCATGTGGCAGAAAACCGAGTACTTGTTCAGGGTGAAAATCGCAGTAATCAATGCGGTAGGGTGACGCGCTATAGGTACCAACAAAAAGCGGCAAAAAATGCTCAACAATTTTGATAACCAAATCGCCGAGATACTTTTCGTCGGTATGCGATATTCCACAATGACCGGATGCAAGCATTGCGCTGAGTCTTCGACTCCCAATGCTGATGTGGGTTCCGTTATTTGCAAGGCTTATGTTTGAAATATTCGGCAATACGATCAGGTTGCGGGTAATAATGCCTGCTTCCTTCAGTTTTGCGAGCGTGTTGAGATGGCTTCGTGAAAGTGTTTGATGGCACAGAATCATATAGTGATATTTTTCCTCACCCCGATCCCAACCTGAAAGACACGGACTCATAAAGAGTTCACGATAAAATGAATCGCTGACAAGTGAGTTTAAATACTTTTGGCGAATCGGCGGATGCGGCGCAAAGTACACAAGAACATGCTGGCCACGTTCATTAAGCTGAAAACGGCGGTTTGCATATTGGGTGAGAAGCTGCGTCAGCAAAAAACGGTACAGGGTTTCATCCGCAATGCTGGTAACGTTGGCATTCCGTAGGGTAACAGTATAAAAAGAAAAGGTTTCAGGAGAGGTGTTATCGTTGAGAAAATGTTTCAGAAGGTCTTCTGCTGTTGTTTTGAGCAGGGGGTGGATTGTCGGGGAAGAGCCGATGACATCGGCAAGTGCGAGCTTAAGGAGATAGCTAACCGGAATGCGTATGTACTGCTCGCCATTGTTATAAAAAAGAAACCGGTCGATATCGCTTCGGATACTCGTCAGCACGGCCTTTTTGTCGGCACGCAAATCATAATGGAGTACACCCAATGCGTATGGAGATAGTGTTGCAAGGGGGAACCGAACCCAGCTATGTTCCCATACATTGCCGGGGTTATTATCAAGGTAATCCTGGATAGCATTGATCAGTTGTGCTGGTGTTTCGCCAGAAATTGTTCGTTTGATGATATTTTTGTAGAAATTCGAATGCTCGATCGTGAGCGGGAGGTCAACATTGTGTTTTGAGCCAATGACAACGGTTTGAAGTTCATTTTCCGCCCCACAGGTTGTATCCTCATATGAAAAAGGAAGAAACGCCGGAAATGAAGTATCTGAGGTATGCTCTAATCCAAAAATTGCACGCAGCCGCACAAGGCGATCTTGCTCGTCTGAAGTATTCGTGCAGCAATAATTGAATGATTCAGCCATTCAGCAATCCGTTTATAGTTATCCTGCACTAATGTATAGTCTTGCTGTGTCAAGGTTGTATTAAGATTTCGTTAAAAAATAGAAAAGTGCGGGATGTTAGGCCAATAATTTCGCCCTTTTGTCAAGAAGAACCGAACGAATTGTTTTTGTCAGTGTAGATATGACAACGGGCTTTGTTAGAAATGCGTTTATCCCGAATTCTCGTGCCGAAGTGGCATCGAGCATTTCACTGAAGCCGGTGCAGAGGATAATTGGAATATCAGACCTGATCTTTAGAATATGCTGTGCAAGCTCGATGCCGGTCATGTTCGGCATCGTCTGATCAGTAATAACAACATCTAATCGGCCAGGTTGGGCACGGAATAGTTCAAGCGCTTTAACTCTGCTTGTGCGCGTCACAACAGTATACCCAAAACTTTCAAGGAGATCTTGTAACATGACGGTGATCGCTTGTTCATCGTCAACGACAAGAATACTTTCTGTCCCCGGATGAATGATTTCGAATTTGTTATCTCGAGGAGCGCGCTCGTGCGTATGTACAACTGGGAGATATATGGTAAAAAGTGTTCCCTGATTC
>JAOAHH010000037.1 GCA_026415325.1 Thermodesulfobacteriota bacterium | reverse complement strand
CATATTTCGAGTCCGCTGCATGGCTGGCGCAGTGCCGATCCGCGGCTGCATCATGACTATATCAATCCGGTGGATTTTCCTGATTGCTGGAAAGGCCTTACGGTAACAATTGAGGTTGAAGCGAAGGCAAAAGAGCAGGCAGTGCTGCGGCTGATGCGGGACATGCAGCGGTAATAGGAAATTTTAACTCTTGAGCATTTTGATTACAATCTGTTTAACGCAGTGCATTATGATCAGGTGTATATCCTCTGAAACTTCCATGTCGTTGATATTGGCATGCAATGAAAGCTGTGCGATTTTTTGTGCTTTACCTCCGTCAAAGCCGCACATTGCCACAGTTTTTGCTCCGATGCTGTTAGCATAGGCAAGCGCTTTGAGCACGTTGATTGAATTGCCGCTGCATGAAATGCCGATAACCATATCCCTAGGTTGCAAAAAATTCTTGAGCTGTTCAACAAAAATATCTTCATACGATATATCGTTGGCAATGGCCATGAGGGCGGAAGTGTTATCATTGAGGCATATCATTTTGAATCTCTTCTGCAGCCCGCATGAAACACCTTTAATGAAGTCGCCGCAAAAATGCGATGCGGTATTACCGCTGCCGCCGTTACCGAACACAAATATTGTACCCCCACGTTCATAAGTGTTCATGACAAGCTCAACGAACCGCATCAGGGCATGACGGTCAAACCGGTTGAGCGTATCGATAACCTTACCGAAAAAACGGTCAACCTCGGCAGCCATATCAATGTTCAAGGTACTCATCTCCTATATAAATGATTTTTGACCCCTCATTTTCAAATTTAAATTTCATGTGCCGAAGCTGTCCCAGTGCCGAGCGAAGTCGTTCCTGGCGCTCGGGTTCACAATAGAGCAGCAAAAACCCGCCGCCGCCGGCTCCCAACACTTTTCCGCCGGTAGCGCCGTTGCGCAGCGCCATATCGTAAAGATCGTTGATTGCATTAGAGGTGATTTTCGAGGAGAGGCGCTGTTTGTACTCCCAGTTTTTATGCAGTATTTTCCCGAATTCTTCAAGCCTGCCCTGATAGAGCACATCGCGCAATTCATCAACCAAACCGACCATTTCACGGATCCATTCAAAATTCGACTGTTTCAGTTGCATGTTTTTCTTTTGCTCAGCAAGAATCGCCGATGCACTCCGTTGGGTCCCAAGATAAAACATCATGAGCCGGTTTTGCAGCGCTTTGTAAATTTCTTTTTTCAAATGAAGCGGCTCAACGGTAACCCCTCCTGAGCAGTCAAACCTAAAAATATTCAATCCACCAAACGCAGCAGCATACTGGTCCTGTTTGCCGATCGGCTCACGGAGCCGATTTATTTCAATGTCACACGCCTCTTCAGCAAGCTGCTGCTTTGTAACAAATTTGCCGAATACCGAGTACAGATTATGAAGCAACCCAACAGTAAACGACGAGGAGGAACCAAGTCCCGTGCCTGCACCGACATCGGCATTCGAGCTGATTTCCAATGCGCCGGTAACATTAAACTTTCTCAAAACCTCCCGGATGATCGGATGGTGCAATTCGTTGATATCCTTAACCATTTCCGTGCGCGAGTATTTTGCAACGATGATTTCTTCATCCCAAAAACGGTGCGTTGAAATGTACATGTATTTGTTGATGGTAGTGCTCAAGACCGCGCCCGGCCATCGCGAATAAAACTCCTCAATGTCTGAGCCGCCGCCGACAAAGCTGATGCGAAACGGTGTTCTGGTAATAATCATGAAAGGTGGTCCACAGGGTTGACAATCATATCGGCATAAACACAATTTTGTTTTATTATATCATATTCATCCTTTTCCCGTGACGCGATGAGATGCATAATGGCATCTTCGGCAAGCCCTTTCCAACGGTAGAATGCATTAACACGGCGGACGAGGAGGTCACGGTCAATACTGCAAAAAATTTTCAAATCGGCGATTGAACGGATATACGATGAGGCCAATGCAACAATGCCTTCGATTATAACGACCGTTGCATCGTGGAGCTGATAGTGAATGAGACTATTACTGGAACTGCGCAACCGCTGGTCATATGCCTTGAGAGTAACTGTGTTGCCGTCAAAGAAATGTTTAAGGTCGTGCTCCAGCTTCTTCATTTGGAAGCGTGCAAACACGTCATCTACTGATAAGCGCTGCTGGAAGGGGAGCAGCCAATTATCCAACGATATTGCAACAACCCGTTCTCCGTTGCGGCGCATGCTCAAGGTTATGTATTGCGCAAGCACACTTTTACCGGATCGGGAATTCCCACCGATCGCAATAACAAACGGCTGTTTACCGGATTCCCGTCGGGCAGAACAAATGCGTTCATATACGGTACGGTAAGGATCTTCAACGATAAAACATGCAGCCTCATAAAGGTTCTCAAAAAAATAATCGGGCATAACCAGCCCGTCTTTACATCCGCGGCCACACCGAAGACCTATTGTTGTAAGCCCTGCTGCTTTGCCGCACAGAATATCGCTTGCTCCGTCACCGATCATATATGAATCCTCACGCGCGATATTTAATTCCTGTACGGCGCGATCGATGAGACCAGTTTTTGGTTTTCGGCAATCACAATCGATCTTGTAGGCTTTATTTTCTTCAGGATACCCCTGATCAGGGTGGTGGGGACAATAGTAAATACCGTCAAGTTTTGCCCGTTCGCGGCCGAGCAACGTTTCCATTTTGTTATGGATGGTTTCGAGCGTTGCTATGGTACACAAATTACGTGCCACGACCGATTGATTGGTAACCACCACAGCAAGATATTCAGATCCATTAAGTTTTCGAACCCCAGCCGCAGCATACGGCAGCAGTTCAAACTGTTCAGGACGATGCACTAACCCAATGTCGTTATTGATAACTCCATCCCGGTCAAGAAAGACCGCAGGGCGTTTGCAATCAAAAAGTGCCCGTTCAATTCTGCCCGAACAGTAGTCGTGGTCAACCTCATGCCACCGTTCAGGTGTTCCGATGTCTTTTATATATTCACGCGTCGTGTAACCGTACATGTGAATCATGGTATATGCTCGGGGGAAAACATCTCTACCGAAATCGACACCATCCCGTTCCTCAATAAACGGTATAATGCGAGGACTTAATACATAGACTGCTGCATTCACAAGATTTCGGTGGTATTGCTCCGGGGAATGGGGTTTGGGGTAGAGATTAATAATACGGTGATCGTTATCAATTTCCACAAGATCACTATCAAACGGATGATCATTCGGATGGATAACGAGCGTTGCATCACTCATCTTTGCCCGATGAAAATCGATGAGCCGCTGCACGTTCATATTAACCATAACGTCGCCATACAGTACGATAAAATCACCGGAAAGTTTGTCAGCAACTGCCCGAACAGCACCTGCCGTACCAAGCGGCCGGTCCTCGCGAATGCAGACTATACTAACACCCCACCTGCTTCCATCACCGCAAAATTGCTCAACCTGCTCGCCTCGGTGTCCGGTGAGCACCATTACAGAATGGATGCCGTAACGTTTCAGCAACACTATCTGGTGTTCAAGAAGCGGTATGCCACCGATGGGAAGAAGCGCTTTGGGAATTGTTGCACCGAGGGATCCAAGCCGCGTTCCACGGCCACCTGCAATGATTATTGCCTGAACACCGTCACTCACGATAAGTTCCTAACAGTGCCCGTACTGCATGCCTAACCGCATCATCGGAGGTCATCTGCGCGGTCCAACCGAGTTCGGTAATTTTATGGAGGTCATAGAGAAACCACGGCACATCGCCTTTCCATCCCCGGTCACCACCGGTATAGCGATACTGTACGTTCTGTAACCCCATTTCCTCTACGACAATATCGGCAATTTTTGAGACCCGTGTGGTGGTAGAAACACCGATATTGTAGCAATTAATCTTTTCACTGGTTCGTTCCCACACAAACAACATGGCAGACACCAGATCTTTTACATAAAGATACGGTTTTTCCTGCGACCCGTCGCCGAGAATGAGTAGTTCATGCGGATTTTCGCGAAGTCTTTGGATAAAGTCAAAAATAACTCCGTGGGTTGCACGTTCGCCCACCACATTGGGAAACCTAAAAATCCATGCCCGCATATCAAAATTCTCACAAAAAGCGGAAATATAGGCCTCTGCGGCAAGCTTAGCAGCTCCGTAAAAGGATATCGGCTGCAACGGACCACTATCTTCCCGCAAGGGGGTAGAACGTTCTCCGTACACGGCAGAACTTGAGGCAAATGCAATATGCTGCACGCCGTGGCGCTGCATGCAGTTCAAGGTAATAAACGTTGTCATAAACGTTTTTTCAAGATCAACCCGCAGCTGTGTTGCTCCTTCCTGGATATCTGAGTTTGCTGCCATATGAAAGACACAGTCAAATCGATGCTCAGAAAAAAGCGCATCGAAGCGGGATTCATCAAGAATATTGAGCTGTATAAACTCAAAGGTGGTACTCTTGAGATGGTGGGCGATGTGTTCAATACGCCCGAGGCTCAGATCGTCAACACAGACAACATGATGCCCCTTAGCACAGAGTGCATCAATCAGATGACTGCCAATGAAACCCGCTCCTCCGGTAACCAGTATTTTCATAGATACCTTTAAAGTTTGCTCGGGGGAATTGCCAGATTGAAACGATATTTAAAAATACAACGAATATATGCCTTGCCGCTCCGCCATTTGTGAAGGGTGACCTCGCCTATCCGCATCCTGTACGGTATATCCATCTCTGTATGGCGAAACCCGGCACGGTTTGCCCGAATGATCATTTCACAGGGAAAGGCATAGTTGGTTTCCCAGTCAATAGACTTCGCAACCTTTTGCCGCATGCAGAACATACCGGTCGTTACATCATGAACCTGAATGCCGTACAACAAGCGCACCAGAAAGGCAAAACCCTTATTTGCAAGTTTATTGGTGAGCGGCATCTCTTGCCCAAGTTGTCGCGTCAATCTGTTACATGAAATGATGTCATATCCCTGTTGCGTCAGGGTGGTTACGAGGCGCGGAATATATTCCATAGGATAGGTGGTATCACAATCGGTGGTGATAATTATATCATGGCGTGCAGCAAGCAATGCGGTTCGCAGCGCAATTCCGTGCCCTTGTGGCTTTTGCCGGATAACCCGTGCTCCCATGGATGCTGCGATATCGGGTGTTCGATCGTTGCTGCTGTCCACGACAACTATTTCAGTATCAAAGTCACGGGAATAGGTTCTAATGGATTCTATCATGGGGCCGACTGCCCGCTCCTCATTAAAACTCGGCATAACAACCGATAATGTAATTCTCTCGCTCACGACAATCACTCCCCGGACAAAGTATTTGATTATTCTTTTCTGGCAATAACACAGTTAATACCAACCCAATATGGCAGCATGCGGTCATGCATCCTCGTTATATCGAGCACGGCTTTGCATATCCGGTACAAAAAAGCGCTGTGCGTTTGCATGCGATACAAAATATAGCCTGCCTGCAATATTTGAATGTGCGGGAAAATGCGCTCAACCTTAAAACCACATCGCTGCAAAAGCGAACGGATTGTTGTTTTTGTGAAATAATACAGATGCACCGACATCAAAAATACCCATCGTCTCTGCATCAATCGGGCAATCCAGCTTCCAATATCAGGGTACGTACACACAAAAAGCCCGTTTGGTTTTAAAAGCCTCGCACAAGCAGCAACAAGGGAGAGGGGGTCAGTGACATGCTCAATAACATCCCACAGGGTTATTACATCAAAAAAATTTTCCGGATACTTCTGATTAAACAGCGTTCCTTGATCAATGGTAATCCCGTAGTGCTCTTTTCCCCATTGACAGAACCATGTATTCGGTTCACAGCCCGAGACCTCCCACCCATCACGACGTGCTACTGCCATAAAGGTTCCCGCGGCAGCACCGACATCAAGCAATTTGCCTCGAGACGGTACGTATTTGTTAATTTGTTGTAAACATCGGGTAAATGCTCTTTCCCTGCCACGATGTTGCGCAACAAACTGCTCTTTATATCCCTGGATTGATGCATCGGTATACTCTTGCAGCAAAAGATCATCGCGCAGACGAGGGTTAATGTACACAAGACCACAACGTTTGCAGCGCACCACTCGGTCAAGAAGAAGATCGCCACCACATTGCCGAAACCGTGCAAGCACAGTATGCGCACTGTCTTCAGGAGAAAAACGTGCCGGATATACAACGGAATATGTTGTTTCCCCACATAGATTGCAGGATACCTCCTGTTGTATTTCTTTTACCTTGTGCATCAGGCCGATCATGCAGTGCCTTTTAACCGCTACAGATGGCGAGGATCTATATTGAGGTTAAAACGATAATTAAAAATACATTTAATCACCGCTTTACCGCAGCGCCATCTTTGAAGCGTCACCTTGCCGATGCGTGTTCTGTAGGGAATATCTATTTCAAGGTGATGAAAACCGGCCTGATGTGCTTTGATGATGAGCTCGATCGGTACTGTCACATATGTTTCAAGTTTTATGCTCTGGTTCAACCGCTGGGTAAGACAAAACATCCCTGTCGTTACATCGGTAACATGGATGCCGTACAGTGTCCGTACAAGAAAAGCAAATGCTCTGTTTGCAAGTTTGTTGGCAAACGGCATAGCATCCCCAAGGTGCCGTGTTAGACGGTTACACGAAATGAGGTCACAGCGTTCGCGTTGCAATGTATCAATAAGGATAGGGATATATTCCATAGGATATGTGTTATCACAATCGGCGGTAATAATAATTTCACCACGAGCGGCTGCCAGACCTGTTCTGAGTGCATCCCCATGACCTGCCGGCGGTTTTTGCAGAACACGGGCACCCAATGCTCTGGCAATCTCTGGTGTTCGGTCAGTGCTGCTGTCGACAACAATGATTTCGTGCACAAAATCGCTTGCGTATTTTTTGATATCCCCGACAACAACACCAACCGCATTCTCTTCATTATAGGTTGGCAGGACAATAGATATTGTTGGTCGTTCAATCATGCGATGTGCCATTTAACACCGCTGCAAGTCGTAAGCTGTGTTCAAAAACGGCGTCCATATTAAGGTATTCAAATTCTGCGAAACGACCACAACAGATAATCCCGAGGTCGGACAGATATTGAAGCACTTTATCAGTGTTTTCTCTATGCGCAAGATCATAAATAACATAGGCATAATGAAACGATCTGATATCTGTTGTCACAATATCATTTTCCTTAATTAACCCAATGCGATCAAAATCCCTGATAACGGTACAAACGATCTCCTCTGGCGACACATCGGCAAGATAACTGTTCGGCCGGTAGGTAATCTCTGCAAGGACTGTGCTGCCCTCTGGTACACGGCAATAATACTTCCCGAGAAAATCCACTTTTGAAATTCTATGAAAAATGGCCTTGGTATCAGGAACATACACGGCAAAGTTTTCTCCAATATTGTCCCGTAAACACTGAAGGGCAACAATATGAATGGAATTATAGCGCAACGCTGCTGCAGCACGGCGAACATCTTCGGGAACCTCCAAACACTTCAACAATTCATGCAACGGCATACAGTTAATGAGCGTTGCTGCCCTGAACACACCTTGTTTTGTCGTCACACACCACGTACCCTGTTCAAAAAAAATCTGTTCAATACCTACTGAAGTTATAATTTCTGTTTTGTCCTGTGTTCGTTCAATAAGGGCATGGATGAGTTGTTGGATACCCCCTTGCTGTGGGTAATAAAAATAAAGTTGATGCAAATATCCTTCCGTAGGGATCCCCTGAGCAGATTTAATAACATCTTCTTTCGGTGGTTTGGGAATCCGCTCAACCATTTGCGTGTCCATAAATGCAGGGTCAAATTTCCATATTTTTTCATTATACGGCTGCAAATAGATTTTGGTGATGCCTTCGCCAAAAGTCTTGAGGAAAAATTGCAACATGGTGTTCGCAGGATAGTTTTCATAAGGGTTGACGAGAAATTCCTTCAGACAATACTCCCGTTCGGGTGGGTCAAGGGCATAAAGATCGTTTTCAAAGGGATATTTCACAAACCTGTTTTTATAGTATACCTTGTTTGATCTGCGAAGGCGGTTTGTTGGGGTGAGTTGGATTATAGTTGAAAGAATCGAGCTATTTTTTGAAAACAGCGCATGAGGGCCTATATCATAGACAATATCGTTTAAGGCAAAACTTCTGCACAGGCCTCCGGGCACAACTTCTTTTTCAAGAACAACGGTTTTTCTGTTGAGAAAATACGCAAGCGAAAGACCGGCAAGACCCGCACCAAGGATAATGGTATCCATTAAAAAGTTCTTTCACCCTCTTGTTGCAGCTCCGTTCTTTGTGGTAAAGTGGGCAACCATATGACATTAGGTGTGTTTTTATTGTAACGTGTCTCTTGGTTAATGATCAAACAATATAAAAATTTAATGGCATTGTCAAATTCAAGAACAAACCATATGTTCTTTTTATGAGCACCAACTCAGGGTCACGAATAACAATTCTTTTTCATCGTCTTTTACGAACGGATCTTCTGTATATCCTTATTGCCGCAGGTATCATCCGGATCTCCCTTGCAGCCACCCGCTCTTTTTGGGGCGATGAAGCATCAACTCTGCATCTGATTTGTCTCCCCGTGACCTATCTTCTCACGCACTTTGATCTTTGGCTCACCATGAACGTCTTCCTTGTTGTAGAAAAAATCATCGCGCGATGTTTCGGTGAAGGCCTGATTACCATGCGGCTTATTTCCATTGTTGCCGATCTTGGATCAATTACGGCCATCTATTATCTCTCCGGACGGCTTTTTCCAAATATGCCCCGCTATTTGCCGGCAATCCTGTTCGCGGCAAATCCTCATGCAATTGATTTTAGTGCAACAGCACGGGTGTACAGTCTTTTTGTTTTTCTAGCATTGCTGATGCTACT
>JAOAHH010000152.1 GCA_026415325.1 Thermodesulfobacteriota bacterium | reverse complement strand
CGTTCCACATCAAGGAGTATCTTCACCTGCTCGCCGACCTTGCCCAACCCCTTGAGGTAACGGTTACCCGTGCGATCGGCAACATCAGGCGGCAGCTCAATTTGGGATGGGGGGATATCGACAACCTCCTTTACCGTGTCTACCACCAGCCCGATCGCGGCACCGCTGACGTCAACCACGATAATACAGGTACGGTCGTCATATTCACGCTGCTCCATGTTGAACCGCAGCCGAACATCCATCACCGGAATCACCTTGCCGCGCAGGTTAATAACCCCTCTGATGTAAGCTGGCATGTCAGGCACGCCAGTAATTTTTTGAATGCCGATGATTTCGGTCACATGGCTTATATCGATGCCGTAATCCTCCGCGCCAACGGCAAAGGTGAGGTACTTGTCGCGCTGGGTATCTTCCTCCTCATCATCAAACATGGCGTCTTCGGGCAGTGATGCTGTTTTATCGGTAGTCATACGGTTCCTCCTTCCTTAACAGTGGCTGCCGGTAGGGTGATCCGAAACGTTGCCCCTTCACCCGGCTGGCTCGTGACATGGACAGAGCCGCCGTGGTTCTCCACAACCTGCCTCACCACAGCAAGCCCAAGACCAGTGCCGCCTTCAGCGGCATGTGTGGTAAAGAACGGCGAAAAGATTTTGTCTCTGTGTTCGGGTGCAATGCCGCAGCCGTTATCGGTAACGGAAAAGGAAACGGTTTTTGCCGCAGGATCGTGCTCGATGGTCACCGTGAGGATTTTTTTTTCACACTGCCGCATTGCATACGAGGCATTGACGATAAGATTGAGAAAAACCTGATAGAGCTGCATGCTGTCGCCGGTGATTGCGGGAGCGGTATTGTCGTAATATTTCTGCACCGTACAATGTTTGATGACACCCGCTTTGGTCAAAAAGTCGATCGCTTTCTCGAGCGGCATCTCAGGCCGGAATGTGCTTGTGTTCATCGGCATCGGTCGCGACAGATCCATGAGATTGCGGTTCAGCTTCACGATTATCTGAATCGCCTCGCGGATGTTAGCAAGGAGCGCCTTTGACTCCTCGTCGATTTTTGCGCTGCTGATGAGCATTTCAGCATAGCCCTGAATGACCTGAGCGGGGTTGTTGATCTCATGGGCGATTTTCGGGGCAAGCTGACCAATCATATTCAGTTTTTCTGATACCAGCAGTTCTTGTTGCAGACGGGCACATTGGCATGTTGTTTCTCCGACTCTGCGCAGAACGGTTTCTACGGCGGTGAGTAAATCCTGAGGTGCAAACGGCTTATCAAGGTAGTAGTCGCAGCGGCGCCGAACAAGCTCCACCAGGGTTTGTTTGTCGCCAAATCCAGTGATAACCACAACCGGCACATTGATATTTGCCTGATGCATGGCATCGATAAGCTCAATGCCGTTCATATCAGGCATCTGGATATCGGCTATGACAAGGTCAAACGGGGTGTATGCGGCGGCTTTTTCTTTAAGCTTTGCAAGGGCTTCGGTACCGTTACAGGCCTGTGCTGTCAGGAATCCTGCGTTGCTCAGGGTAAAGTCGATCGAAAAGCGCGTGTTATGCTCATCGTCAACAATCAATATCTTTTTTTGTTCCATGGTGCACTCCTTGTTGCCGGGAAGACACAATAAATGGTTGAGCAAATGCTGTGCCTAAGCACCATGTCGTGTAAGTAGGTGAAAAAACAAAACAGTATCAACGGCACCGGTACCGACGTGCTGTTGCATTGTGACACAGAGGGAAACGGTGGCAGGCATCTTATCGAAAAAACACATTTTTTGTCCTGTTGCATTTTGATACAGCGAAAGCGCGGTGGTGCAAAAAGGTACAGCGGAGAGGAATAAAATTAGACGGTTGTGTTTTTCTTCATATACCTAATAAGGGTTTGGCGAGAGATGTTGAGCATCCGTGCTGCAAGGGACTGGTTGCCGCCAGTGCGGCGCAGGGCTTCATTAATAAGGAGCATGCACATCCTGTCAAGCGAAGGAAGGGTTCCGGTAAACAGCACCGAGGCATGGTTATCGGCAGTGAGATGTGGCAGTGGGGTGGTATTGGTGCTCTTCCGGACGCTTGCCGCAATTGTTGCGGGCAGCTCCAGAGATTTTCTGCTGACCGCATCATACACCAGTGACTTAAGCTCGCGGATGTTGCCGGGAAAGTCATACTCTATAAGCTGGGCAAGCAGGTCGGCTCGGTTCTCGGGAACCGGGCAGCCACGTGCAGCAGCAGCCTCGTGCATGAAGTGTTCAAACAGCAGCGGCAGATCGTCTCTACGCTCACGAAGCGGCGGCAGATGGATATGGTGGTTACAGAGCCGGTAGAAGAGATCCCTCCGAAAATTGCTGTCCGGCCGCTGCAGTTCGTGAATATCCTTATTGGTTGCCGCAATGATTCTGATCTGTGCCGCATGCGGTACGTCTGATCCTACGGGGTAGTACTCGTGTTCCTGTACGAGGCGCAGAAGTTTTAGCTGTGAGGCAGGGCTGAGATCGCCGATTTCATCGAGAAACAGAGTGCCACCGGATGCCCGGGCGACAAGCCCCTGCCGTGCCTCATCAGCGCCGGTAAACGCACCTTTTCTGTGGCCGAAGAGGGTGTCGGAAAAAACTCCGTCATCAAGACCGGCAACATTGACCGTCACAAACGGTCCGGACCTCCCGCTGAGCTTGTGGAGCGCCTGCGCGATAAGCTCTTTCCCGACGCCGGTCTCCCCGGTGATCAACACCGGCAGGGTACTTGTTGCAATCGTTTCACAATACTGAAAAATGGCATGCATCCTGCCGTTGTTGGTTACAATGGCGCTGAAGGCTTCAGGATGTTGTAACGCGCCGCACAGGATACGCTGCTTGAGCAGCGTGTTTTCCCGCCTCAGGCGCCGATGCTCAAGCGCATGCACCACACTTGCCGTGAGTCTGCCCTGTTCAACTGGTTTTACCAAATAATCAAATGCCCCGGCCTTGAGACACCGCACCGCGGTATCGATCTCATTGTGGCCTGTAATCACAATGACCGGAATGTCGGGATAGTTGCTGGTAAGCAGGGTGAGAAGTTCTTCACCCGAGAGATGCGGCATGCTGAGGTCAAGCAGCACAAGCTCTAATTCCCGTTGCTGTGCCAGGGGCAGTACATCGCGACTGTCATGACAGGCGATGGTATTGTCGATTCCTTCGGCACCGAGCGCCTGGTTCAGGCTGAAGATGGCCTGCGGCTCATCATCAACAAGCACAATGGGATGCTGTGGGTACATAGCGAAAAACAGTCACAATAAAAGTGATGCGGGGATTGTGGCTCGTATTTTGAAAACGGCGCATGGCACACGGCGCACAAGAGAAAACTGTTATGTATAGTTTTATCCTTTTGCCATAACACCATGTTTTTTTGAGACCGCCATTGTGGTTACCCATGATCTTCTGCTGCTCCGCTCATGTTCAAAACCGAAGCCACCGCCTGCATAAGTTCTTCCTTCTGGAAAGGTTTTGACAATACATTCACAAAACCCATTTCCCGAATGGTTTTCATCTCCTTGCTATATGGATGACCGGTGCAGATGATAACCTGTGTTTTCATAAAATCCGGGTCTGCCTTGATCCTGCGGCAGACCTCAACGCCGTTCATGTCCGGCATATTAATATCAAGGATGATCAGGTCGGGCCTCCACTTGCCGAGCATCATGCAGGCAGCCGTGCCATTCTCCACTGCTTGAACCTCCCATGCCGGATTATTACTTAAGACACTGCAGATGATGTCGCGCATAACAAGTTCATCGTCTGCAACCAGTATTTTATGGTGCGCAGCAGCAGGATGAACGGGGAGTGCCACCGTAAACACCGATCCTTTACCGGGAGTGCTCTGAACAGTAATGCGGCCCCTGTGCTGCTGGATAATCTTATAAGAAATCGAAAGCCCAAGTCCGGTACCGCCGCTACTTCGTTTTGTCGTAAAAAAAGGATCCATGATCCGGCTAAGATCATCTTCGGCAATTCCCACTCCCTCGTCAAGTACAGCGATGTACACTGTATCGGCATCGCACGAGGTGCTGATGCGCACTGCCCGCTCAGGACTGGGTAATGCCTGACAAGCATTGAGCAGAAGGTTGACAACAACCTGCTCAATCCGCTGTGCATTGCCTGTGATGGGTGGCAGGTTTTGTGCATAAGAAACCGAAAAAGAATGGGTCGATTTTTGGATGGTATGGTACAACAAATCGACGGCTGATTTCACTACGGTATTAACATCTACGCGCTGGTTCATAACCGTCTCTTCGGGTCGGGCAAAATCACGCAGCTCTTTGACGATATCGTTGATCCGCCGCGCTCCATCAAGGATGCCGGCAAGGAGCGCCGGAACAGCAGCGCGCACTTTGCTAAAGGGCATACCGCCGACCTTAAAATCGCCGTGCTCACGGCAGTACTCATCGAGTATTGGCAGTACATTGTTCCAAATATTCTGCATGAGCGGGGTGTTAAGCATTACAAAATTGTTCGGATTGTTGATTTCGTGGGCGACACCTGCTACCAGGGTGCCAAGCGATGCCATTTTATCGGCCTGCACGAGCTGTTCATCACGATTGCGCAGTTCTTCATAGGCAGCGCGAAGGTTTTCATCGGCGGTTTTGCGCTCATGAATATCAAGGATAATGCCCGCTGCCCGCAGTGGCGTGCCGTTGCCGTCGCGTGCAACCACCCTGCCGCAGTCAAGCACCCAGCGCCAAGTTCCGGCTTGTGTTTTGATCCGGTATTCGGATTGATAATAGTCTGTTTTATTCTGCAAATGGTCATGGAGTCGTGCAAGCACATCGGGGGCATCCTCGGGGTGGAGCATCTCCTGCCACTGGCTGATATGCAGGCCTCGCTTATCGGGAATATAGCCGAGTATCTCAGCCCAGCGCTCGTTCACGATAACAATGCCGGTTGTAATGTCCCAGTCCCATGTGCCAATCGATGCGCCTTTGATTATGAGATCAAGCCGTTCCCTGCTTTCGCGCAGTTCCTGTTCCATAAAGTGGCGCTCAGTAATATCGCGGATCGATTCTATCGCACCGGCAATCTTCCCCTCCTGGTCATAAAGATATCCTGCAATACCCCAAGCATAGGCGCCTTTACCGCGGTAGGCATGGGGAATAGGCCCTTCGGCAAGGATATGGTTATTGATGCGCTTAACCCATGTATAACGCGCTTCGATTTCTTTATTATCAACAAACAACAAATCGATGAGCAAGGGGCGCTGCTCACCGTAGATCGCAACTGATACTGCGTCGTAGTCCTCCCAAAGTATGTCGGCTGCACTTATGCCGGTCAGGTCGTGCATGGCTTTGTTCCACGCAATGACCTTTTTGTCCCGGTTCACGGCAAAGGTGGCGTCGGGCAGAAAATCGATAACTGTGGCAAGCCGCTGTTCAGATTCCCTGAGGGCGTCCTCTATCTGTTTGCGTTTACTGATGTCCTCCAATGCGCCGTCAATCCATGAAGGATGCCCCTCAGCGTCATACAATAGACGCGCACTGAGCGAGCACCATACCGGTTCACCGCGTTTGTTTTTTAGTTGCACTTCATAACCCTTGATCTGCCCTTTTTTAAAGAGCTCAGAAAGCAATGCCGCACGGTCTGTCGGATTTACATACACATCGATAAGCTGGAGAGCATAAAGCTCTTCCTGCGAGTCAGCGCCGAAGATTTCTGCAAGGGCGCGGTTTGCATATATGATATGCCCACCCCCCTCAATCGTTGTTCGAAAGACGCCGATATTGATGTTCTCAGTAATAGATTTGAGCTTTTCCTCGCTTTCTCTCAGCGAAAGCTCTGCCGTGCGCCGCGCCTGTTCAAGGCGCTGCCCTTTCACCAGCAAAATAACATACCCCCCGATCATACAGGCCAGCAGCCCTGCGGCGATGACACTCATAATCCGCGTCATTTTTTTTATTTCGGTATAGACATCGTTGATGTAGAGACCGCTTCCGACGATCCACCCCCATGGCGCAAAACCCTTCACGCATGAAATTTTTGTTTCAATATGTGTTGGATCATCATGTCGCTGCCATTTGTAACTAATAAAACCCTCACCTGCGGCACGAACCGTATTAACAGCAGCGATAAAAAAATGATTGCCGTCCGGGTCGGTAAAATCAGAAACATCACGCCCTTCAAGGTCGGAGCGGTAAGGATGCATAATCATCCGCGGCGTCATGTCATTGATCCAAAAATAATCCTTCATGCTCTTTCCGTAGCGGAGGCTGCGGATGCAGGCGAGAGCCTGTTGTTGTGCCTCAGCACGCGAGAGCTTTCCTGTTGTTTCTTGAGCATGATATGTTTCAAGAAGACTCCAGACAGAACGGACGAGATCCCTGACAGCTTCTTTCTTGCGCTCGATAAGGTGTTGCTCAAATGTGGGGATCAAATAGAAAAAAATAATAAGTATAAAAAAGAGCACGACAAACAGAGACGGAAGACCGTAGCGGACTCCAGATGTCGTCAATAAAGGGTAAAAACATGTAAAAAGTTTTGTAATGTTTTTCATCGCATGTTTCTGTAAAAGAAAGTTTCTTTTTTACCGCTCCCCTTTGAGGCCATCCTGTTTTTGAAGAGGACCAAATAGCGTACCAACCGCTGTATCGATAACAGATCGGGAAAGCGAAGCATACAGGGATTTGAAAACAAGGGTGGCGATTGCCGCGGCAGTTGCACCGCCAGTGTCAGAGCCAAGATTATTGAGTCGCAACGGAGGCAGCGGGAAAGAAAGTGTTTTTCCGCTGACCATAGGGATGGAGAGGGTCATGTTGCCGGATGCAACCACCAGCTCACGAAGTAAGAACTTCTTTTTATCGCGCGAGCCTTGGTTGGCTAGTAATCCCTTTTCCTGCCGAGCCGGAGCGTGTTTTCGCCGGCGTTGCTCAATTGCTCCAAGCAATGCCCTGATATTGTCCGTTTCGCTGTTTCGTTCATAACGTATATCGGGTTTTTGTATCGTGAGCGATGTGATGACCGTTGTGTCCCTGAGCAATGACAACGGATTATATCGTACCGTAAGCGTTGCGATCCGAATAGCTTCTTGAGTGCTAAAACCTTCAGGGTTTTCGATTGCAATATCACAGAGCCGAATTTCGCCCGTGAAGAGCGATACGGCACATGCACCGATCTTGACGGAGGTGCCGAGCATGGTGGTCGCGTATGAGGTGAGCGCATGGCGAATGATCGACCCGAGGCTCAAAAAAGCAAGCACGAAGAAGGCACCAATACAGACCGCTGTGCTTACTCCATACAGCAGAAGCCGCTGCACACTGTTTTTTGTCATGGTTATACCCTGGAGTGGACTATAGCCTATTATCTGATTTTTTGTTTCCCTTGACAAGAAATACTAAAACCATATACACTTATCAAAAATGAAAAAGACCGATCGCCACGGCGTGATGATGAAAGGAGAATTCGCATGGGCGTTATTCAGGAAAAGATAGAGGAGTTGCGGCAGCGACAGGAAAAGATCAAGGCCATGGGCGGCCCCAAAAATATTGAAGCGCAGATTTCAAAGGGGAAAATGACCGCCCGAGAACGGATTGAGTATTTCTTCGATCCCGGCACGTTTCAGGAAATCGATATGTTTGTGCAGCACCGCTGTCAATACTTTGATATGCCGAAAACGGAGATTCCCGCAGATGCGGTCATTACCGGTTACGGTAAGGTCAACGGCAGAACCGTCTATGCCTATGCCCAGGATTTCACCTCGCGGGGCGGTACGCTCGGCGAGATGCACGCGAAGAAGATTACCAAGGTTATGGACCTTGCGTTGAAGGCAGGGGTGCCGCTGGTCGGCATGAACGACTCAGGTGGCGCACGCATTCAGGAGGGTATTGATGCGCTGTTCGGGTTCGGTGAAATCTTTTTCAGAAACTCTGCAGCATCCGGTGTCATTCCACAGATTACCTGTATCATGGGGCCAACGGCAGGAGGCGCCGTGTACTCCCCTGCCATGACCGACTGGGTGGTTATGGTCAAAAACTCAAGCTATATGTATATTACCGGTCCTGATGTCATCAAGGCGGTCACGGGCGAGGAAATTGACCATGAAAGCCTTGGCGGCGCTATGGTGCATAACACCAAAAGTGGAGTAGCGCAGTTTGCCGGCGAGAACGACCGCCATGCGCTTGACATTATCAAAGAGCTGCTCTCTTACCTTCCGTCAAACAATATGGAGGACCCGCCATATGTCGATACCGGCGACGGAGAGCGGCTTTGCCCGGAACTGAACGAGATTATCCCTGACAACCCAAACCAACCTTATGACATCAAACAGGTAATCGCTTCGATCGTTGATAACGGAGTATTCTTCGAACCCCACGAGCACTTCGCACAAAATATCGTGGTGTGTTTTGCGCGGCTAAACGGCGAGGTTATCGGTATTATCGCCAACCAACCGATGGTGATAGGCGGTGCCCTTGATTATCATGCCTCTGACAAGGCAACCCGGTTTATCCGGTTTTGCGATGCATTCAACATTCCGCTGCTGACAATCGTTGATGTGCCGGGTTATTTGCCGGGCAGCGATCAGGAATGGAACGGTATTATCAGGCACGGTGCAAAACTTCTATGGTGCTATTCCGAGGCGACGGTGCCGAAACTGACCGTGATCACCCGCAAGGCATACGGAGGTGCCTATATCGCGATGTGCTCAAAACATTTGGGTGCAGATTTCGTCTATGCATGGCCATCTGCGGAGATTGCTGTCATGGGTGCTGAAGGCGCTGCAAACATCATCCATCGTGCTGAAATTAAGGCTGCAGAAGACCCCAAGGCAAAACGCAAAGAAAAGATCGAGGAGTACCGGCGGCTGTTTTCAAATCCCTATATTGCGGCTGCGCGTGGCTATGCCGATGCGGTGATCGAACCGGCAGAAACCCGGAAGATCCTCATCCGTTCGCTTGATGCGGTGAGGAACAAAAAGGAGTATCGGCCCGCAAAGAAACACGGCAATATCCCCTGTTGAGCTCTATCGAACGACAAGACTTGCAACAAGAAAACGCCCTGCAAAAAGCAGGGCGTTTTCTTGTCCTGTGATGGTGCAAGTGTAACGTGTAAAGCAAAACGCGTAAAAGAACCGCGTTATGCTTCACGCTTTACCTCATCAACGGTTGAGGCGGTGAGGTCTGCGGCAAGGAGCTGTTTGAGTTCATCGCCGGTGATGGTTTCCTTTTCCAGCAGGAGACGAGCCCCTTGTTCCAGCGCCTTACTATTGCTGCGTAGAATGCCGAGCGCCACGTCGTACTGCTCGGCAATGATTTGCCGGATCTCCCGATCGATCATTTCGGCCGTTGCCTCGCTGTAGTCACCCGCAGGCTCAAGACCAGTGTCCAGAAAACGGCTCCGCTTTTCCCGCACCAGGTACACATGTCCTATGTTTTTGCTCATGCCGTATTCTTTAATCATGCTGCGGGCAATGTCGGTTGCCCGGGCAAGGTCATTGTGCGCGCCGGTTGAAATATCCCCCAGCATCAGTTCCTCTGCCGCCCGACCACCGAGCAGGGTAGCAATGCGATTGAGCAGTTCGGTTTTGCGCATCAGGAAACGGTCTTCGGTCGGGACTTGCATGGTGTAGCCTAAAGCCGCAATGCCGCGCGGAATGATCGAGATTTTCTGGACCGGATCGGTGCCGGGGAGCGACAGGGCGACGAGCGCATGCCCAATTTCATGATAGGCAACGATTTCCCGTTCGTGCTTATTGATCAGACGATTTTTCTTTTCAAGCCCTGCGACGATGCGCTCGACCGCTTCGGAAAACTCATCCATGCCGACTACACGCTTTTTTCGTCGCACGGCAAGCAGCGCTGCTTCATTCACGAGGTTTGCAAGGTCTGCTCCCACCATGCCCGGCGTCATTGTAGCAAGCTTTTCAACATCGACATCATCGGCAACCTTTACGGATTTGAGATGTACTTTCAGGATTTCGATTCTGCCCTGCTTATCCGGCCGATCAACGAGAATATGGCGGTCAAACCTGCCGGGACGGAGCAGCGCCGGGTCGAGGATTTCGGGACGGTTGGTTGCAGCCATCAGGATCACCCCTGTCTTAGGGTCAAACCCGTCCATCTCCACCAGCAGTTGGTTTAAGGTCTGTTCGCGCTCGTCATGGCCGCCTACAACCCCCATGCCGCGCGCTTTGCCCAATGCGTCAAGCTCATCAATGAAGATAATACACGGCGCTTTCTGCTTTGCCTGTTCAAACAGATCCCGGACGCGGGCAGCGCCGAGCCCCACGAACATTTCAACAAACTCGGAACCGCTCATACTGAAAAACGGCACGTGGCTTTCTCCGGCAACCGCTTTTGCAAGCAGTGTTTTGCCGGTACCGGGTGGGCCGACAAGGAGCACCCCTTTGGGAAGTTTACCGCCGATTTCGGCAAATTTTGCGGGCTCTTTGAGGAACTCGATGATTTCGATAAGCTCCTGTTTTGCCTCATCAACGCCGGCAACATCCTTAAATGTCACGTTCAGTTCGTTTTCCATATAGATGCGCGCTTTGTTTTTCCCGATCGTCATAAAGCCCGGCTGCTGACCGGTGATGCGTTTCATCGCAACATACCATACGGCACCGAGCAGCAGGACCGGAATAACCCATGAAAGCAGGTCGCGCAAAAACGTTGATTCGATTTCGCCTTTGAAGACAACGCCGTGCTGATCAAGGAGCTCCGAGAGGTCGGGATCGACGCGGATCGTCCTAAACAAAACTTCCTTGCCTTCCTCGCCGTCAACACGCATTTTGCCCTGAATTTTGTTAGCGGTGATCGCGACCTCGGTAATTTTGTTCTCCTTGAGCAGTTTGAGAAACTGGCTGTAAGGGATGGTCTGCACGGAAAAGAATGCGATCAGCAGGTTTTGCAGAATCAGCACCACCCAAATCCCGATAAGCGCATACCACAAAGAAAACTTTTGATGCTTTTCCATGGAAACTCCTTGCCCCACCGGGGCATACGGTTTTTTTTGATAATACGGGATGCACGGCAGCCTGTCAACTGCAGGTTGTGGCCTCTTTGCCTTGACACGCAATGAATGTTTCCCCTATACTGCGCGCAAAGAAGATAAGCGCAGCGCTTCACCCTTCACCGCTCACCATTATCACGCATGTGCGGTATTGCAGGCATCTATAAGTGCACCGGCGTGCACCCTGATCGGAAGATCATCAAGGCTATGTCATCTGCCATTGCGCATCGCGGCCCTGATCAGGAAGGATTTTTCTGTGATGAGACCGTTCAGCTTGCCTGCCGCCGTCTGAGCATTATCGACCTCGATACCGGCGATCAGCCGGTCGTGTCAGAGGACGGGCAATTTTGTATCGTTTTTAACGGTGAAATCTATAATTACCGGGACATCCGCCGCGAGCTTGAACAGCGCGGTCATATATTCCGTACGCACAGCGATACTGAGGTTGTGCTTGAAGCCTACCGTGCATGGGGACCGGCCTGCCTTGAACATTTCAGGGGCATGTTTGCCTTGTGTATCTGGAACCGCTGCGAGCGTGAGCTGTTCCTCGCGCGGGATCGGTTTGGCATCAAGCCGCTTTTTATCACCGAGCTTGCGGATGGGAGCGTGCTGTTTGCCTCAGAGATCAAAGCGCTTCTGCAGCATCCCGACCTCGCCCCTGAACTCTACCCGCCTGCGCTGGATGCTCTCTTCACCTATGGTTTCAACCTTGCACCGTACACCTTTTTCAAGGGTATCCATCAGGTGCTGCCCGGCCACTGGATCAGCATACGCCCGTCAGGGAAGACAGTGCACCAGTACTGGGATATTCCGCTCGAGGCGCCGTTACTTGACGACAGCGTTGATGAGATCGCTGCAGCATTCAGAGCGCACGTCGAGGCAGCAGTGCGTGAAGGGCTGGTTGCGGATGTTCCGGTCGGTGCCTATTTGAGCGGTGGCATTGATTCAAGCACGATTGTCAGCGTGTATTCCCGTCTTGTGCCACAGCAGGTGACAACCTTTACCATAACGTTTCACGATGCACACTATGATGAATCTGCCTATGCACGACGCGTTGCTGCATGGTGCGGCACCCATGCCATCGAATTTGTCTGCACGCTTACGCCCGACGATATTCCGCGCCTTGTCTATCATCTTGAAAATCCATTGGTCTCGCTTTTGAACCTGCCCCTGCTGCTGCTTGCAAAAAAAGCCCGTGAACAGGGCATTAAAGTCGTGTTGTCGGGTGACGGAGCTGATGAGATCCTTGCAGGGTATGACTACTTTAAAGTGCTCAAAGCCATGCAGTTCATCGGCCGCACGGACAGCAGAATGCGCAAGAACGTACTTCGCAGAATTTTCCCGGAGCTTGTCTCACCAGATAATGCCGAACTTCATTACATCCATCTTTTTAGCGCTGGTGCACGCTTTCCGGTCGGCTATCCTGCACTGCCGTACCGGTTCCAAGCGTTTCAGGAAAAGCAGCACCTTTATGCGCGCGAGTTTGCCGCACTCCTTGAAGACACGCCACCCGAAGAGCCGTTCTTTTTTGATCCAGAGCAGATCGCCCATCGACATCTCATCGATCAGGCGCTTTATCTTGAAACGAAGATGCGGCTCTTGAACCTTACCCTGCCGCTTGCCGATACGATGAGCATGGCGCATTCCGTAGAACTGCGGCCGCTTTTTCTTGATCACCGGCTCGTAGAGTTTGCATTCAGAATTCCATCGCACCTCAAACTTCACGGACTTACAGAGAAGTATATTCTAAAAAAAAGTATGGCGGGTTTTGTGCCGCCTGAAGTCTGTAAACGGCATAAACAGCCGCTCAGCCCGCCGCCGAAGTGGTTTCTTGCGCAGATTGACGAGCTGGTACAAGAGCTGCTGTCACCGGAGCGGATCAAGGCAACCGGATATTTTGATCCGCAGTATGTCCGGCACCTGTTGTGGGGGTACCGGCACAATCCATTGCAGGATGTTTCGGGCGTGCTCGTTGTTCTTTTTTTCGTGCAGTTGTGGCATGATATATTCATGAACAGACGGGCACGGTGGTAAGCAGGCACAGGGATATTGGAAAGGAGCAGATATGGCAGCAAAAAAGCGGTCATACCATACGCTTCGGGATTTGTTTCTGGTTCTGTTCAAGCATAAACGCATTGTTATGGTTACGGTGTGTGCGGCAGTTGTCGCAGCAACGATGGCCGCTCTCATTGTCGGACCGGTGTATGAAGCAGATTCCAAGCTGCTTGTGCTGAGCCCAAGCCCTGATACGACCGAAAATACGGCGGTCCTTACCCAACATATTGATGCCGCTGTTGAAATGTTGACCGGCCGGTTTCTCATCGAGCGCGTGTTGCAGGAGGTCGGGATTGAAAAGATTTATCCCGGCATCGGCGGGAAGCCCCTGTTTTCTGAGCTCACGCCGCTCCAGCGCGCGTACGATCGTTTTCGCGACAGCCTGACAGTCCGCAAAGGACCCATTATTACGGTGCTGTTTCAGCATCGCGATCCGGTCATTGCTGCCGAGGTTGTCAATAAACTCGTCGAGCGGTTTATCGAACAGTATCTGTCGGCACGGCGTCAGCACCAGAAGTATGAATTTTTTAAGGAGCAGCTTGAGCTGATGGAGAAAAAACTCAAAGCATCGCAAGAGGAGCTTGGACTGTTCCGCAACGAAAACAACATCAGTTCGATCCAGAAGCAAAAGAGTCTGCTGCTGCTTCAGATTTCCGATATGGAGGTAGAACTTGGAAAAACCCGTGCCGATATCAGCCAACAGGAGGACCTTGCTGAAACCGCAGGGACGACACCACGCGAGCGCGACGAGATCCAAAAACGGCTTGCCGCCCTGCGAAGCAAGGAAAAGAAACTCGGCCAGCAGATCACCCAGTACCGGCTTGCGCTTGGGCAGCTCGACAAGGCAGAAACGCGACTTAACGAACTTGAGCGGCAGGTGAAAATTGATGAGGAGAATTATCTCCTATATGCAAAAAAGACCGAAGAGGCACGCATTGCACGTGCGATGGAAGAACAGAAACTGGCGCACTTTAGTGTCATCGAGCCGGCATTACCGCCGATCAAACCCGTACGTCCCAATGCCGCCCTTGTACTGCTTGTCGCCGCCTTTATCGGTCTGGGTGCAGGCATCATGCTCGCATTGCTTCGGGAGTATGTAACCCATACGTTTGACACGGTCGGCGATGTTTCGACCGTGCTTGGCTGCACAGCTCCTGCAGCGCTGCCTGAGCTCTCCCCTCAAGAACAGGCACTGGCGCTTCGTCTCCAGCAGTCAAAAGATACGATTGAGCAGTGCATGCGGCTGAGCCACTGCCTTGAGCGCGCTCTTCCCGATGCCAGCACCCGATGCGTGTTGTTTACCGGTGCCGCAGATCAGACCGGAACGTCATGGGCGCTGGTTGCTCTGGGCTGCGTCCTCGCCCGTCAGGGGAGCAGGGTAGTGCTGATCGATGCAAACCTTCGTGCACCGCTGCTCCATAGGCTCTGTTCGTGCGAGGATGCTGCTGGGCTCTCAGATGCAATCACAGCAGGCATGACGGTGGAAGAGGTGGCGAAGCGAACAGCCGTCGAAAACCTCATGCTTGTTCCTGCCGGTGCACTGACGGATAACCCCGCGCTCTTGCTGCAAAACCAGCGGTGCAAGGAACTGCTCTGGCAGGCACGGAATCATGCCGACTGGGTGCTGATTGATACACCGGCAGTCACCATGTATAGCGATGCCAGCTTCCTTTCGCAGGCGGTCGACGGAGCTGTTTTGGTGCTCAGAGCGGGGGTCACGCGCTGGGAGGTGGCGCGAAGCGCTGCCGGATGGCTGGAACAGTACAATCTGCGGCTGCTTTGTGCGCTGCTCACACGGCACCGAAAATACATTCCTGCATGGCTGTACCAGCGGCTGTAGTGCCTTATTTCAGTCCGGCACTGTCAAAAAGGATGTTGAGGGAGAAGCGGAGATAGGTGCCGATCAGGATGACACGGTCACTGCCTTTAAGGGAGGCATACAGGCTGATGTTGGATGGCGTCATGGCGCCGAGCTCAAGTTCAACGGGCTCTTCGTTTGCTTCACAACGGAGTACAATCCGTGCCCACGGACTCATAAGACCGAACGGTTCCCGCGATAGCTCGGCTCCTCCCACTGTGTCGATCTGCGTCGTCTCGAGCAGTGCAGTGATAAAACTTTTGATATGATCTTTGCTGATCCGGTCGGTGCAGTCGGGTTCTGTTCTCCAGTCGCGACCATTCCGTATAAGGCGAAGCTGCTGCGCGCCCCGGATGACGGTAATCTCCTGAACCTGTTCCTCGTTACAGGTAAAAACCCGCGGCTGCGACTGCTCGGTTGCAGGAGGGTGCACCTCACGGGGTTGGCGTTCAAAGAAGAGCACAGAGAGCAGCAGGCAGGTAAAAAGGGCTGCCCAGCACAGTATTCGCCTGAAGTTCATCGCCGCATCCGCCTCCACACGACAATACCGATTCCTACACACAAAACAAGCGCAGGTTGCCCGACAACCGCAGACCACAACACGAGCCGTGCTTCATTTTCCGTCAGGAAGAACATGGACATCTGTGAGCGTTCCGGGCTTGTGCGGGACGACATAAGCAGGTGCTTTTCAGCAAGCCAGTTGACGGTATTAAGAAAGAAGTCTTTGTTGCCGAGCACATTGATATAATGGTTTGTCACAAAATTTGAATTGCCGATCACCACAAGGTGTCCTTGACCGCCTGCTGCCTCAATCTGAAGAGCAACGCCGACCGATACCGGACCGCGCACATCTTGCTTGTCGTCAAATCGTGCCCGATCTTCATGAACGCTGCGAGTATCACGTTCTGCCCAGCTATCAGGGCTTGACCATGCGATGGGATCGCCGGTGTTGTGCTCATTGAGCATGACGGATCGACACAGCGGGAAGATTGCCGCCTGATTTAAATAGCGGGCGATCGGGTGTCCTTTGGCAGGCACGATGACCGGTGTCAACTGGTCAAAGTTCAACAGTTTACTGTGCAGGTCAATGATAAAATCCCGAGCAATAGTAATACCATGGCCCGAAAGATATTGCTCTACGGCGGGCAGCGGGAACGGATCGAGCAGCATCAGCACTCGACCGCCCCTGCGCAGATACGCATCAATCATATCGAGCTCACGCGGAAGGAAATCCTTCTGCGGGCCGGCGATGATGAGGACAAGGGTATCTTCCGGGATTGTTTCTGTCTGCATGAGCAGGAGGCGCTGAACGCGGTAGTTTTCAGCCTCGAGTGCCTGCCGCACCATGCTACAGCTCGTTTTCTCGTCGGTGTCGCTGATCTCCTTCTCGCCGTGCCCCTGCACAAAATGGATAATTTTTTCGCCCGGCTCTATGAGTTTGATGATGGCACTGAGCAGGTTTTCTTCATTCACAAAACGCACTTTTTCGCGTCTGCCTTTATAGGTGAGCACGCCTGATCCAAAACCGCTGATACCGAGTGCCTGTGCGCGCACGGGATTTTTTTCAAGCTCAATACATTCATAGGTAAAACGGGGTGTGGCGCGGGCAAAAAGCTCCAGCACATCGCGTATGGTGCGCAAATCCTGCCGCCGGTAAAAAACGGTTGCATGCACATCATCAACAAGGCTGCGTAGTACCGTAATGGTGTGCTCGGACAGCGAAAACCTGCGTTCGGGCGTTGTGTCAATACGCAGATTGTGGCGATAGGCAATATAATTGACGAGCACCAACGAACCACTGCAGAAAAAGAGCACCAGAGCGAGCTCGATCCCGTGCAGCAGCAGTTCCCGCGAGACAGCCGACGGCCGCGTCATGCCCTGCCCCTCCATTTGCGCGATTCAAGTGACCACGCGGTGCAGCAGAGAAACAGCACGGTCAGGCTTACATAGTACACCACATCATCAAGTTCGATAACACCTCGGATAAAGTTTAGAAAATGCTCTGAAAACGAAAGTTGATGCAACACCCTGATCGTTGCCGCACCTGCAATGCCCTCGTTCCAGTCAATGAACCACAAGAGTAATAAAACTCCCAGGGTTGCCATCGCCGCTACAATCTGGTTTTCGGTAAGCGAGGAGAGAAACAAACCGCAGGCAATGCACGCCGATCCCATGAGGAAAAGCCCCAGATAGCCGGTTGCAACCGGTCCGATATCCACACTGAAAACGATGGCGAGTAGAATTGGGTAGAGCACTGTAAGCACAAGCATCAGCACGAGTACGAGCACACTCGCAAGGTATTTCCCAAGTATGATATCCACATCCTGCAGCGGGCTGGTGAACAACAGCTCGATGGTGCCGAGTTTTTTTTCTTCGGCAAACAGCCGCATGGTCAGCAGCGGCATCAGCGAGACCAGCACAAAGCGCATGTCGTAAAACGTCTGCTGCCACAGTCCCAAGCGAACATCCGACCCCACAAACATCACAAACATCACCATATTGGTATAAAAAAAGTATCCGGAGACCGCAAGGAACGTGGCAATCACTGTATAGGCAATCAGGGACGTAAAATAGGCTTTTAGCTCGCGGCGTGCAATGGTATGGATCAGCATGGCCGGGGACCTGTCTGCTCGTCTGTGATCAGTTGGATAAAGATCTGCTCAAGTGTGATGTCGAGCGGCCGGAGCTCCTGAAGCTGCCAACCAGCCTCGACCACGACGCGGGCAATCTCGCTCATAACCTGCCCGTCGGGTTCGGTATCGATCTGATAATAATCAAGCGCCGCAGCACCGGTTGAGGTGCGCTGCACCGACCGCACGTTGGGGAGTGCAGCAAGGGTTCTGATCAGCTCGTGCTCAGGTCCATGTGCCCTGAGCAAAATACGGGGAGTCTGCTGGATTCGGCGCATGAGGTTATCGGGTGTGTCGATGGCAATCAGCCTCCCCTCATGGATAATCATCACCCGGGTACAGGTCATACTGACTTCCGGCAGAATATGGGTGCTGAGGATGACGGTGCGGGAGCTTCCGAGTTCTTTGATGAGGTTTCTGATTTCGATGATCTGCCGCGGATCGAGGCCGATGGTCGGCTCATCGAGAATGAGCACTTCTGGATCGCCGAGCAGCGCCTGTGCAATGCCGACCCGTTGGCGATAGCCTTTTGAAAGCTTGCGGATTAAGCGGTGCGCATACTGTTCAAGGCCGCACCGCTGCATGGTTTCCTCGACACGCTGCCGCCGCTGGCGGGATGGCACGCCTTTAACTTCGGCAAAAAAATGAAGATAGCTCCTGACCGGCATATCAAGGTAGAGGGGCACGCTTTCCGGAAGATAGCCGATTGCGCGCCTGACCGCGAGCGGTTCACGAACGATATCGTGGCCGCAGATGCGGGCCGTGCCGCTGGTGGGAGGGAAGAAGCAGGTCAGCATCCGCATGGTGGTTGTCTTGCCCGACCCGTTGGGGCCGAGAAAGCCGACAATTTCACCCCGCTCGACCGTGAACGAAAGATCCACAACGCCCCGTGCGCTGCCGTAGAATTTGGTCAGGTGTTCGGCTTCGATGGTGTACATATCAAATGAGTACTGAGAGCTGAGTGGCAAGATATAATGCGAACAACTTTATATAGCTCAGGGTTTGCAGTTCCTCCTTCTCGGAGACTCCTTTTTTGATTCTTTTCATTCACACCCTTTCAATGAGCGATGAGGGAGTTGTATCATCTCCGGCAATGTCTGTCAATTCTGCGGGATGCTGAACAGGGAAAAACACGATACCTGTTGCCGAAAAAACCGTCGATTTCGGTAGGGTAATGCTGTATCATAAAAATGAATCTCGATATGAGAAACCTTGTATGCCTCCCTTTGCCAAAGTTATTAAACGGTTGATCGATGTGCTCGTCAGCTTTACGCTGCTGCTGGTGCTTTCACCGTTGCTTGCCTTTATTGCCGGAGCAATACGGGTGAACATGGGCAAGCCAGTGTTGTTTCGGCAGCAGCGGCCGGGGCTGTACGGTAAGCCGTTTATGCTATTCAAATTCCGAACCATGCGCCATCCAAAGCCGGGCGAGGAGACCGCAGCATCTGATGGGGTGCGGTTGACACGCCTGGGGAGGATTCTTCGGAGCACAAGCCTTGATGAGCTTCCGACGCTCTGGAATGTGCTCTGCGGGGACATGAGTTTAGTAGGCCCACGACCGCTGCTTATGCAGTACCTTGACCGCTACACGCCGGAGCAGGCGCGGCGCCATAACGTGAAACCGGGCATTACCGGATGGGCACAGGTCAATGGACGCAATGCGCTCTCATGGGAGGAGAAGTTTGCCTATGATGTATGGTATGTTGACCACTGCTCGCTCTGGCTTGATCTGCGAATTCTTTTGATAACGCTGTGGAAAGTCATTACCCGTGAAGGCATCAGCCACGGCAGCGAAGCAACTATGCCCGAGTTTATGGGGAGTGCCGAAACCAAGCGCAACGATCACCAAAAAAACGACGCGCCACCGCATGACGGGAGCGCGTCGATAAGACGATGACAAGTTTGCTCGTATTAACCGTTTTTTGCCATGAAGTGTTTCATGAACTGCACCAGTGCCTTGACGCCTGCAAGGGGCATTGCATTATAGATCGAAGCCCGACAGCCGCCAACCGAGCGGTGCCCTTTCAGCCCGTCAAGCCCCTCCTGTTTTGCCTCTTTAATGAATTTTTCTTCGAGCTCCTCGCTGGGCAGCCGCCATACGACGTTCATCATGGAGCGGCTTTCCTTGTCGACCGGATTTCTGTAAAAACCGCCGCTGCAGTCGATCATACCGTACAGCATGCGCGCCTTTTCATCCCTGCGGCGTTCGATTTCCTGCAGCCCGCCGATTGACTTAACCCATTTGAGGGTAAGTCCGGTCATCCAGACAACAAACGATGGCGGAGTATTGTAGAGCGAGTTGTTTTGAATATGCAGGTCATACCGCAGATAGGCCGGAAGATCGGTGCGCGCGGCTTTGGCCAACCGATCGCTCATGATCACCAGCGCCATCCCTGCCGGTGCGAGATTTTTCTGCGTCCCGGCATACACCATGTCGATCTTATCCCACGGCAAGGGGCGGGACAAGATATCAGAGGACATGTCTGCAATCAGCGGTACACCGCCGGTATCGGGGAAGGTTGCCCACTGGATGCCGCCGATGGTTTCATTTGAACAAATATGCACGTATGCAGCATCGCTGGGGATGTTCAGCTCGCTCTGCGCCGGGATGCGGGTATAATTGTCTGCTTTGCCGTCCCAGATAACCGATGTTGTGCCCACGATTTTTGCATCATCGTGGGCTTTTTTTGCCCACGATCCGGTCAGGATATAGGATGCTGTTGTGCCCTGACGGAGAAATGCCAGCGGTACCATACCGAATTGCAGCGTTGCACCGCCCTGCAGCAAGAGGATATGATAATTATTGGGAACAGCAAGCAGCTCTCGCACGAGAGAGATGGTTTCGTTGTGGACAGACTCGTATGTTTTACCGCGATGGCTCATTTCAATGAGCGACATGCCAGTATTATCAAATTCGACGAGTTTTTCCGCAGCTTCCTGGAGGGTTTCAACAGGAAGCATCGACGGGCCAGCAGAGAAATTGAAAATCCGTGCCATATAGTTCTCCTTTCAGAAGCGCGCACTCTACAGTGTCATTGTGTGGTGTATTATATCAAAAATGTCCGTTGATGTCAAAACAATGCTGGAAGAGCACATCGGTCTGTATTACAATCAGGTACAGACAAGAAAAAACACAGCATCGTTCTTTATTTCTATGCCTGATGTTCTGATCCACCGAACAACAAAGAAGTTATCTCCGGGCAAATACTATCCGCTCGGCGCAACGCTCTATCCCGACGGCGTGAACTTTGCCCTATATTCGCGCCACGCTACTGCCGTGCTTCTGTTGCTGTTTGATCGCCCTGACGGATCGCCTACAGATTGCATCAGGCTTGAGCATCGCGACCGGTATATTTGGCACGTGTTCGTCCACGGCATCGGCGCAGGCCAGCTCTACGGATATAAGGTGCACGGCGACTATGATCCCCCCAGAGGATTGCGGTTTAATCCCCACAAACTCCTCCTTGACCCGTATGCAAAGGCGGTGACCGGGAAATGCATCAACAGCGAAAATCTGCTTCTCGCCTATGATGCACTTAGTCCGCACAAAGACCTTGTCATGGACGAGCGCGATAATACGCAGGTGATGCCAAAGTGTATTGTGGTCGACCCGGCGTTTGACTGGCAGGGCGATACACGACCTGATATTCCGCTTGACCGGTTGATCATTTACGAAACCCATCTTAAAGGTTTTACAGCACATCCGTCATCAGGCGTTCGCGAGCCCGGTACCTACCGTGGATTTATTGAAAAGATACCTTATCTGCAACACCTCGGCATCAATGCTGTTGAGTTCTTGCCCCTGCATGAGTTTTTTGTCGAAGATTATCACCGGGTACGAGGGCTTACCAACTACTGGGGTTATAATACGATCGGATATTTCGCCCCCGAGTTTTCCTACTGCAGCAAAACATTTCCCGGCTGTCAGGTACAGGAGTTCAAAACACTGGTGCGTGAACTGCATCGCGTCGGGATCGAGGTGATCATGGATGTCGTGTACAACCATACCGGAGAAGGGAACGAGCTCGGGCCGACGCTCTGTTTTCGCGGCATTGATAATCTGACCTATTACTGCCTTGACGGCACGCCCGAGGAGCCGCTGCGAAAATACCGTGACATCACCGGCTGCGGCAATAGCATGAACCTTGCCGAACCAGCGGTCATGCGGCTGGTAATGGATTCCCTGCGCTATTGGGTTCAGGAAATGCACGTTGACGGCTTCAGGTTTGACCTTGCAACTGCGCTCGGCCGGGAACAGGGGAGGTTTGACAAATCGGCCTCGTTTTTTGATGCAATTTCTCAGGACCCTCTTCTTGCCACGATTAAAATTATCGCAGAACCCTGGGATATCGAAACCTATCAGCTCGGCAATTTTCCGGTTGACTGGTCTGAATGGAACGGAAAATTTCGCGATACTGTACGCCGATTTTACCGGGGAGATCCGGGGCAGGTTCAGGATTTGGGGTGGCGGCTTACCGGATCTGCCGATCTCTATGCTGCTGACGGGCGGCATCCCTCCAACAGCATCAATTTCGTGACCTGTCACGACGGATTTACCCTGTATGACCTTGTCTCGTACAACACAAAACATAACGAGGCAAACGGGGAAGATAACCGCGACGGCAGAGACGAAAACTTTTCGTGGAACTGCGGCGTCGAGGGTGACACAAACGATCCCGCGATCCTTTCGCTGCGACGGCAGATGGCAAAAAACTTTCTGTGTTGCCTGCTGTTTTCGCGTGGCACGCCCATGCTGCTTGGCGGCGACGAGTTTTTAAGAACCCAACGCGGTAACAACAATGCCTATTGCCAGGATAACGAAATAAGCTGGTATGACTGGAATATGTGCCGCACCAATGCCGATATGGTGGCATTCTGTCGGCGGGCTATCGCACTGAGGAAACGCTTTGCCGTGCTCCAGGGGAGACATTTTTTCAAGGGTACGGCATCCTGTGGCGCTGAACTACCGGATATCCTCTGGTATAACGAAAAACTCGGGCAGCCCGACTGGCATCATCCAGAAACCAAAACCATCTGTTTTCAAATAGCCGGCACCACTGAGCACGCTGCCGAAGGTTGCAATGTTCTTTTTTTTATCCTGCATGCAGGCTGCGATCAGATTCAGGTTCTTCTGCCTGCCCAAGAAGGCATCCGGTGGCGCCGCATTATTGATACGGCGCTCCCAGCAGGCGAAGATTTCATTGATCCACCGGGCACAGAACTTACCTTACAGCATACCTATACTGCAGCTCCGCGGTCTTTTGTGCTGCTGCTCGGCAGCTGAACGGGCAGGGGATAAAGTGTTAGGCGGTGATCAGAGTAAGTGTTTTTCGGCTTGTTTGATGAGAGAGGCAATCCACGGCGCCGAACATATATACCCACCTCTGGACACGCAATAATCAGCACAAATGTATTTTTGTGCGTGCTGATTCATTCACGCGTTAGGTTTTTTCAAAGAGCCACCGGATAAAGCGGCGGAGGATGCGAAACAGTTTCCCGAGCAGCGTCGGGTGCCGCAATTTTTCAAGCCGGCGTTGTGCCCGGGCAAGCTCTTCAGGGCTAAAGTCAAGGCGTTGGAGGTTTTCGTCGATTTCCATGGCAAGCAGGTCTGCCTCGTCCCGTGCCTTCACGACCGTTGCCTCGATCGTTTCCCACCCCAGTTGTTGCGCTGCTGCAAGACGTCGGTGGCCTGCAACCAGTTCATGGCGTTCGGTCACGACAATGGGATTGAGCAACCCGAGCTCACGCATGCTTTCTCTAAGCGAAGCAAGATCCCCAAGCGAGGACCGCGCGCGATGTTTAACAGTAATGCTTTTAATGGGAATTTGCATAGAGGACTCCTGCCAAGGAAAATGTTAAAAAAAATATATAGGAGCACAGGCCACACTGTCAAAGAAAAACAGATCCGGCCAGCACTGATAATCGTCTTGACGAGGGGTGGGTTTTGCTATAAAAGGGGGCAAGGAAGGATACGGTATGCAGCACCACAACCACAGCAACCACCAGCTCACGCATTTTGATACTGCAGGACGCTCGCGCATGGTTGATGTGAGCGAAAAGCCCGAAACCCTTCGCGAGGCAACGGCAGCAGCAGTGGTGCATATGAACGAGGAGACCTTCCGGCGTATCATGGATCGTACAGTGGAAAAAGGGGATGTGCTGGCAGTGGCACAAATTGCTGGCATCATGGCGGCAAAGAAAACCGGTTCACTCATTCCCATGTGTCATCCTCTGCCCCTGACATCGGTAAGCATGGATTTTCTGCCCGATGCGCAGCGTCATTGCATTGAGGTGCGTGCAACGGTGCGATTGGTCGGCAGAACCGGCGTTGAAATGGAAGCACTTGTTGCCGTGGCGACCGCATCGCTGACGATCTATGATATGTGTAAGGCAATTGATCGCGAAATAACGGTGACCGACCTGCGGCTGCTGTCCAAACGGGGTGGCAAGAGCGGCGTATTTCAGCGTCGGTGAATGAACCTGCAGTGATGACGCATATACCGGAAAATGCCAGGCACACCAGAGCATCTGCTGCAGGGTGGAGTTGATGTATGGAAAAGAAAAAGCTTCGTTATTACAAAAAACTGCTTGAACAGCACTTGGCAGCGCTTGCCGACGGAGCCAAGGAGACGGTGAGCGAAATGCTCGATGACGATGGCTCGTTCCCTGATCCCAACGACCGGGCGACCTTGGAGTCGGATCGCAACTTTGTTTTGCGGATACGGGACCGGGAGCGGAAGCTGAAAACAAAGATCCAGCAGGCACTTGAGCGGATCGATAACGGAACTTTCGGCATCTGCGAATCCTGCGGCGATGAGATTTCCGAACAGCGCCTCAATGTCCGCCCCGTGACGACTTTGTGTATCAGGTGCAAGGAAGAGCAGGAAAAGAAGGAAAAAGCCCGTCTCGCATAAGCAGATCTGACAATCCCGGACGGTACTAGCATAAACCCTTTATTTCTCTCGGTTTGTCTCACCTACCAGGGCGCATGAAGCACATTTCCTTTCAGCTCTGTATTCATAATCATCAGCCTGTAGGAAACTTCGAGCATGTCTTCCATAAGGCGTTTACGAGCGCCTATCGTCCGTTTATCGAGTGTTTACGCCGCCATCCGCGGATCAAGGCAACACTGCATTATTCGGGCCCGCTGCTTGAATGGTTTGACGCAGAGCAACCGGCATTTTTGGATATGCTCAAAGAACTCGAGGAGCGCCGACAGATTGAGCTGCTGGGTGGCGGGTTTTATGAGCCGATCTTTTCAATCGTGCGCGAGCCCGATGTGGTTGGCCAACTTGAACTTATGAACCAGTATCTCGGCGCACGTTTTTCCCGAATGCCGCGCGGCGCATGGATTCCCGAGCGCGTGTGGGATCCGGTGCTCCCAAAACTGCTCGCTGCCGCACATCTTGCCTATACCCTCCTTGACAGCACCCATTTTGTCAGCGCAGGACTCGATCCCGAAGATATCCGCGGCTATTATGTGACTGAACGTGAAGGTAAGACTCTTGCGGTCTTCCCGATCGATGTGCAACTCCGCTATAGCATCCCGTTTCAGCCTCCAGAAAAGACAATCCAGTACATGAAGTTTTTTGCCGGCGAGGATGAGCACTGCGCCATTACCTATGGAGATGATGGCGAAAAGTTCGGTATGTGGCCGGGCACGTTTGCGTGGGTTTACGAGCAGGGATGGTTGGAACGTTTTTTTTCACTGCTCGAGCACCATGCAGATATGATTTGCATGCGCACCTTGTCGGAATATTATGCCGAACACCCGCCGCAAGGCCAGATCTACCTGCCCACCCTCTCCTATGAGGAAATGATGGAGTGGGCGTTGCCAGCAGATGCCGTGATGCGGTTTGCAATGCTGCGGGAAAAACTCACTTCGCTGGGGCTCCGCGATGCCTGCCGGGTTTTCATCCGCGGCGGGTATTGGAACAACTTTCTGGCAAAATACCCTGAAAGCAACCAGATCCATAAAAAGATGCTGCTGGTGAGCGAGCGTTTTGAGAAGCTCTCGGCTGCGGGGCTGCCGGTGGAGGATGCCCGGCGTGAACTCTATAAAGGACAGTGTAACTGTGCTTACTGGCACGGGCTGTTCGGCGGTGTGTACCTGAACTATTTGCGCCATGCGGGTTACGCCCATCTGATCACAGCAGAAACGATTATGGACAGCGCAGAACACGGCGACACGGACTGGATCGACTACCAGGTCACGGACTTCAATAAAGATTTATTCGATGATGTGCTGGTTTCGGGCAAAAACCTCAACGTCTACTGCTCACCGCGCAATGGCGGCAGCGTGTTTGAACTTGACTATAAGCCGTGCGCATTTAACATCGCGAACACCTTTACCCGAAAGCGCGAAGCCTATCACCGCACGTTAAAACACAATGGCACCCCGGCGTCACCAGTCACCATGAACGATTTTTTCCCACAGGCAGTGCAGGAAGCCTGTCGCATTTCGCAGGAAGAACTGCATGAGCATCTGGTATATGACTGGTACCAGCGCACCCTGTTTCTTGACCATGTTCTGGATCCTGCAACGACGTTGACGTCCTTTTCGCGGGCACAGTATACCGAACGCGGCGACTTCATCGCTGCGCCGTACCGGCTCGAGCATATTGCCAAAGATCCAAGAGTGCCGGCGGTGACGTTTGTGCTCGTGCGCGACGGCACCGTGGCCGACGGCTACCAGAGCCATCCTTTGCGCATCACCAAAACGATCGCGGTTCACGATGCACACAGTGCTCTCACGGTTGCATACTGTCTGCGCTCGGGCTCATTGCAGGCGTACCGGGCGTGGTTCGGCGTTGAGCTCAACTGCACGCTGCTCGCCGCCAACGATCCGCTCAAATACGTTCATTTTGCCGGCACCGCGTACGGCAAGCAGACGATGGATGCAACGGTGGCGTTAGACGACATTCCGGCATTTGACGTTAAGGATGCATGGAACGGATTTGGTGTGCGCGTGGCGCTGGAGCCTGCCGGCAGCGTTTGGATGTTTCCGGTGTACACCATAGCCCGTACCGAGGACAGGCTTGAGCGTATGTATCAGGGCACTACGGTGCTGCTGCACTGGTCGCTGCCTCTGGAATCCGGGGCCGAGGTGCATCGTACGGTACACCTCCATTTATATCGGTTTCCGGGTGAAAAAGATCAGGTGCGACCGACCTGAGCATCTGTTTGTAATGCGCAGCATCCCGTGCCGCAGTCCATAGCGCAGGACGCTGATTGTTTTTAGAGGAGTGCTGTGATACACTTTGAGAATGCCTGCAGCAGTGAGGAGAACAGAGCGTGCCGGAACTAAGAAAAGATCCAATTATCGACCGATGGGTTATCATTGCCACCGAACGTTCAAAACGACCGTTTGATCTGGGCATCCATAAAAGTTTGATCCGGAGCGGCGGGTTTTGTCCCCTGTGCCCCGGTAATGAGGACAAAACGCCCCACGAGGTGTTTGCGTTTCGCGAACCAACAACGCCCCCGGATGGACCCGGTTGGAGGCTTCGGGTGGTGCCGAACAAGTTTCCGGCTTTGATCAGCACCGGTGAGCTGCGCCGCATCAGCGAAGGAATTTATGAGCGGATGAATGGTCTGGGGGTGCATGAAATCATTATCGAGACCGCCGACCATCATGCTGATGCCCTATCGCTCAGCGCAGCGGATTACCGCGATATCATTATTGCATACCGGCAGCGCATCCGCGCTTTGAAGCAAGACAGCAGGATGCACTACGTTTCGGTGTTTAAAAACTACGGCGAACGAGCAGGATCGACGCTGGAACATCCGCATTCCCAGCTCATTGCTTTACCCGTTGTGCCGAAACGGGCGCTTGAGGAACTCGACGGCGCGCAAACGTACTTTCACCAGAAGGGGCGCTGCGTTTTTTGCGATATTGTGACCCAGGAACAGGCGGACGGGCGACGGATTGCCGATGAAAACGAGCATTTTCTTGCCTTTGCGCCGTATGCATCACGGTTTCCGTTTGAAACGTGCATTATTCCGAAACAGCACGCCGCTTCGTTTGAAGATGCAGATGAGCGCATGGTCGAGGCCTTTGCTGCCATCATGAATACCACCATGAAAAAGATCGCCGTGGCGCTCGGCAACCCGCCCTACAACTATATGCTCCACTCCTCACCGTTCAGCCGGGACGTCAGCCCCTTCTATCACTGGCATATTGAAATTATTCCGCGGCTGGTGCGGGTTGCAGGATTTGAGTGGGGCACAGGATTTTATATGAACCCAACACCGCCCGAGCAGGCTGCCGAACATCTGCGGGAAGTAGCAGATGCGGACATCCATGGAGGATAGCGACGTGAAAAAGCTGCTCTTTGCTGACGATGAAGAAAGCATCCGGTTGCTGTACAAGGAAGAATTCGAGGAGCAGGGCTATGAAGTGGTCCTTGCAGCAGACGGGCGTGAGGCGCTCGAAAAGTTCACCGCACACCGTCCTGATCTGCTTGTGATCGACATCAAAATGCCCGGCATGGACGGCTTTGAAGTGCTCAAAAAAGTCCGGGAACAGTCGCCGCACGTGCCGGTGATCTTGTGCACCGCTTACGGCGAGTATCAGCATGACCTCAATGCATGGGCATCTGATGACTATGTTGTGAAATCCGCAAACCTCGAAGGACTTACCCAAAAAATCAAAACACTGCTCGAGCGACAACCCCCTGGGAGTTGACATACAAGGATAATGGTGATGGAACAACGACTGCGCATGCTACTTATCGATAATGGACAAGAACACCTCCTGAAGATCTACAACCGTCTAGCTCCGGCGCAACAGGCGGCGCTTTGTGAGGATCTCCAGCAGATCGACGTTCACCAGCTCCGAGAGCTCCGTGCCTTATTCACGAAACAGCAGACCGAGCATCCTCCTGAACCCGTTTTTGCGCCGGTGCCGGTCACGCGGTTTCCACCAAACGATCCGGAACGCGCCCGATGCATCGCCATCGGCGAGGAGTATCTGCGCCGGGGTCGCATTGCCCTGTTTTTAGTTGCCGGCGGACAGGGGACACGACTTGGTTTTGAGGGTCCTAAAGGGTGTTTTCCCATCACACCGGTGAAAGGGAAACCGCTGTTTCAGCTTTTTGCCGAAACCATCAGGGCGCTGCAGCACCGCTACCAGACCGTATTGCCATGGTATATCATGACCTCACGCGATAACCATGCGCTGACCGATGCATTTTTCAAACAGCACCAATATTTCGGGCTCGATCCTGCACAGGTATGGCTGTGCAGACAACAGGATGTGCCATCCCTTGACCTGATGGGTCGTTTGATTCTGTCGCCTGAATACCGGATTTTCAAAAATCCCAACGGCCACGGCGGATCGATTCAGGCGCTTGCAACCTCCGGTGCGCTTGCCGACATGGCGCGTCGCGGCATTGACGAGGTCTTTTACTTTCAGGTCGATAACCCGCTTGTCAAAATCGCAGATCCGCTGTTTATCGGTGTTCATGTTGACGGCCGGGCGCAGATGTCGTCAAAGGTCGTTACCAAGAGCGATCCCCATGAACGCGTCGGTATCATCGGTCTGATTAACGGCAGGCTCGGGTGCATTGAATATAGTGAACTGTCACCGGAACAGGCTGCAGCACGCACCCCAAACGGCGAACTTCTTTTCAGCAGCGCCAATATTGCAATTCACATGATCAACCGCAGGTTCATTGAACAGCTTGCGACGGACCCTGCTGTCCGGCTGCCGTTTCACTGTGCACGCAAGAATATTCCGGCGCTCGATCCTGAGACTGGTGCGCCGCAGACCATCTGCGGCATCAAGTTTGAGATGTTTATTTTTGATGCCCTCGGCTTTGCCCAGCGTTCCTGTACGCTCGCAGTGGAGCGCGATGAGGAGTTTGCGCCGGTGAAGAACAGAACCGGACCTGATTCTCCCGAGACAGCGCGCGCTGCCCTGATGCGGCTGCACCGATCGTGGCTGCGCGCTGCAGGCTGTGACATACCTGAATCGGTCGCGGTTGAAATCAGCCCCCTGTTTGCACTGGATGCGGAGGAATTCAGCACCAAGTTCGTTCCGCCGGCTCAATGGGCAGCGCCGTTGTATATCGAATAAGCGAACCGTAATTACTTCACTGTACTGAATTCTGTGAACCGCCTCCTTGAGGTTGCCGTCCCTCTGCCCCTGACATCGGTGTTTACGTATCGCATCCCTGAGGCACTCGGTGAACGGGTTGCGACCGGAACACGGGTTCTGGTGCCGTTCGGCAGACGGATTATAACCGGTTATGTGCTCGGAGAAGCGTCGTCCACGCCTGATGCCGAGATTAAAGATATTATCGATATCCTCGATCCCGAGCCGCTCTTTTCTTCGGCCGATCTCCAGTTTTACCGCTGGATTTCCCAATACTATTGCCATCCGCTCGGGTTGACAATCAAAACCGCGCTGCCGCCGGGGTTAACCGTAACCTATGAAGACCGCGCAGCCCTTACACCTGAGGGCAACCAGGCACGCACGGATCCTCAGACCGAACCCCGGCTCAGGCAATTCCTTGAACTTCTGCATGCACGCGGGCCGCGCACCCTGAAATCACTCAGAACTCACCTCGGCGTCCAAGGATTTTCAAACACCCTCAACGCACTGTGCCGCGCAGGCTTTGTGCGTATTCTGCGCAGCCCGGGCCGCAGCATCCGGATTAAGACGGAGCGATGGTTTTCTGCAACCGGCGCACAACCAGAACGCCGGCTCACCGAGCGGCAGCGTGCTGTGCTTGCCTGCATTACGGAGCACGGACGGGTGTCAGAACGGATGCTGCGCGAGCGGTTCGGCCAGTGCAGCCACGTGTGTTCTGTGCTGGAGCAATCCGGCTTGATTACCGCACAGAAGTGTGAAACCTTCAGGCTGTCGCCTGAGCAGGAGCTGTGCTGTATCGAAGCGGAACATGTGCTGAACGATGAGCAGCGAGCAGCACTTGCACTGCTTGAACCTGCGCTTGATGGGCAGCGGTTTTATCCCCTGCTGCTGCACGGCATCACGGGAAGCGGCAAAACAGAGGTTTATCTGCAGGTGATGCAGCGTGTGATTGATCGTGGCAGCCAGTGCCTGTACCTTGTGCCTGAGATTGCCCTGACCGCCCAGCTCTATGATCGCATCAGTTCGCGTCTGAAGGTGCCGGTCGTGATGCTGCACAGCGGTTTGAGCGACGGCGAGCGGTTTGATGCATGGCGTATGATCCGCGCAGGAACGATGAAGGTCGTTATCGGTGCACGGTCAGCGCTGTTTGCACCCTGCAAAGATCTTGGTGCGATTATCGTGGACGAGGAGCACGACAGCTCATACAAACAGGAAGATGGGCTGCGGTATCATGCACGAGACATGGCCGTGGTGCGCGCCAAGATGGCATCATGCGTGGTTGTGCTGGGGTCTGCCACACCGTCGCTTGAATCTTTTGCAAATGCCGAAAGCCGGAAATACGCCTATGCAACGCTCACCCGACGGATCGAAAACCGACCGCTCCCGCGGGTGCAGATCGTTCCTCTGAATGCAAAAAGTTCACGATCAAAGCCCGTGCCGATCCTTTCCGATCCGTTGCGTGAGGCACTTGCACTCCATCTTGCGAAGGGCAGGCAAAGCATTCTGTTTCTGAACCGCCGGGGATTTGCACCGGTGTATGTCTGCCAGACCTGTGGCGCCGCGCTGCGCTGCCCGAACTGCGCGGTGTCGCTGATTTATCACCGTGCAGAAAAACACCTGCGGTGCCATTACTGCGGTTTTATCCGGGGGCTGACAGGCGAGTGCCCAGCATGCGGTAGTTATTTTCTGACCTGGCTTGGATGGGGCACCGAGCGGCTGGAAGCAGAGCTTGCGACACTCTTCCCGACAGCACGAATTGCACGCATGGATCGGGACACAACATCGCGGCGCGGCACGGTGCGAACCATAGTAAACGCCATGAGCCGCGGCGCAATCGACATTCTTATCGGAACACAGATGCTGGTAAAAGGCTACCATTTGCCGCAGGTCACGCTGGTCGGGGTGGTCTGTGCAGATCAGTCGCTGCATTTTCCTGATTATCGGGCAAGCGAGCGAACGTTTCAGCTCCTTACGCAGGTAGCCGGCAGGGCGGGCAGAGGAGAAATTGCCGGCGAGGTCATTATCCAGACCTACACCCCCGATCATTACAGTATCCGCTGCGCACAGCATCACGATTACCATGCTTTTTACACACAGGAGATGAAAACGCGGCGCGACCTTGGATATCCGCCGTATACAAAGATGATCATCCTCCGCTGCGAAGGCACGAATCGTGCCCAGGTCAGTACAGGAGCGCAGACTCTGGGAGAGATTGCCCGACAGCTTGACCCTGCCCGGACCGGTATCGAGGTGCTCGGGCCGTGCCCTGCGCCGATCGAGCGGATCCGGAACCGATGGCGGTATCATATGCTGCTCAAAGCACGCAGTTCGCAGCGGGTGCGCACCTTTGCCCAGACTATTGTCGATCGGGCACAACGCTGCATGCAAAAAACAGGGGTGAGCATTTCGCTTGATGTGGATCCGGTGCAGGTTTTGTGAGGAAACAGCAGCGTGCAGCGAGAAAGGGGTTTATGTCTGGTCGCGGACGAGCTCGGGGTAAAATTTTTTCATGCACTCAGGGCAAATGCCGTGGCTAAACGCGGCTTCGGAATGTTCGCTGATAAACGATTCGATCTGCTGCCAGTAGCCTGTATCAGTTCTGATCCGTTTGCATGAGGCGCAGATCGGCAGCAGGCCGCTCAGCGTCTTCACTTTTGCCAGCGCATCCTGCAGCTCGCTGATAAGGTGTTCGCGCCGCTCCTCGAGAAGTTTGCGCTCGGTAATGTCGCGCACACAGGAGACCATGCCTTTGAGATTACCGTCTGCATCACAGAGCAAGGAGATGCTCAGCTCAACATCAATGATGGTCCCGTCCTTGCGCCGCCGCCTTGTCTGATAATTTTTGATGGTGCCGTTGAGGAACACCTGTTCGATATGCGGCGGAATCCGCTCAGGATCATACTGCCCAGGGTACAATGTTTCAGGGTGCCTGCCGATGATCTCGCCTTCGGTATAGCCCATCATGTCGAGGAATGCCTGATTGACCTTGATGATATAGCCGTCTTTGTCTGTGACCAAAATGCCATCAGGGCTGGTGGCAAATAATGCCTCAAAAAAATTCCTGTCCTCGATAATCCTTTTTTCTTTGGCAATTCGGTCACTCACATCGCGGATGATGGCACCGAAAATCCGGCGACCGGAAACTGTCCCAATAAAACTTGTTATTTCGGCTGTGAACAAACTGCCGTCACTGCGCATACCGGTATTAATGATAGACCGGTGCATAATGCTCGAGCGCGCTTCGTGCACAAATGCCTCTCGCGCGTTTTTCTCGCGGTTGTGCTGGTCTTGAGGAATGAGCAGCGAGACATCGCTGCCAAGTACCTCCTGAGCAGTATAGCCGTAGAGTTTTTCTGCCGCACTGTTAAGGTATATGATCTTGAATTCATCGTCAGTCAGGACCAAGGCATCGGGAAGAGCGTCGGCAACGATATGCATTAGCGAGTCAGGGAATGTAGTACGTGAACCGTTGCTCATAGGTCACTGAAAAAAACCGTTATTTTTTGATAACCAACGGTGAGTTTCTGTTGATAATTTTATATCGGTCGCGCGGAATGACAAACGAATATGGCGCAACGTCGTTTTTAACAATACAGCCGGCCGCAATGTATGCGCCGCGACCGATACGAACACCCATGAGTACCATCGAGCCTGCACCGATCATGACGCCGTCTTCCAGGACGATTTTCCCAAACACATGGGGCGGCGATGGGCGGTCAAGGGTTGTTTCATCCATGATTTTGCGCATATCAAGGCTTTGGGCAATCAGCATGACACCGGGGCCGAATTGGCAGCGGTTGCCGATTTCTATTTCACCGGCACCGAACAGCACGCAGTTGGGAGCAATGTACACATGGTCGCCGATCGTAATGCCGCCCCGAAAGTCGCACCACGGTTCCCCGCCGCAGTGCAGCACGCTTCCTTTGCAGATATAGACATGGTTGCCGAGCCGTAAATTTTTGGGATTGACGATCTGCACCTCCTCCTCGATGCGCGCGGTCGGAAACCGCTGCTCAAGTTCGTGCAACTCGCGCAGCCGTCGCAGCTCGCGCTTGAGCCGTTTTCGCCACCATCGGAAAAAGCCGTGTGCCATGCTCCTCCTCTCTTGGACGCATCCTCTGGCTATGTCTTCCACCGGTATGCGGTAAATGATTGCGCCACAGCACCAAACGATTCTTTGAACCTAACAACGCCCGGCAAATCCATGCTCGGTCCCATGTCATAATAATTGATACCGTGGTCACATGCCCACTCGATTACTTTAGCATGAAGCAAATTGTTTGGGTAGAGCTTAAACGACGCCTGCAGAGAACAACCGTGCCAATACACCATGGTCTGCCGCCACACCAGCACGATGATCCCCGCGATGATCGCGCTGTCTGCTTCGGCAAGCCAGAACTGAACGCCGCTGTTCTGGTGGCGATACAGGTTCAGGAACAGCGACTGCGGATATGCAGGGCCGTGCTCCTGCGACCAGCGCTGCCGTGTCTGTTGATACAGGCAGTAGTAGTGCTTAATGTCCTGCTCTGTCTGTGCCATACGGATTTGCACGCCTTTGCGCAGTGCCTGTCGGATGTTGCTTTTCTGTCCCCGGCTGAACGCTGCGGCAATTTCCGCATACGGTCTCCCGAGAATTATACGGTGCGTGGTTATGGTTTTTGCAATAAACGGCGGCGGGAGATGCAGCGGCATGTCGGGCGTTTCCACAATCCGTCCCGCACCGTGCTTCAGGGAACAAAGCGCCTCTGCCATGCGAGATACGTGCTCGGGTGTGAGCGGTTTTTCAGCGAGAAATCCACCGTACACACCGGGCTCCATGGATTTGTATTCGGTTATGGTATGCAGCAGCCGTTTCTTGGTGCGCGCAACTGCAGGCAGCACGACCGGTCCTGCCATATCATCGAAAAAGCCGATGCCGTGAACGCGCATGCCGGGTATGCTCGCGGCTATAGTCTGTGCCCATGCAGGCGTATGGAAATACGTTGCCCACGGGCATTGCTGCGCAAGGGTATGCCAGAGGTCTGTCGAAACAGGGTGTTGTGCGATCATAGGCAAAGGAGCGCTCTGTTGTGAGCGTGGTGCATTGTACTATAGAAACTTCTTCTTTGAAAGCAGGAACAGAGTATGCTATGGTGTTGTGCCGCGCTGAAGGCACGGTGACAAACACGGTATGAAGAGAATCGATGACCGGATGCCTTTGAATATACTGCATGTTGCAAGCCATGATGCGATCCGCGCCGGGGGATCGGTGCAGATGATGCGGCTTGCGCTTGGACTGCACGAGCGCGGGCATCGGGTAGTCTGCGTCTTCAATGATCGGGGCACCATTACGGATACGTTTGCCCCGTTGCTGACAGCCGGCATTCCCGTGTACCGGTTCCCGATGCAGAAGCTGAAGAAATATTACGGTATGCTGCGATTCAGGCAATTTGTCAAAGGGCAGGGGTTTGATGTGATCCATGCACACCGGTTCAGAGCTTTGCGGTTTGTGCTCGCAGCAACCCGCGGCATGACCATTCCGGCGCTGGTGGGCGACCGAAAAAACAGTTTTCCCATCCCCCCATCGTGGGCACGGCTTTACGGCAGCAGCCGGGTCGACTGCATCGTGGTGAATGCCCGCATCATTCAGGAGTTGCTTGTTGCAACTGGCAAGGTGCCGCCGGAAAAAATTGCGCTGATCTACAACGGTGTTGACCTTGACCAATTTCACCCAGGGGTTGACGGAAGCGCGGTGCGGAAGGAACTCGGTATCGGCACCGACACGCCGCTTGTAGGCATGATCGCAAACTTTGCGGGGAAGAAGTCCCACAGCGTGTTTTTCGATGCAGCCTTGCGCGTGCTGCAGGTAATGCCGGAAACGCACTTTCTTCTGGTCGGCGGCGGTGACAGCGAACCATGGCAGCGTCGGCTTGCGACACAGGGGCGTGCAGGGCATTTCACGTTTACCGGATTTCGCACTGATGTGCCGCAGATCATCGCAAGCCTGCAGGTGTCGGTGATTTCATCTGCTGCCGGCGAGGGGCTGACCGGCAGCATTGTGGAGTCCATGGCAATGGCAAAGCCGGTGGTGTCAACAGCAATAGCCGGTAATGCGGAATTTGTCCGCGACCGTGAGACCGGCATGCTGGTGCC
>JAOAHH010000155.1 GCA_026415325.1 Thermodesulfobacteriota bacterium | reverse complement strand
CTGTGTTCAACAACTCATATTACGGAACGTTTCATCGGTGGCCGCGGTCTTGCAAGCAGGTTGTACTGGGAAGAATCGGTCGGACTCAAAAGCGCCTTTGATCCCGATAATACGATCTACTTCGCAAACGGCCCGCTGTGCGGTATGCATGCCCCGGGTGCTTCACGCTGGATTGTACTGGGCAAATCGCCTATGGCAGTACCCGAGCAATATGCCTTCGGCAATTTGGGCGGCGCATTCGGTGCGGCCTTGAAATGGGCTGGCCTTGACTGTTTGTCCGTGCGAGGTGCTTCCGAAAAACCTGTTTACCTGCTGATCGGCCCTTCAGGAACATGCTCTTTTCAGGATGCTTCAAACCTGTGGGGCAAAGATACCGAACAGGTACTTGAACTGCTGATGCAGCGTTACGGCGAATCCGCCCAGGCGCTGACGATAGGACCCGCGGGTGAGATGCGTGTGCGGTTTGCCAACATTATAGCTACAGGGGGCGCGGTTGCGTCCAAGGGATTCGGAGCAGTGCTCGGCGCTAAAAATCTGAAAGCCATTGTAGTGCAAGCTCCCCGGCGGCATATGCCTGAAGCGCGGCCGGATGAGGCAAGAAAGGTCCGCCGTGAAATTACTTCCTTATGGAAGGGGAGCCAATCCGGACGGTTCTGGAACGAGCTGATGCTCGAGGACGTTGAAAAGATACGACCCGAACCGTGCTTTGGCTGTCCCGGCATCTGCAGACGCGGTCGGTATACCAGCGCTCAGGGCGAAACCGGACATCGTAAGATGTGCGTGTCGGCGGTATTTTATTACGATTACGAGATGGCACTTACCGGTAAAATGGCAACTGCAACATTTCATGCCACACAGGTTGCAAACCGGCTGGGCATCTGCATGCTCGAGTTGCGTTTTATGCTGAAATGGGTGCCCGGCGCCATAGCTCGTGGTGTGATCGACCCGATCGAAACCGGCCTTTCTGTGGAGAAGATGGGAACCGATGAGTGGATCGACAATTTGTGTCGGCTTATCTGCTCCCGCCGGGGCATCGGCGATCTGCTTGCCGAAGGGAGTCGCCGTTGCACCAAAGCACTTGGAGTCGAAGATCTCCTCGAGGGGCTTGTTACCCGGCAGGGGTTTGATGCTGATTTCTACTCGCCGCGCCTTTTTCCGATCAACATCCCCATTTACGCAACCGAACCGATCTACCCCATAACACAACTCCATCGGGTGAGCTTCCCTATGCTAAAGTGGATCATGTGGTACAGCACCGAAGGTATGATGGGCTTTCTCGACACTGAAAAGCTGCGCACCCTTGCCCGCATTTTCTGGGGGAGCGAAGAGGCCATAGCCTGCGATACCCCTGACAAAAAGGCCGCGGCAGCAATTCTTAACCAGAATCGCTCCTATGCTATGGAAAACATGGTTTTCTGCGACTGGTTTTGGCCTATTGATTACTCGGCCAACAGCCCAAACGGCGTGGGCGATCCCGAGCTTGAGGCGCGGCTGTTTTCAGCCCTCACGGGTGTTGACATTGACCTTGGCGGGTATCTGCTCATAGGCGAGCGCAGCGTAAGCCTCTGTCGCGCCATCTATCTGCGCGAAGGCAGGCAGGGCAGAGCAAGCGACGTGCTTGAACCGTTTAATTACACCATACCCCTTTCCGGGCAGGACCCGCCTATTGGCCTCTTTAATCCTGACCTGCAATTTCCAACAGGTGATGGGGAGATTCGGTCGAGACTTGGTGCAGTTGTTGATCCTGCTGTCTTTGCTCGCATCATGGATGATTATTACCGCGGCCGAGGATGGGACCTGGAGACGGGGCTTTTTACCCATGCATCTCTTGAAAAGGTTGGACTCTCGGATATGATTCCGGAACTCGATAAGCAAGGTTTTGTTCGGTAGGTCGTCAGGCCTGCTTGCAGCGTGTTTTTATGTGAGATATATACAGTTTCTATGCCCATAACAAGAACCATTGACAAACTACCGGTCTTGTCAGGATAACCATTTCAGGAAGCATGAACCTGCTAGAAGCGATAAAATCTGCTGCTATGGATATGATGGAAGATCCTGATTTTAAACCCGGTGCAGATGCACTCTGGGATCTGCGCGAGGCTCAAATAAAAAATTTCTCTGCTGAAGACCTGCGGTCTCTGGTTTTTTTTATTGCGGAACATCAGGCGAAGCGGGGAGCTGGATACAAAGTAGCGATTGTGGCCGAGCGTGATTTGTTATTCGGCGGCGCCCGGATGTTTGAAGCCTTTGCCGATAGCCTACCTTTTTCATGTCGGGTCTTTCGTAATGTGGAAGATGCCGAGCAGTGGATTTGTATAAAACCTTAACGTTGAAAAGAAACCGATCTTTTCCGAAACTCAGCACCTCATTCAGAATGTTTATCAAAAAAATCATCCATGAGGCAAGGCAACGCGCAGCGGTATCTTTCTTACGGCTTGGTGTGCTCTTGAGCAGAAGAGCACTTTAAAAACAAAGCTTGCCGGGGTTGAAAATCCCGTTTGGATCCAGCTTCTGTTTGATTTCCCGCAGCTTGAGTGTATAGGTAGCAGCCCGGTTGTAAACCATATTAGCCCATGCGCCGTACGGGCGATCAAAATATGCTCCTCTCTTTATAAGCTCTTGTGAGGTTTTGAACCATAGTGCCTTGATACGCTCCCGAATGTTTTCATTATCCGGCTGGCTATGGAAATCAATCTCGCAATGTACAGCCCGGCCGCGCTCAAGCGGCAGCATATACACACCGATATCAGCTCCTGGATAATCATGGTCTTGGGCAATGTTATACGCCATGTCAATAAGATCGGGCACACTGTCAAGAGGTGCTTTAAAGGTCACATCATGCACAGCACCACGATAATTAAATTTTTTCAGAATACCCCATGGTCTGAGCATTTCTTGCAACATGATTTCTGCAGCACTGCAGACGCCCGGCAACTCCTCCAGCACCGGCACGCTTAAAAAGGCACAAACCTCATACAGTGCTTCGGATTCATAGGCAATCTTTTCTTCAGGATAATACGGAAGACCGTTCACACATATCGTCGCCACCCACGGCGGCAGTGCCTGCCGGAGAAAATCAAAGGTTTCTGCCGAAACTTTAGAAGTAGGATACTGGCGAGGCACCTGCCATCCTTCACAAAAAAGCGCTGCCAGGTTGAAACGGTTGAGAAGGAAACATTCTGTGCCGATTTCCCTCCGTTGAATGCGGGCAATGGCATGCACTGCTGTAGCAAGCTCCTGAAACGGAAGGAAAAATACTTTGCGTTGAGGAGGCAGTCGGTCGATGGCTACGGCCATTTTTGTAACAATACCCAGCGTGCCCTGCGCAGCGGTCCATAAGCGATATGCCATCATGCGAACCGGGCCGTACGGTGATCCGGGATTACCGCCGCATGCCCAATTGCCGGTTCTGAATATTTCACCGTCAGGGAGAACGATTTCCATATCCAGCACGAGCGCATTGCCGCTTTCAAAGCTGGGCGCAGCCATTGCCACATCCCGCTCCAGATAGCTTGTCAATACAGAGCGATCCGGCGGAACACCAAACGGCACCATGATACGGAATCCTCTTGGCTCAAGCTCGGCCTGAAGCTGCTGATAGGTTACTCCGGGCTCAATCACGGCAAACCAATTTTCATCATCAATACAGAGAATTGTATTCATACGCGTCATATTGATCACCACACCACCCTCTGTAGGAACGGCTGCTCCGTGCAGGTTTTTTCCCGAGCTGTACGGGATAAGCGGCATCCGGTTTTCATGTGCCCAGCGCACTATCTTCCGGATTTGTTCAACCGTCTGCACAAATACCACGGCATCCGGCATACATCGCGGGACAAAGCTCTGATCTTGGGCGTAGGCCATAAGGGATGCTCTGTCATCCATAACATTTTCAAAGCCCACAATGTTTTCAAGTTGCCGCTTAATGGTTTCCATAGCCCCTATTACCTGAAAAATTATCAATCCACTTATTTTTCCCGCGAAAGAGAATGCAACCCGTATTTGGTTCGTAGGAAGTTGATAAATTGAAAGGTTTCTTCGGGCAGATTATTGAACTCCTCTTTGGTATAAACCTGCCGGCCAGGTGCAAAAATATTATTGGGATCAAGAACTGTTCGAAACTTCCGCATGAGTCGGTTTGCGTTCGGTCCTGTTTCGGGAAATGCAGAGGTTAGCGGTTCAACCAAAACTCCCATGCCGATAGGGACAAACTTCTGCGATACAAAATCAGCAACAGCAGAAATTGCCATTACCTGTGCCTTTTGTAATTTTTCAGGATCTGTCGCATCTGGATATGTATCCGCCTCAGAGAGCCAGAAGCGGCCGCCACGGTTAATGGCATATAGAAACGGCGTATCCTCCACACCGCCACGGTCGGTAATATAAGTTTCCCCATAGGTCTCGATGGTACGTGTCCAAATCTCTTTTGTTTTATAGGCTGTATCTTTAAGCGGGCCGCCGGGAACAATTGAGCTGCCGTAAAAATGGCGGTTCATGCGAAATCCGGTTACGTGACGAATGCAGTCGAGATTCCAGGGCTGCAACGCCTCCAGTACCTCTTCCTTATAGGAGGGCGACAGGAATGTACCGCCAACCTCATCAATGATTTTTCGAAACACTTTTTCTTCATACGCAATCTGTTTTGGTGAAGTAAAGCCGCAGAGAATAATATAGCAGTTATACGGTGGGAAAAACCTGTTCTTTACCCGATCAAGGGTCATTTCCTGAGTCTGCGAGCAATAGTAGGCATTGTAAACACCGGTTGCATTGAGTCCCATGCCAATGCCGGATTGTGCAATTTTCTGGAGTGCTTTGATTTGGGTATCATAGTCGGGAAATTCAACCCAGAGAAGTTTTACATTTGCAGGAGGCGATGCGGTATCAAAACGAGGTTCGTGATAGTTATGAATGCAGGGGCGACCGGCCGGTGGCTCAGGCAACTGAATACCGCCAGGCCACGGATGCAGTTTCACCGTTATCTCGGTTATGATGCCGCTGCTGCCGGCACTTCCCCGTATCATACTTAAAAGGTCAGGTCCGGGTCCGTATTCCCAAAAAGGTCGAACGCCGGCAACTGCATCCGATCCGGTCTGCAACACTTCACCCGTAGGCAACACCACTGTGGTGCTGACGATATTGCGGGAGAGTGTTCCGTATTTTAAATCCGTTTGCCAAATACCTGCAAAAGCGGTTTGTGATGCCGGTTTGCATAAGGTCGTGGCCAGCGGGCTGCCGCCGTTCCACAAGCCCCGTTTCATTGCCTCTGCCTGCAACTGGGCATAATCGGCAAAAGGCTCAAGCCGAGCAACCATGCTTTTTTCATCGATTTCCAAAACCCGGTTCATCCGACTCAAGTGAACCGTCATGGTTGGCTGGTCGTTCGTGGGGCCGCAAAATCCGATCTGACCGTTGGTAAACGGCACTACCGGAACTCGGTACCTGTTGGCAATACGCATGATCGCCTGCACCTCTTCAGTAGAGCCCGGCAACACAACACACGCCGGAAGCATGGTAGGATCTTTCTGATGCTGCCGCAGGGTTTGTGCAGCATCGACGCTAAAGCGGCTATAGGTTTCAATTATGGCACGATCTTCGGAGACCCATGCGGCTCCCACAACATCGATCAGCGCCTGAAACACTTCTCGGGGCAGCCGATTGGGCACCACCTTCTTTTTTTGATGTGCTTCCATGCGTTAGCCTCTCTGCGAAGAAAATAAGTTAAAAAGACATATCTATCTGTCTTTAATTCACAAAAAAATATCATTCAGGCAAAAAAATATATTATGCCGTCACACTACATCATCCTGTATATGAGAATGCAAAACCAAGTCAAGCAAAAAGAGGGGGCGGATATCTGTTCTGCATCATCTTGAGCTCTTGGTATTCGGGTATGCTGTTTTTATTGACTTGTGGCTCTCCACAGCCTATAGTTGGCGGCATACTTCTTGTGGTGCAGAATTACTCAGAAACTGAAATGCAAAGGAGTCTCTGAGCTATGGCATGTCGCCGGATTCCCAAGCAAGCGGCAATGGATCTAAAACCGTCAGACCTTACCAGAACGGTTAGTGATATGGCGCTTATTTCCAAGGCCATTGACAAACCTGTAAGCACATATATGACGGCTGGTTATTTACGGCTGAAGCCCGGTTATGACAGAACGCTGTCGACCGAATATGAGGAGATCAACCTTTTTCTGGAGGGTTCGCTTACCTATACCTTCGAGGAAGAGAGTTTTACTGCCGAACCCGGGGATATTGTGCTGATCGAGCAAGGCAGCCGGGTTCATTACACTACAAAAGAAGGTTGCCTGGTATTCTATGTCCTGTATCCTCAGTTAAAAACCATCCGGGAAAAACCTGGAGAAAGTTGATAGTACGGCTCTTCTTGAGGGGAACAGAAACCATATGATAATTGCGTGGAGTACTATAATAGGATTGCTGATCGGCGGGCTTGCAGCATGGCTGCTTGCGTCCGCTCGACATACAAAAATATTTTCTGCACGTCTCGAGGAATCCGAGCGCCGGGCTGCTGCTTCGGAAGGCAGGGCATCGGGTCTTGAAGCAACGATCACAGAATTGCGCGCGCAATGCCAAAACACTGCGGAAGACCTCAAACGGCTCACTGAACAGCTTACTGCAGAAACAAGCGCGCGGGTTAAGGCAGAAACCCAGCTTGCCGAAACCCTGCAGCGGCTTGAGGAAGAGAAAAAACTCCTTGATGAGGCCAAGGCAAAACTTGCGGATACCTTCAAAGCACTTGCCAGCGACACCCTGAGCACCAGCACAACCTCATTTCTCCAATTGGCAAAAGAGGCATTTGATAAGGTGCTTGCCGATGCCCGCGGCGACCTCGGAAAACGGCAGGAGGCGATTCAGGGCATTGTCACACCGCTCTCAGAATCACTTATAAAGTTTCAGGAACATCTGCGCATAATCGAAAAGGAACGCCGGGAGGCCTACTCAGGCCTTGCGGAGCACCTTAAACTTCTTTCATCAAGCCAGCAACAGCTTCAAAAAGAAACAGCAAACCTTGTGTCTGCGCTCAGAAAACCTCAGGTGCGCGGTCGCTGGGGTGAAATGACCCTCAGGCGTGTTGCGGAACTTGCCGGCATGTCAGAGTATTGCGATTTTTCCGAGCAGGTGACCACAACCACCGAAAACGGCCGTTTGCGGCCTGATATGGTGGTGCGACTGCCGGCCGGGCGTGAAATCGTTGTTGATGCCAAGGTTTCTCTTGACGCATATCTTGATGCCATTGCCGCCGAATCAGAGGAGGCTCGCAAAAACGCGCTTGATCGACATGCTGCCCAAATGCGTATGCACATGAACAGCCTTGCCAGCAAAAAGTACTGGGCACAGTTCACCCGCGCCCCGGAGTTCGTGGTTATGTTCATTCCGGGCGAATCCTTTTTCGGCGCTGCCGTTGATGCCGATCATACGCTCTACGAAGACGGGCTGGCGCAGCGCGTCATTTTGGCAACACCGACAACCCTTATCGCGCTGCTTCGTGCCGTTGCCTATGGGTGGCGTCAGGAACAGATTGCCAAAAACGCGCAGGAGATCAGCGATCTTGGGAAACAGCTTTACGAACGGATGAAAACACTGGTTGAGCATATCGGCAGGATCGGAGAAGGATTGGACAAGGCAACTAAAGCCTACAACAATTCGGTGGGCTCTCTTGAATCCCGTGTACTTCCCACAGCCCGCAAATTCAAAGATTTGGGGGCCGTCGCCGGTGAAGACATACCCTGCCTCTCACCCATTGAAACCACGACCCGCGCTCTCGCCGCGCCTGAGGCAAAAGAAAACG
>JAOAHH010000119.1 GCA_026415325.1 Thermodesulfobacteriota bacterium | reverse complement strand
GCATACCCTGAACTGTGTCAACGATGGCAATTCCCGTATATACCACGTGGGTGGCACCGCTGAGTCGTCTCATAAAATCAAATGCTTCATCCATAGTGCGGGGTTTTCCCAAGACCGTTCCCTCATGCACCACAACAGTATCAGCACCAACGACAAGCGCATCGTCGAATCGTTGCGCGACGTTCATCGCTTTGGCCGCAGCGTTTTTTTGAACATATCTTGCAACCGATCGTCCTTTTGCATACGGCAATTCACTGCCTCGACTCGCGGCTGCAAGAAACGAAACGCCTAGCCGCCGGAGAATTTCACGGCGTCGTGGTGACGCAGATGCAAGTACAAGCTTTTTCATGTCTCCTGTTCCTGTTATCTTTTACCAGAGGATGCATCCCGCTTGTTGTCTCTGATCACGCTCCCACCCATCATGCCTCCATGTCACTCAACATCAACTCGGGAAAACAGAAACGCGCCGGTTATGACCAATGCCGTACAAAAGGCGCACAGTATCAAGCCATCAAGCACCGGTGAAAACCGCGATACACCGAGTAAACCGAAGCGCATGCCGTCAACGCCATAGAGGAGCGGATCTGCAAGGGCAAGCACCTGTACCCACTCGGGAAAATTCTCGATCGGAAACAAGGCTCCGGAGAGCAAAAAGAGCGGGATCATAAGGAAATTCATGACCAGCCCAAACCCTTGCATGTCGTGCATGACCGACGCGACGGCTATGCCGACGTTAACAAACGATGCAGCGATCAGCAGCATGAACAACGGTACAAGCGCCCATCCTGAAAGCCCCGGGAGCTGTAAGCCGGCAATGCACGCGACCGCAAGAAAGAGCACCCCCTGCAAAAATGCCGTTGTCATGCCCCCCAGCGTCCTGCCGAGAACGATCGCAACCCGCGATACCGGTGCAACCATGATCTCTTTCAAAAACCCGAACTGCCGATCCCAAAGAATTGCCATCCCTGTAAACATCGACCCGAATTGCAGCACAACGGCGAGCATGCCGGGCGCAAGATACTGAAGGTAATCCACATGGTCAGGAACACCAGCAGGCCGGAACTGCTTGAATCCCGTACCCAGAAATATGAGAAAAAAGAACGGCATCCCCAGTGAACCGATGATCCTGCTGCGCGCCCTGAGATAGCGTTTCATCTCTCTAAGCCATAACACATAGATCGCTTGAGGATTGAACCATGCCTTCATGGATGCCCTCCCCGTCTTTGTTCGCGGATATCGAGTGCGTCGTCGCGGAGCCGTTTACCGGTATAATGGAGGAACACGTCCTCAAGTGATGGCTTTCTAACCGTGATCGACCGTACCTGTGCCCCGACTTCCTGTGCGCAAAAAACCGCCCGTGCAACTTTTTGCTCCGCTTCCCGCACCTGCGCAACAATAGTGCTGTCAGACACCGTTACCGACTGAATCCAAGGCTCTTTTTCTAAAGCAGCGCGCAACAGTTCTGCATGCGTTGCTTCAATGGTCACGATATCGTGTCCGATACTGTTTTTGAGCACGGCAGGCGTGTCAACGGTTATCACTGTGCCGTAATCAATAATGCCGATACGCGAGCAGAGTGCATCGGCCTCTTCCATATAGTGCGTGGTGAGGATGACGGTTACTGCTTCGCGTGCATTGAGTTGACGGATATATTCCCAAATATGGTAGCGTGTCTGCGGGTCAAGACCGAGCGTCGGCTCATCAAGAAACAAAACTTTGGGGAAATGCATAAGCCCTCGGGCGATTTCAAGACGGCGCTTCATCCCCCCTGAGTACTGTTTGACGAGAACGTCAGCCTTCTCCGCAAGCCCCACAAGCTCCAGCACATCCGTGAGACGCTTCATACGATCGTCGCGCTTCATACCGTACATACGCGCATGAAAATCAAGATTCTCTCTGCCGGTCAGACGGTCATCCAGTGCAGGATCCTGAAACACCATGCCGATGCACCGGCGCACCGCATCTCGATCCTGCGTGATCCGGTGACCGCATACCACTGCGTCGCCGCTGCTCGGCGTGGTGAGCGTTGCCAGCATTTTGATAAAGGTTGTTTTACCGGCACCGTTTGGGCCGAGCAGCCCAAATACCTCACCCGGCATAACCCGCAATGAAACCTTATTCACTGCGGTAACCGCTGCATAGTGTTTCGTCAGTTCATGTGTTACTATAGCTTCCATAAACGCATGCCACCCGGCATGGTGAACAATAATCAAACTGCCTTCTCGTTTCAATACACAATACAATTACCGAATGTCTTGTACGATGTGCAACCACCGTCATCCCTTTACGTTTTTCATGCCCCGTGCTATACACAACTTGTCAATAATATGCCATCGGAGGCAGCCTTATGAAAGAGATACACAATATACAATTTACACCTGACGGACAAGCGGTATTTGAAAAGATTATGGGAATCTGGCCACCAATTTTGCAACAGCGAAAACAAGACCAGATTTTAACCATGCTGCGTATGCTTATGGCATCACGCCGTGTCAAAGTCGCTGACCAGACATTGGTGATCGAGGCGACCCGTTACGTGGTCCCTAAGTCCTATGATCCGTTTTTCCATATGATCCAAGACATGAAAAAATTCAAGCGTCGCATTCTCGACACCTTCTCCGATATTAAAGCATATAATGCACGGCCGGTCCGGGTACATCGCTGGAAGCATCCACCGGCCCCGAAGAAAAAGCGCACCTGCGCAACCAATCCGCGGGTTGTTGCTTTCTGTGCAAGTCCGCGCAAACATGGCAATACCGATATGCTAATCGACAAGGCGCTTGAGGGATGCCGTGTTCACGGAGCACAAACAGAAAAAATTTACCTCCATGACATTGATATGGGCTTTTGCATCGGATGTCGGAGATGTAAGGAACCCAAAGCAGAGCAAATCTGTGTGGTGAAAGATGATATGCAGAAGGTTTACCAGAAAATCATCGATGCGCAAGCCATCATCATCGGCTTTCCGATCTATACCGGCAGAGAAGCGGCGCAGCTCAGCACGTTTCTTGATCGTTGGGACGGATTTGAGCGGTATATGTTCAAAAGTGCGCTGCAGCCGGGTCGCGTCGCCATGGTCATCGGCACCTGGGGATATCCATATCCTGATACTTATGATCACGTGATTGAAAGTATCATCACCATCCTCAGCCTTCATAAGATCGAAACAGTCGAAGCCCTCTCGGCCTGCGGTTTTGAAGGCATGCTCCATGGGCTTGATGAAAACCATCGGGGCGTTATCGCGCATTATCCCCGGGAGTTGCAAAAAGCTTTTGATGCAGGCTACGCGCTTGTGCGCGCTATACCCTGATTACATTCATAAAGACAGATCGCTTGATCCAGCCGTGCATCGCATACGGAGAATTATAACATGAGAGAAAAACGAAAACTGAAACGACGTCATTTGATCTATTACCTGAAGGTTACCGACAGGCAGTCGGGAAAGCTCATCGGTTTTTTAGTCAATATCACGCCGGAAGGCATTATGATCATGAGCGAAGAGCCGATCCCTGTGGGCAAGTTGTTTCATCTGCAAATCCTTGTACCGAGTGAAACTGATGAAAAGGCTCATCTTCAGTTCGACGCGCGCAGCAAATGGTGTGAACGCAGTGTCAATACAGATTTTTACGATACCGGTTTTGAATTGCTCAACGTAACCAGCCGTGATTTTTTGGCAATCGAAAAAATCATTGCAGAACTCGGCTTTGAAGATTGACCGTTACCCCTTTTGATCCTGCATTATGCGCGCCATATCGATGCAGGTGCGGCGCGCATCGCAACGGCACATGACGGCTGGAGTAACATAATGACCATGCCAATCGTCACCGTCCGAACCATTACGGAAAATCTTAAACAAGAACTCGCTGCTTTGCTTGAGCCCTTTGCGCAGCATCTCATTTTGTCCGGCCGATCAGTCTTGATAAAACCGAATCTTGTCGAACCCGAACCGTGGACAAGTGGGCAGACCACAAACCCCGCGCTTGTCGAGGCACTGGTGCAATGGTGCCGGGCACAAGGGGCATCACGGATTGCCATCGGCGAAGGGCCGAGCTATTTTCAGCCCGCATCTGACCTTGAGGCCTGCTTTACAAAAACCGGTATCGCCGATGTTGCTCGCCGACAGCATATCGAATGGATCTTGTTTGATAAGGATTCCTATCGAACTTTTTCGCACCATTCGCCGAATACCCCTTCACAGTTTTCCGTGTCAGAGCATGCCTTCCGGTGGGACCATATTATTAATGTTCCCGTGCCCAAGCCCCATTATCTGACAACCGTTTCGATCGCCATGAAAAATCTCAAAGGTTTTATCAAACGAGAGCACAAGCCCCTGTTCCATCATGCAGGAAAACTCGGCATTCACGGATCAGTGACAGATCTCAATCTGCTGGTACGGCCGTCGCTCAATATCGTTGACGGTACTGCCGGTATACACAACAACAAACAATTCCTTCTCGCAGGCACCGATATTGTTGCCGTTGACGCGGTTACCGCAGCGCTGATGGGCTTCAATCCACAGGAGATCGGCACGATAAGGCTCGGCGCTGCTGCGGGTCTTGGTCAGATGGACCTGACTGCCATTACTATCATCGGTTCTCATATCACCGAGCTGAGGATCAACATAGAGCAGCCGCTTGATTTTCTCCGCAAGGAATTCCCGGGGATTACCCTCCAAGCTGCACAGGCCTGCAGCGGCTGTCTTATTCCCCTTTTTGCCGCCCTGCGCCGTTTGTGCGGGCAGAACATCCGCCCGTATCGTCCACTTACGCTTGCACTCGGCATACAACCATCCCCCGTGTCCGGCGCCGTCTGTATAGGCCGCTGTGCAACTCCCGCCGATCAAAAGCAGACCATGTGGCTGCATGCCTGTCCGCCGTCCCAAAATGAAGTGTTCGATTTTCTGCGCTCATGTTTTGGTCATCGCTGAGGCGAGCCAGCGGCTGCAATGCAGTGTGATGCATGTATCTGTTTGACACCACACGCAATTTTCTGTTATCTTCGCTCCGTCAAACACGCGTTATGGGGGACGACATGCAAGAGCGCAGACGCTTCCGACGCATTGCAAAAGCGTATCATATGACCTACGGTTCACTGAATACCTTGGTACACCCTGATGAAATGAAATCCGGCACGTTGCACAATATCGGCGCCGGCGGCATATCGTTTTCCGCAGCAGATTGTTTTCCGCCCGGCACCCATCTTGTCGTTACGCTGAAGGTGAACGGATGGAAGAATGCTGGTAATGGCATCAAGCAGTCTGATGATCCTCATGCCAGCGCACTGCTCAAAACAATTGTCGAAGTCGTGCGCGTTGCTGCCGAAGCGACAGGTTCATCATACCGCATCGCAGCAAAATTCCTCGGCAGAGTTACGCATAACGCAGGGGGCGATACCTAATGTCACAGCACCAAGAATTACCGGTTGTACGTTTAGAACTGAATGCTGGAGTTTTCCGCATCCCCACGGATACGGCAGTTTTTGAAATCACGGTTGTTGGCCGTGAAGGTTTGCAGATCGTTGAGAAGATTATTGAGCGTGAAGTTGTTGCTGCACAGCCTTCTCCGCCCGCACAGAAACCTTCAGAGCCTGAACCTGATGGTTTTTACAAAGAGATTTCCGAGGAGATGTATCAGGAAATCGGACGGATTGCACGGCAGCTTTCGATCAGCATTAAAACGCCCCTCACAGAATCAGATGTTGCTCAGCTTGACCTCGGCAAAGCAGGTGTTGATCTTGAGCAGGCAAAAGGGCAGCTGCAAGACATCGTGAAAATGACGGAAAAAGCAACGATGGATATTATGGATGTTTCGGAGGCGATTGAGAGCAACTGTGAAATTATTAAAAAGAACCTTGCAACGCTTAAAGAACTTCAGGGCATGTCCGATGCCTCTGAGCACCCTGCCGCCGACAGTATTGCCGACGTCCGGACAAATGAGGATGTTGTGATCGGCCTGCAGCAGCTCCGCGACCGCCTTGCTGCCGCTTCCCGGCCGGTACCCGGACAGCCGGTTATGTATGAAAAGCAGAACGTGTATCGCTTCAGTCTCGACACGGTATTCCAAACCCTCTATGAACTCTGCACCAATGAAACCGTTAAAAAAAATCATATCCGTCCGATGCGTGAAGCGCAAAAAACTGCCTTTCAAGAAGAGGCTATTGCACAGGCATTTTCCGAACTCGCGCCCACCGTGCCGGTTGAAGAAACCTTTTATCAGTTCCCGCTGTCCTCAATTCTTAAAATTCTCTTCCAACACTGCACCAACGATACGTTTAAGCAAACCTTGAAAAAAATGCATCAATCCGCGCCGTCTATTTTTCTCGATCAAACGCTGCCGATCGAAGGTCGTGTTGAGGAAATCGAGGTTCCGCGCAAGGCCGCTGCTTCCGACCCGCAATATGCCGATCTCTTGCAAATGTTTGATGCGTATATCGATCGACTGCGGACTCTCACCATCGGCGGAGTATTAGGAGGAGAGCGTGCGCCATCGTCGCCGGATGATGGCAACCGCGCACAACTTCTGGGCGTTATCGAGTCCACCGATGCTGTTCTCCAGAACATCATCGAAAACATACGCCACATTCTGGAAGCATTGACATTTCAAGACCTCTCAGGCCAGCGGATCAAGAAGATCTTAAATCTTCTTTCAAACGTGCAGGTACAGCTCCTCACTATGCTGGTAACCTTCGGCGTGAAACTGAAAAAGAAACAGGAAGACAAGGGTATCACGGCCCAGGAAACCGAAGCGATCGCAAGCCGTGAAATAGACAGGATCAAAACCCTTGTCGTGGAACAACCAAGCGAAGGCGGGGAGTGGTCAGGACCGCTCAACCAAGATGCGGTAGATAAACTGCTTGCCGAACTCGGATTTTAATCGTCACCATGCCGGCCTTGTGAGGATTGTGTCGTTTGCTGATTTTGTGGATGTTGTTCGTGCACCGTGCGATTATGCTGTTTCAGCAAGGTAAAAACACGAAGCGATGCGGCAAAAAACAGAATGCAGCCAGCATAATGCCGCCACCCGGTTTCTATCCGCAGCCATGCTGTCAATCCGCATAAGGCAAGAAATGTATAGCCCGCTACCCGAAGATAATGTCGCATATACTTTTCATACCCGACCACTCGATACACTTTCTTATTGAAATCCTACCTTCTCCTGCTCATACAGCTCGCGTATCGTCTCGGTAAGTTTCGGGAGACTATCCTGCGACAGTGAGAGCAGCGCCATAACCGGCGCATCGATGACCGGTGCCGACGGGTCTGGTGCCCGGTATCCAATACCGAGTCGCCGACACACATTGTCGGCAACATGAATGCATGCAGTGGTATGCACGGCATCCTCATCGGTAAACGTATCAAGCGATATTTTATGAAGGTGGTGGTATTCGAGCACGGTAGCAAAAATCGACGGAAGCCCCCATTTATGCATCACCAGTGGCCCGACATCGGTATGATCATACCCGAATATCGCTTGTTCGGCAGCAATCGATGCTTCACCTTCATTGTAAATCATTTGCATAACCTGTGCATACGCAAGGGGACACTCGTTGTTCATAAACACCTTGCCGAGGTCATGCATAAGCCCTAATAGAAACGCGATTTCTTCGAGTGCTTTCCATTTTCGGGAGGCAATGTGGCGCGCGGCAACTGCAGCACCGATTGAATGCTCCCACATAAGCTGTTCGGTAATGCCGAACCGTTTATACTGCAGCTTGGTTGAAACCGCGAATACAATATTACGGAGTGTTTTCAATCCGAGCACGACAACGGCTTGCCGGATGCTCGTTACTTTTGAGCGCAACCCATAAAAAGCGCTGTTTGCGACTTTCAAAACACTTGTGGTAATTGCCTGATCTCTTTCCACGATCGAGCAGATTTCGGCAATCGAAGCATCTTCATCGCGAATAATTTCAAGTACCCGTCGCGCGACTCCCGGCAAAACCTTTGGGTCGGATACTTTCCCGATCAATTCTTCTTTTGAAATAACATCCATGGCATTCCCTGCCGTATACAAGGAGCGCGTGCTCCGTTATGGTATCATGCACAATGTTCGTACTCGCGCCTCAGGTGTGGCGAGCTTTTTCATGTCACCATCGACGTGCAAGCATATACAAATCAATGGCACTGCTGTCAAGCACAGACCTGCGCCTCCTTTCCCTCTATTCCTTTTTTTTATTGATCGGCAGCAGCGGCACCAGAGCACATCCCGGTATTCCGGCAAGTGCAACAAGGATAAAAAAAGAATAATAGCCGAGCGCGCCCTGCAGCATACCACTGAACACACCCGGGAGCATCATACCCAGCGCCATAAAACCGGTCGATATTGCAAAGTGCGATGTCTTATAAGGTTCCTGCGCAATCTCCATGAGGAATACCGCAAAACCGCTGAACCCAAATCCGTACCCGAGTTGCTCGGCGACCACCAGGGTCGCTACTGTTGGCAGCGAAGGATGTGCAGCGGCCAAATAGACATAACACAGATTCGGTACGTTGAGCATAATCGCCATCGGCCAGAGACATCGTTTGAGCCCCCACCGGGCAATTGCCCAACCGCCGATGATACCGCCACCGCACATTCCGATAACGCCGACCGTGCCAGACACAAAACCGACGGTGTCGGTTGCAAGCCCAAGCCCGCCTGCTGCAGGGCTGTCCAGAAGAAATGGCGCTGCCATTTTCAGCAGCAGGGCTTCACCAAGCCGATAGACCAGAATAAACGCAAGCACCACGCCGATACGCGGCTGCTGGAAATAACTCACAAAGGCCGCTGCAAACCGCTGACCGTTCGTCTGTGGCGTACCTGTTGTATCAAGCCGTGAGTGCGGCAGCATGCGACGGTGGAAAAGCAAAAACCCGGCAAACACTACGGCGCAGACTGCCATAACCCATGACCATCCTAACGTGACAGAACCGGTCATCGTTTCAAGCTTGCCTGCAAGCATAACGAACACCCCACCAGCGACAATCAGTCCGATGCGATAACACGTTGACCGAACACCGATAAACAGCGCTTGCTCCCGGTGGTCAAGTGCGAGCATATAATATCCGTCTGTTGCTATGTCGTTTGTAGCGCTGCAGAGTGCAATAATAATAAGTATGGCAAGAGAAAGCATAACAAAATGCCCTGTCATGAGACTGCATGCAAGCAGTGCGCAGAGGATGCTGAGCAAGCCCTGCATCAAAAGAATCCAGGTTCGTTTGGTCCCCCAAATATCAACAGCGGGGCTCCAGAGCATCTTAACGACCCACGGCAGATACAACATGCTGGTGTACCCGATGAACGTATTGCTCATTCCCAAATTTTTATACATGATCACCGATGCCGAATTCACCACCGCATAAGGGATACTTTCGGCGAGATAGAGCGTTGGTATATACAGCCATGGTGTGATAGAGTGCTTCATCGGCAAACGATAGCATGATGCACGGTTGTGAAAGCCTACCATATTTATTCTATGAGAAAAAGTTGATTATATTGTGTGGATATATTACTATTCTCACTATGCTCAATCGTGTATTAGCTCGTGTATCGATCTATACCGTGTGGGCACTGCTGCTATGCGGTGCTGCACCGGTAAAGGAGGTGCATATGAGACCCTCACCCATCGCAGGTTCATGGTACCCCGGAACGAAAGACAAACTGCACAGCACGGTGAGTTCGCTGATCGACAATGCCTCCTTGCCCCCGCTCTCAGGCCAACCGTTTGCCGTTATCTCACCGCATGCCGGCATCCAGTATTCAGGCCAGGCCGCTGCCTACGGCTTTAAGGCACTGCGCGGGGCGAACATCAAACGCGTCATTCTGCTCGGCCCGTCACACTACACGCCGATGCATGGCATCGCCACGTCTGGGGTTGATGGCTATGAAACTCCGCTCGGCGTAGTACCCGTTGATCGGTCGGTGTGCGATTCCCTTGCACAACATCCTCTCTTCAAAGGCCCTCGTTCAGCAGAGATGCCGGAACATTCCCTTGAAATGCAACTTCCGTTTCTGCAGACCGTCCTCGGTGATTTTAGGCTTGTGCCGCTGGTAGTCGGTGAACTGACCGGCGATGAATATGCTGCTGCGGCTGCCGCAATCAAGCCGTATATTGACCCGAAAACTGTTGTGGTTGTGAGCTCTGACTTCACCCATTACGGCAGGCGGTTCGGTTACCTTCCGTTTCGCGATAATGTAAAACAGAACCTCAAACGACTCGACGGCGATGCGATCAACAAGATCATTGCTCGTGATTTTGACGGGTTCATGACCTATCTGGAAACAACCGGTGCAACCATTTGCGGTGCCCGGCCGATCGGAATCCTCTTGAAGTTGCTGCCGCAGGAAGCTACAGGAACGCTTCTGACGTACTATACCTCTGGCGATTTGCTGCAGGATTTTACCGATTCGGTGAGCTATGCATCGATTCTCTTTACCGTTCCGGCAACACACAACTAGTAACTGAAAGCAGCACACTAAAGCGTGAGGAGGCACTATGCGCAGTGACAAGATGAAAAAGGGGCTTGAAAAAGCGCCTCACCGTTCTCTGTTTAAGGCAATGGGATACACTGATGAGGAAATTGCCCGCCCGATCGTCGGCGTTGTCAACGCTGCAAACGAAATCATACCCGGTCACATCCACCTCGACACTATTGCCACAGCGGTGAAGGCCGGCATAAGAATGGCAGGCGGAACGCCGGTTGAGTTTCCGGTAATCGGCATATGCGACGGAATCGCAATGAACCACGAGGGCATGAAATACTCGCTTGCCAGTCGCGAGCTGATTGCCGATTCCATTGAGGTCATGGCAATCGCTCATCCGTTTGACGGTCTTGTGCTTATCCCCAACTGTGACAAGATTATCCCCGGTATGCTCATGGCAGCGCTTCGTTTGAACATCCCTGCCATCGTGGTAAGCGGCGGTCCCATGCTTGCCGGAAGGCTCCGTGACCGTGATATCGATCTGATTACCGTCTTTGAAGGTGTCGGCGGCGTTAAATCCGGAAAGCTCTCGCAGCGCGACCTCAAAATCCTTGAGGATTATGCATGTCCGGGATGCGGTTCATGTGCCGGCATGTTTACCGCAAACTCGATGAACTGTCTGACAGAGGCGCTGGGTCTTGGGCTTCCGGGCAACGGCACGATCCCCGCCGTACACGCTGCCCGTGTCCGCCTTGCAAAAAAGGCCGGTATGCAGATCATGACGCTGATCAAACGCAATCTGACGCCTCGCGCCATCGCAACCCCGGCGGCGTTTCGCAATGCCATTGCGGTTGATATGGCGCTTGGCTGTTCGACCAATACAGTGCTCCATGTTCCGGCGATCGCCCACGAGGCAGGCATAAGGTTGAATCTTGATATATTTAACGAGATCAGCCGCGTCACTCCGCATCTGTGTTCGATGAGCCCTGCCGGTCCGGTACACTTGCAGGACCTCGACCATGCCGGTGGCATTCAGGCGGTAATGAAAGAGCTGGCAAAGGCAAAACTCATTGACGTGCGGTGCTTAACCGTTACCGGCGCAACGGTTGCGGAGAACCTCAAACACGCTCCGGATCCTGACCACGAGATTATAAGACCCGTGCGCAAACCGCATCACGAAGAAGGCGGCATTGCGATCCTTCGCGGTAATCTTGCGCCCGAGGGCGCAGTGGTAAAACAATCGGCGGTCGAGCCTGAAATGATGCATTGGGTCGGTACAGCGCGGGTATTCGATTCAGAAGAGGATGCGGTCAAAGCAATTCTTGGCGGTAAGATTAAACCAGGTCATATCGTCGTTATTAGATATGAAGGCCCCAAAGGCGGACCGGGTATGCGTGAAATGCTTACCCCGACCTCGGCGATTGTCGGTATGGGGCTTGATCGCGATGTGGCGCTTATAACCGATGGGCGGTTCAGCGGTGGCACACGGGGTGCTGCGATCGGTCATGTATCGCCCGAAGCTGCAGAAGGCGGACCGATTGCCCTTGTAAAAAACGGCGATCGCATTGAAATTGATATTCCTAAAAAACGGCTTACCCTCAACGTCGATGCTCAGGAGCTTGCACGCCGCAAAAAAGCGTGGAAACCGCCAAAACCGAAAATTACGTCAGGGTATGTTTACCGGTATGCGCTTCAGGTTACGTCGGCAAGTACAGGAGCTGTACTTAAGGATTGAGCCATTGCATTAAGGCAACCAGCGCATGCTGATTATTACCGGGCAGCCCCCACCAACTCGGTAATACAGCCTAAAAAAATATCCATTTCCTCATCCGTACCGATACTGACCCGCAGGTAATTATCGATGCGCGGCAGGTTGAAATGACGAACAAGCACACCGCGATCCCGAAGCTGCTGGTAAAGGTCGGCAGCCTGTGCAGCAGGGTGTGTGAGGAACAGAAAGTTTGCCTGTGAAGGCACGACAAAAAAACCAGCATCTTTGAGTGCCGAAGCTATGCGCTCCCTGGTTGCAATGACCTTGGTAATCGTGTCTCGATAATAGGCGTCGTCCTCAAGCGCTGCAATGCCGCCGGCAAGTGCAAGCCGGTCAAGCGTATAGGAATTGAAAGAGTCTTTGACGCGGCGCAACCCTTCGATCAACTCCTGATGCCCTAACGCGAATCCGACGCGCAGCCCCGCAAGGCTTCTTGATTTCGAGAGTGTTTGAATAATGAGAAGGTTCGGAAAATCCTTGAGCAGCGGTCGTGCGGTCTCACCGCCGAAATCGATATATGCCTCATCGATAATAACAACGCTCCCCAAATTATGCTCCAAAATGTCACGAAGTGAGCTCACCGGCAAACAAGAGCCGGTCGGGGCATTCGGGTTGGCAAGCACAATTCCGCCGTTTACTTCAAAAAACTTTTCAACCGGCACCTGAAACGAGGTATCCAGCGGTACAAGCTCATAATCGAGATGGTACAGCGTGCAATATACAGGATAAAAACTATAGGTGATGTCAGGAAACAGGATCGGCGTGCCGGGATTGAAAAAAGCAAGAAAAGAAAAAGCAAGAAGCTCATCGGATCCGTTGCCGCAAAACACCTGCTCAACCTCAAGCCCATAGTACTGGGCAACGGTTTGCCGCAGCGCTGTACATTGTGGATCCGGATACCGCCGCAGCACCTCGCCCGCTTCGCTTATAATTGCCTCAATCACACGCGGTGACGGCGGATACGGATTCTCGTTGGTGTTGAGTTTGATATACGTGCGGTCGCGGGGCTGTTCCCCCGGCACATAAGGTTTTATCCTCTTTGTTATCTGGCTCCAGTATCTACTCATGCTGCGTTAGATCCCCGTATGATATCGCTTCTGATGCAGTGGCGGCAATAAAAAGACAGTAATGACATTAATACATTTTACTCCAAAACACAAGCCGTGCAGAAGTATCTGCGTGCGATACTTCCTGTTCAACGAGCTTGACAGACATATCGGCGGTATATTACCACATAACACATGCAGAGCGTACCCAGCAGTAATATCTTGTTCCCCCACCCGACGACAAGGAAAGGATACGCCTTATGGAAAACGACAGACTCGACCGGCAGATACGTTTTCTTCTTGAAATCGACCGTTTAAAACAGATTATCCGGCGTTCCTATATCATCGGTGCATCCCGAAAGGAAAATGCAGCCGAGCATTCCTGGCATCTTGCAGTCATGGCGCTCGTCCTTGCCGAGCATGCACAGCAGCCGCTCGACGTGATGCGCGTTGTCCGCATGCTCCTTATTCATGATCTTGTCGAAATCGATGCGGGCGATACGTTCATCTACGACACCGTTGGAAACCGTGACAAGGCAGACCGTGAACGCATTGCTGCCGCCCGTATTTTCGGCCTTCTGCCGGATGATCAGCAGGAGGCCTTCCGAGAGCTGTGGGAAGAATTTGAGCAACAGGCATCACCGGAAGCGCGATTTGCCGCAGCGCTTGATCGCCTGATGCCGTTGCTGCATAACTATCACAGCAAAGGTCGGACATGGCAGGAACACAATATAAAAAAACAGCGGGTCATTGACCGAAACCGCTCGATACAGGATGGATCAGCTCAGCTTTGGGAAGTCGCCCGTCGCCTTATCGACGATGCAGTAGCGCAGGGATATTTATCGGAATAACAGCAGTTATACGGTCGCCGTTTCTTTTACGTGCAAATACACAACCACCGCGCCGCTTCGGGTTTTCGCCTGTCTTTCCCAGATAAAGGTAAGAATACGGCCTGTGCGTTTGAGCTCAACCAACCCCTGTTCCACGATATCGCGGAGCACCGCGCCTCTTTGGGAATGGAGCCCTTTGCCGGTAACGATCCTTACGGTTTTGAGGCCACGGTTCACGGCATCAATGATAAAAAAACGGACCCGCGCAGCTGCTTCGGCAGCCGTAGTGCCATGCAGATCGATCTCCTCCTGGGGCGGCGGATATTGCCTGAGCTTTTCATGCAGCCTTGTGCACTCGACGCTCTCTGCCGTTTCCTTTTCCTTTGCGGCTTGCCGTACTGCCGCTGGATCAAGATATGCTTCAAAAAGCGCTGCATCTTCTTCACCTAAAGCCTCGCCGAGGAAGTGCGCTGCAAGGTCATCATTGCTGGATAGCTGCCGAATGCCGTATTTATTAACGCCTTTTTTGCGGCCTCTGCTCATAGAATTTCCTTCAGTTATCCCGAAGTGTTTCTCGTTCTAAACGCTGATGGTTGCGCGCTCAAAGTGCGGTACGTTCTGTACGTTTATAGTCCTGTTTGACCTGAAACACAATATATTCCCTTTGGTGCTTTTTGTTTTGACAACGCTCCCCGGTATCCTGCATAATGCGCAGAATTGGGCAGAGAGGTGCCGCGGTTCGAGTCCCATTACAAGTCACGAGGCACAAAATCACACTGCCGAATGTGGACGCCGGGGTAATCGCCTCTATGACCAACTTTGGCTGTTGAGCTTAACCACCCGCACTCTGTTGTATGGAACGCGTTGTTAAAGCATATAAAAATATCGAATTTCTTAATAGTCCCGATGCGCGCATCATCCGCATTCTTGCAGAATATCTTGAACCGGCAAGCAGATTCAAAAAATATGGCATTCAGGATACCATCGTGTTTTTTGGCTCTGCACGCATCCATTCACTTGAACATGCCCGCAACAACCTGCGCGCCGTGAGGCAAAAAATTAGAAAGCATGACGGCGATCCGCAAATGCTGGCAACCCTGCTTCAGGAAGCGCAACTGCAGGTTAAACTCGCACCTTATTACGAAGATGCACGGCGTCTTGCCTACATGATTACGTTATGGTCAAAAGAACATGCCTCACGCCGAAGAAAGAATACCCGGCGTTTTATTGTGTGTTCTGGCGGCGGTCCTGGCATTATGGAGGCTGCCAATCGCGGCGCATCAGAAGCAGGCGGATATTCGATCGGCCTTAATATCAGCCTCCCGTTTGAGCAGGAGCCTAATCACTATATTTCAAAAGAGCTCTGCTTTGAGTTCCACTACTTTTTTATTCGAAAGTTTTGGTTTGCGTATTTGGCAAAAGCGCTAATCGTATTTCCCGGAGGGTTTGGGACCATTGACGAGATGATGGAACTGCTCACGCTTGTTCAGACCCATAAAATAACAAAGCCGATGCCGATCATTCTGTACGGTTCGCGTTTTTGGAAAAAAATCATTAACTTCGATGAACTTGCCGCGCTCGGCATGATCAGCAGCGAGGATCTGAACCTTATGCATTTTGTTGACACGCCGGAAGAGGCATACTCTCTCCTTACCCGTGAGCTGACACGGCTCCTTCAGCAATAAGCGATCGGGGTAGCTGCTCCTTTGCCACAAACCGGTTATTATTCCTTGACAAATAACCTCAGCTTCATTATAACACCCAAGCCTTCACGATATTGTTTTCATTAAGGATAAGGAGATATGCAATGCGGCTTGAGAACTTGACCAACAAAAAACTCCGGGCATGGATTGATGAGATGGCGCGCTTGTGCAAGCCCGACAGTATATATCTTTGCGACGGCTCGCAGGAAGAATACGACCGCCTGAGCGCCCAGATGGTCGCTCAGGGAACCTATATCCGTCTAAATCAGGAAAAGCGTCCGAACAGCTTTATCTGTTTTTCAGATCCATCCGACGTTGCACGCGTGGAAGATCGAACCTTTGTCTGCTCCCACAATAAAGACGATGCTGGACCAAACAATAACTGGCGTGCCCCTGATGAAATTAAGGCCGTGCTTACCAAGCTGTATGACGGCTGTATGCGCGGCAGGACTATGTATGTCATTCCCTTTAGTATGGGACCGCTTGGTTCGCCGATTGCCCACATCGGCGTTGAACTCACTGATTCACCGTACGTTGTGTGCAACATGCGCATTATGACCCGGATGGGCGCTGCGGTACTCAAGACACTAGGAGATGGTGATTTTGTGCCGTGCCTGCATTCTGTCGGTTATCCTTTGACCGGTGGACGAAAAGACGTGCCATGGCCTTGTGATTCAGAAAATAAGTATATTGTCCACTTCCCCGAAGAGCGGACAATCTGGTCATACGGCTCAGGATACGGCGGCAATGCGCTGCTCGGGAAAAAATGCTTTGCCCTGCGCATCGCATCGGTTATGGCGCGCGACGAGGGGTGGCTTGCTGAACACATGCTCATCATGGGCATCACCTCACCGGAGGGCAAGAAAAAATATATTGCCGCCGCATTCCCCAGTGCCTGTGGGAAGACAAACCTTGCCATGCTGATACCGACCATTCCGGGCTGGAAAATCGATTGCGTTGGCGATGATATTGCATGGATGAAATTCGGCGCCGACGGCCGCTTGTATGCAGTCAATCCCGAATCGGGTTTTTTTGGTGTTGCCCCCGGAACCTCAATGGCATCTAACAAAAACGCCATGCTCACCCTCACCAAAAATTCGATTTTTACGAATGTGGCATTAACACCCGACGGTGATGTATGGTGGGAAGGCATGACCGATGAAGAACCTGCGCAGCTCACCGATTGGACACGACAGCCGTGGACGCCGGGTTGCGGCCGGCCTGCTGCCCACCCCAATGCACGATTTACGACGCCGCTTGCCCAGTGCCCGATCGCTGACAGCGCATGGGATGATCCTGCAGGAGTGCCGATAGAGGCAATACTGTTTGGCGGCAGGCGATCATCAGTGATACCGCTGGTCACCGAAGCATATTCATGGGAACATGGCGTGTTTCTCGGCTCCATTATGGCGTCAGAAAAAACCGCTGCCGCTGCCGGCAAAGTCGGAGAGTTGCGCCATGATCCGTTCGCAATGCTCCCCTTCTGCGGCTATAATATGGCGGATTATTTCCGCCATTGGCTCACGATCGGCAAACGTCACGGTGCGCACCTTCCGAGACTCTACTACGTGAACTGGTTCAGAAAGGATGACATGGGCCGCTTTCTCTGGCCGGGATATGGCGAAAACTGCAGGGTCCTGAAATGGGTCTTTGAGCGGCTTGAGGATGCTGCTCCCGCGGTCGATACCCCGCTTGGCAGAATTCCGGCACCGGGAGCCATTGATGTAAGCGGTTTATCAATAACTCACGAGGCTATGGCTGAACTGCTGCACGTTGATGCCACCGAGCTTCGCAATGAATTGCCATCAATAGAAAAGCACTATCGGCAATTCGGCAATCGTTTGCCTGAGGCATTGTGGGATCAGGTCCGCGCATTTGAACAGCGGATTAAGTAAGTCCGTCAGCAGCTGCACTTATTGGAGCGTGCTATCGGTTGCAAACGAAGGCGCCTGTAATGTCGTATATACCTTAAGGTCAGGAGCAATTCTGTTCCTTCCCTGCCGTTTTGCCTCGTACAGCATTTCATCGGCTTTTGTTAGCAGTTGCTCCTGATCCATACCGGGTTTGAACGCAGCAACACCGAAGCTCGCTGTCACGGCAATGCTATCGTTATCGCACTCAACGCGTGTTTTCTCTATAGCCCTTCTGAGACGTTCTGCAAGCTCGATCGCTTTTGATAATTTCGTTTCCGGAAGCACGAGCACAAATTCTTCACCGCCATAGCGCGTTAAGCAATCGCTTTTTCGGATAGCCGCGAGTATGGTTTTAGCGACGGCTTTCAGCACGGCATCACCGACGCGGTGGCCGTATCGATCGTTAACCTTCTTGAAATAATCGATATCAAATATGATGAGCGCGAGATCGTTTTGATATCGCTGCGCTTGCGCGATTGCCTGTGCAAGAACATCCTCGAGCGCACGGCGGTTGTAGCAGTGTGTCAGCGGATCGATCAGTGCCGCATCTTCGAGCCGTTTGCTCCTGATGCACTGCACGATTGCCGTGCTGACCGCCTGGAGCAGTACAACAATCAACTCAGCCTGATACGCTCGCAGACTGCGCACTGGTACCACGTACAACCGTGCCCGAATCTGACCAACATCTACTCCGTATGAAAGCATATCACCAGTGCACGCACAGGCCGAGCAGCGCTCCTGTCGGCCACTCTGTTCAGGATAGTGTACATTATAATAGGCATTGGGGATGTCGAAATCCCTTTTCACAAAACGGGTGAGTCTCAGGGTATCGACCTGTGGCGTTGACCATATATCGATGCCACCGTTATACTCGCGATCATAAACAGCACATGCGCAGCCAGTAATGTCCATGGCCTGACGGAGATATGCAAATGCCCAACACACGATGGCTTCGATGTCCTTGCTTTGCTGGATGGCAAGTATATACCGGTTAAGCACTTTGTGGTCGCTGCCTCGTATTCTCCGGTATGCATAAATTAAGTTTTTAATGAAAGG
>JAOAHH010000075.1 GCA_026415325.1 Thermodesulfobacteriota bacterium | reverse complement strand
AGGTCTTCTGGCTTACCCAACCGACGGCAGCCTTCCCAATCGTTTTTTCGATCAGTGGCACTTAAAAAGCCATCGGCAAACTACTTTGGGCTCACAGCGGCGGGCCCGCGACGGATTTGCACCGTCTTCCCTTTTAAGCCGCGATGCGGCGCCTGTACTTTGTAAACCTCATTAATCTTTTTCGCTCAGCTTGTCAAGAAAATCTCTGTAATAAGATATATCTCATCATTAGAATCAAGCGAAATGATGTAACCTGATTACGTTTTGCTTTGTCTCATGAGATCAAGATTTTCTTCGCTTCGAGCTCTTCTAAATGCCCCATCTCAAGTACTTCAGAGAGAAACACCAGCCCGCTTTTAAGGATATCGCACATAGAATGTGCGCATTGTGTGCGATTTTGTAAATTTTTCTCTCGGCAGCACGGCCTGATGCGGCAGATGGCGCAGTAATCAAGGTGCCGTCCGGAATTGAGACAACCGTCGCAGGATATGCTCTCCGGATCAACTTCAACGCCGAGCTGTCTGCCCCAAAGCGCCGCGGTTTCTTTTCGGAGCATGTCATTATCCTGCTTCGTGGCAATGTAGGCCGGGCAAGCCGTACATTCAAGACCGCAACAGGCTATCATTTTTTCCATAGCACTTCCCTCTCAAAATTGGTGATAGTCATACATTCATCAAAATGTTTTTTCTACAGCGCCTGCTTTGCAAACTGCTGTACCGGATTTTCCATGCCGACCCTTCTGATTTACCTGTTGGCGAGGTTCCCTCTGGTGACGAAGGGAACAACAATACGTTCCGCATTGAGTTGCGGTGTTTTGTTGCTGCCAGACGATAGATGTTTACTGTAGCATATTTCTTAGCGTTTCCTAATCGCTTTTTAATATATGGGCTGATGAAACATTCTTTTCAAGGCATAGCCCTTTGCCGCATGCAACATCAGGGAAAACGGTTTAGAAGAACAATTTTATTCCTATCGTTGCTCCTCTTCCGGGCAATTTTAACAAATCATAACCGTTGTAGAGGGGGAATTCGGTATAGCGCTTATTGGTTATATTGGTTACTGCAACAAAACATTCTGTCTTTTTGCTGGACAACACTTCCGGCAGTTCGCATCCCCCATACATATTCCATATCGCAACACCAGGTGTCTTCATTCGGTCGATATCCCAGTCGCGTGCAATACGGTTCTGGCGAAAACGGTAGGTACAGGATAGTTCACACCATATTGGCAGGGCATGATCTCCTTGATACCTTCCATCCCATCGAATTGACTGTGACATGCGAGCCGGCGGTACAGCTTGTAGTGGCCACCGGTGCGTCATATCTTTCCCTTGGGTGTAACAGAACTGCGTTTGTGCTGACCAGCGATCGTTGAACAGTATAGTAAAAAAAGTTTCAGTGCCCCACAACCTGGCCTTACCAAGATTTTCTTTAACAATAATACCTGCAGGCGGATCGCCCAGTTTTTGAGGCGGTTTGGTTACACCAATGATCATATCATCAATATCGCTACGATACAGGGTTAGAGAGCCTGTAATATTCGGTATATTGATTTTAAAGCCTATGTTCCATGTCGTGCTTGTTTCTGGCTCAAGTGATGGATTGCCCCGCGAAAGGAGACCGCCGGGAACAATACCTTGATAGTAGAGATCGCGGAGAGAAGGAGCTCGAAAACCGCGACATACGTTAAAATATGGCCTGATCGCATCTGTCAGGGCATAGGCAAGTGCCAGTGACCATGTGAGTTCATTATCTGAATTTGATCGACTTACACCAGGATTGTCCTCGTGAAAATCAATACGTGACCGGTACCAGTCATAGCGCAGCCCTGGGGACAGCGTTAGTTTGTCCGTAATGGTTAATTCGTTATGCCAGAAAAGACCTAAGCTGTCTGCCTTTCCGTCTTCAGCAATCCTTGAGGAACGCTGTTCAGGTCGCTGCATGCCAAGCATTCTGGTGCGCGAGCGCGTTACCGTCATGTTTGGTCCCGAGTTGTTGTAATAATAGTCTAATCCGATTACTTGATGCCACCGATGCAGGGAAATATCGATTTGTCCCTGAATACCGACGGTTTGCAATTCACTTCTCCCTTTGCTTCGGGTCGTTATATTTAATCCCGGTACCGGATGTATATTACCGCCGAAGATGAATCCGGCTATATCTTCTTGATAATAGGTTCGGAGCTGCAACTTTTGCAGCGCCTCTGAGACATTTATCCATGAGTAGTCAAGGCCGACTTTTGTTCTGTCATATCGTTTTGTTTCAATGACGGTATCGGCAACAGGAGAATGCTGCGGAGGTCGTTCAAGGTCATTGTTACGGTTTGCTTGTACAGAAAGTGCAAATGTATGATCGGGATGAGGTTTCCATGTTGCGTCAAAAATACCGCTTTTTATTTTGTATCCACTCTCCTGCATCTTTTCATCTGTAGCATGGTAGTCATTCATCTGTCTGTTTGTGAGCCCGAGGCCGATGGCGGCATGCTTGGTGCCAGCCTCTGCCCTGAAATGTTCTCTGTTGCCTTTGCCATTTGTTACGTAATGGCTACTGATTTGTGCCCGAGTGTAGGGAACAGAGGCACAACGGGCTTTTTTGGTAATAAGATTGATTGTGCCGCCCAGTGCATCTGACCCGTAGAGCGGCGATGCCGGGCCGTAAACAAGTTCAACCTGTTCAATTTGCTCGGGATCAACCAGCGATACCTCAGGGCCGCCCCAGATGCCGCCTAGAGAACTCTGCAGCCGTTGTCCATCAATAAGTACGAGGACCCGGTTCCCGAACAATCCACGCATAACCGGCTTGCCGGTGCTCAACGCGCCATCTTCGGCTGCAAACACGCCGGGTGCCAATGAGAGCAATTCCCCCATTGAACGCGGTGCTTGTTCATCAATACGAATTCTCTCTACGATGGCAGCAGGTACATTGGTATCGTATAAATTTTGTTCATAGCGAGACGGTGTCACGATAATATATGTTTTTTTTGTTGCGTTGTCGTACGTTGCGCGGGGAAAAGTATATTCGCTGCTTTGTACAGAACCTATTGGAAATACCGCAGCAAGAGCGAGGAAATATAATGAGCAGAGGATGTAACGCCAACGGGAAATGGTATCGTGCAGCATATGAATCTGACCTTTCTATCAATAACAGAGGTTATGTTCCTTTTTTTACTGTACTGCCTCGTTCGGTTTGCCTTGTGCTCGTTTTGGATAAAGGCCGCAGGAGAGGTGGACGGGTTCAGGACAATAACCAAGCCAGACACAGCGAGGCCCTGCATCTGCAAATACAGCAGGAAGGTGCAACCGGCATATATCGAGCATTTTTTGTGCGACTGTTCGAATTTCCCACTGCGCCCGGTTGCAGCAGCGCAGACGGAAGAAGTGTAAAAGTTCACGCACGTTCATTGACACAACGATTTTCGTTTCCACTGCTTGCGGAAGAACGTAGCGAGCGTTTTCGGTAGCTGCACGACCATCAATGCCGTGTCGTTTGAAGAGCTCAATCAGGGTGACATATCCTGTTTTGGCAATATCCAAAAGCCGTTCGTATTCACGGCGAATGTCATCATGTTCGGCGATTGCAGGGGGAATGATGAACTCACAGGAACATTCATTGACATAACGCTGACTCTGTTGTGAGTACGAGGCAATACGGTGTCGCACAAGTTGATGGGTTGCGGCTCGTGAAATTCCTTGGATTGCAAAGGTGAACATGACATGCTCGAGTGGACTTTCATGACCAGAAGTGACCATTGTTTTGACAAACTGGGTGGCGTGATCACTCGGAATGTTTTCCGCGGAATGCATATCTGCTGCAAACTTTTCTGAATAGCATTGCCGATATGCGGCATAGATGACCGACAGGGGATTTTTTGTGCACTCAAGTAATGAGACCTTAAGCAGTGCTGCTGTCATGAGTTCTCCTATATTTTGGGTGTGGACTTTATGGCAGCAATGAGTTGTATAGTCTGCTGCATGTAGTTCTGCGGTGGCATCAAATAATAGCCGTTTACCAAACCAGCGGTTTCCTGTATCAGTGAAACCGCATAATCAAAACCCTTGCGGGCAGCATCATCACCAGTGCAATCACGCAAACATTGTCGAAGATGTTCGGGTATGACGATACCCGGCACTTCATGGTGCAGATATTCCGCCTGCCGACTGTTTTTAAAAGGTAAAAGACCGAGGATCACCGGAATATGAAATGCATCAATGCGATGTTTGAATTGCTCAAGGACGCCAATGTCATAGATCGGTTGGGTGATAACGCACTGTGCGCCGGCTTCAATTTTGGTGCACAACCGTTCAATCTCCACATCAAGATCAGATGCACAGGGGTTTGCACCTACAGCGATGAGGAAACGGGTTGTATTTATGTTGTGTGTTTGCCATACGTGGCCAGCATTCATGTCACTAATGATTTTGATGAGGCCGACGGTTGAGACGTCGTATACTGAGCTTGCATAGGGAATATCACCGATACTTGCCGGATCGCCTTTCAGTGCTAAAATTCCGTCAACACCAATAGCTGCTGCGCCAAGCAGGTCGGAGCGGACGGCGAGCAGATTCCTGTCACGTGTGGTAAAGTGCAACAGTATTTTTATGGGGAAGCGCTGCTTTACCAAGGAACAAAAAGCAAGCGAACTCATATGGATACGCGCCATTGGATTTTCGGTGACGTTAATTGCATCGGCGCCTGCTTCCATGAGCCTGCCGACAGCCTGCAAGGTTTGCTCAACCTGAATATCCTTGGGTGGCGATACTTCAACCGTGACAAACGGTTTTTGTCCAAACCACGATGATGCCGGAGAAGGCTGCACAAGAAAGCTCGAAGAAGATGCACGGGGTTCTGCTTCGGCATCAACGGGTTGAATTGCCGGAGTGGTTTCCAAGAGTGCGCGAGCGATTGCTCTGATGTGATCAGGCGTTGTGCCGCAGCAGCCGCCGATGAGACGTGCGCCGTGTTGTCTGAAAAGTGAAGCATAGCGGCCAAAATACGCCGGGCCGGTTGGGTACGTAATCACCCCGTTTTTCTCTCGTGGCATTCCGGCATTGGGCTGCACCGATAGGATACTATGGAAGCGTCCAGGCATCTGCTGCATAAGCTGAAACATTTCTTCAGGCCCAAGCGAGCAGTTCATGCCTACAAGCGTTGCTCCTGCTGCCTGCAATTGCTCCAATGCTTCCAATAATCCGTCGCCGTGCAAGGTTGTACCATCACTGGTGAAGGACATTTGGCACACGATGGGCAGATCACAGACCTCTTGACACATAAGGATTGCCTCACGGGCCTCAAGAAGACTTGTCATGGTTTCAATCATGATGATATCAACACCGCCTTCGACCAATGCGCGTATCTGCTCGCGAGATGCAGCGTGTGCGTCAGCAAGGGTAACATTGCCATACGGCATGATAAGACGCCCGAGCGGACCGATTGATCCGGCAACAAAGACTGAATCGCCTGCTGCTTCACGCGCAAGCCGTGCGCCTTCAATATTTATGGCAACGGTTTTGTCAGCAAGTCCATATTTCGCGAGTTTTACTCTGTTGGCGCCGAAGGTATTGGTCTCGATGAGCTGCGCACCTGCCGTAATATATTCCCTATGAACTGCTGCAATGATATCAGGGTTGGTGCAATTGAGGTATTCGCGGCAGGTGGTATGGTCAATTCCCTTTTGGACAAGGTACGTACCCATTGCGCCGTCTGCAATTACACAGCCTTTTTGTACCGCATCGAGAAAATCGCCTGAACGCCGCCGACGTGATCGTACTGTTTTCGTGCTTTCGCTCCCGTACAGCCCTTTTTTTCGATTTTCTTCACGTATCTGTTCAATTGCAGCATCTATGTTGATGTGCTTTTCACGGAGCACCATTTCGGTCATCTCAACAGCATGTACCAGATCAACAAATGCATGAACCCAGCGTTCAGGATTTTCTTCATTACCGGATAGTGCTGTGCGCAAATCGCTGAATTCACGATTGAGCATAGCGCACTGGTCTTTGAGCGTGAACGCATGCCTGATGCGGGGAAAGCGGAAGAACTCACGCAGTGTTTCCTTGAAGTGGCGCTTGAAAATCAGTTTGTCCACATACCAGAAGACGCACGCAAGGCAGAACTGATTGAGAAGAAATGC
>JAOAHH010000065.1 GCA_026415325.1 Thermodesulfobacteriota bacterium | reverse complement strand
CGGGAAAATAAGAAAAGGCTGCGGCAAGGGCAAAACCAGCACCCGCGATATCCTGCGGCGCGATGTCATGGGTGAGGTCGACAATGCGTGCCTGCGGAGCAATGGACAGGATGACGCCTTTCATCACGCCGACATAAATATCGGACGTTCCGAAATCCGTGGTTAGCGTAATAATGCCAGAAGGAGCTATGGCCATAATTGAGAAGACAGACGGCAGAAGACAGACGTGTTATCTTCTCTGCTGCCTCCTACTCATGAAGTTTTAAAATAATTTACCTCAGAGTTTTTCTGCTCATGCCTTGCTTGGAAGACGCGGCTTTGCCTGCGATTTAAGAGGATATCTCATTTTCCATCAATGAGAATTAGTCCTGAAAACGAATGCCCAGACTATTCAACCATGCTGCATCATCAATCTTTTTTTCAAGATTGATGAGGTCGTTGCCCAACCCGTTGTCGGCACGGTTTTTTAATGCTCCTATAAAGGAACGTGCTTCTTGCAGAACGCTCTTTTTCACGGAGGCATGTCCTGTGCGAACGATATTTGCAGCAACAGGTACTCCTTGAACGAGAAGGTGCTGCAGGGCTGCACGCACGTCGCCATGTTTCTGAATGATTTCGGAAATCTGGGCCGCATGTCTGTAGTAGAGCTGTAGGAGTCTCTTCCCCTCTGCGCTTTTTGTAAGGCGTTCATCACGAAAATGTCGTAATGCCTCAAGCTGCGGACTGTTTTTCCCCAGTACTGATTCTACAGGGCAAAGCATCTCACCCTCACAATCAGGATCAGGTTTTTGGCATATATGGTCACATTCGCCATCGCCGTACCACCCATGGCGCTCGCAGATGTCATCTGAATAAATCGTGGTGGTCGTTGACGGTGCGGCAGCTTCTGTACCTGTGGTAAACGACCATGAGATATCAGATGCAAGGGCATTACCCGATAGATCTTTAACGCTGGCTTTAAGTGTTGCCGTGTATGTTGTGTCAGGCTGCAGGTACGATCGTGGAGTAAATACTGCGGATTGTGATGCAGCATCATAGCTCACCGACCCCTCAACAGATGAGCCTGATTGATCAATAAGTGTGAATGTGTGTGAAGTAAATCCCGTTGCATCCATCGGCTCATCAAATCCAGCCTGTATGACCTGATTGACCGCTACGTTTCCTTCAAGATGAGCGGGAACAAGCGAAATCACGGACGGCGCGTATGCATCGGGTTCGGTTGTGAATGTCCATGTATATTCTTTCGCAAGTGCCATACCCAGAGCGTCCTTCACACCGGTGGTAACAATGCCGGTGTATTCCATACCATATTTGAAATGTTCTGCTGGTAAAAACACTACTTGTCGGTTTGCCTCGTCATAGGTAATGGTTCCTGAAACCAGATTGCCATACTTGTCCTGCAACATGATTGACGAGGCGTTAAGCGTGCTTGCATTCATGTCATCACGGAAAACAATACTTATTTCGGCAGTGTCAACAGCCACACCAGTTGCCCCGTGAGCTGGTGCCGTACCTACAACAGCGGGCGAATTCAGAATGGCAAATGCACTAGAGGTAACCTCGGTCGTGTTAAACCCGTCATTAGCCGTGACTTTAAGAAGGCAAGTGCTACTATTGGGAAATCGTGTTGTGTTGATGGTGTATGTGGTATCGGTGACATCCATATCGATAAATTCCCAGGTCTCGCCGTTGTCAACGCTCAACAAGAGCGTGCAGAAAACCGGATCGCTGTCAGCGTCCTGCACTTGCCACATAGCCTGAAAATCCCCCTGTGCAATGGATGATGCAATCGGCTTTGTAATGACGATCGTAGGGGGATGTGCACTTTTCTCAATGCTTGCAAGCTCAGCGCTGCGATGCAGGATGAGTGCTTTTTGAGCACGGTCGTCATAGGGGATGGCAGCCATAAAAACGCCGTATTTGTCGCCGTTTGTTTTCACGTCAAAATCAGGACTGAAGGCAATGCTGTCAATCATTGAACCGGTTGCATCAACGAGCCGCAGCGTATAATCACCGTTGCTTTCAGGCGTTGCGCCCCATTTATTTGTGACAATGTGCACTGATTCTACCGCGGCTGTTTCTTTGCTTCCCTCAATGGAAATGCTTCCGGTCATGAGAAGCAATTGGTTCTGCTCTGTGGCAGAACTTTGGGTTACCCGCGACAGGATGTTTTCTTCAACCACCGTAAGATGATTAAAAATGGTCTGATAGGAGCTCTTGTCCATCCAAATGTCTGCATAAATGCCGTCAACATAGCCGAGGATGTCTTCATCCATAAGAGATACCCAGCCGTATTTGAGGGTTTTAACGGGGGTGTTATCAACCGTGGAGTCCAGGTACCTGTCGCGCCAAATATCATATCCAGGTGATATTGAAGAGTTTGAAATATCATTGCACCCGAACACATGTCCGATTTCATGGGGAGCTACGGCACTGTGCGCATTTTCACTAACAAGCACGGCATAGGTTGTGATGCCGGGAATATAATTGGCATGAACACCCCCTGATGCATAGGTGGCGGTCATCCAATTATCAGGAGCTACACCGACAACACAATTATAAGTTCCAAACCAGTTTATCATTGCAAGATTACGCAAACATTGTTTTGGATAAAACACAGAATTCAATATCGGCGTTTCAATGCTGAATATCCCCGGCTCAATATTGACTTTGTTGTCTTTGAACCCCAAACGGGTTGACGCAACGGGATATAACTTTTTCAGCAACGCATCGTTTGCTGTTGAAAGCTCTGATATATCAACGGCGCCTGAAGTCTTAAAGCTTCCAACATTTGCAACACACCACAACGTGCGAAATGGTGATGTTCTTCTCACGGTCTCAATGCTTGCCGAACTCTCATATTTTTTTGGATTTGATCCTGTTTGGCCGGATGGTGTGACGGTCGCGTGAATTTTATGTGAACCGGTCGTTGCTATGATGGGTACTTCGCTGAGCCTGCTGTAAAAGTTGACCGACTTGCCCCGTCGCACAAAATCCTTCGGGATCGCCTTGGCGTCGTCGCAATAAAAAATTGCTTCTTTTTCAAAAGAAGCTCCGTCATCATAGGTAACCTTTACTTTTGCAGGTAACTGCTCGATATCGCTTGAAATGTTCCAAGTCGCCACAACCCTGACAACCGCAGGCTTATTTTGAACAAAAGGAACATCCTCGACCACCTGCACCGGAACGACTTTCACCGTAACATCGGGTATGGTGCTGAACGTAAAGGAATAGTCGTTTGACATTTCCTCCCCATTTGCGCCTCTAACGCCGTATTTCCCGCCCTTAACTGTCACCCGCACCTTCCACCCGAAGTTGGTCATGGAAGCATCGCATGACGCTGTTGACCCCGTTGCGCTGCAGGTATATGAGATACTATAAGAGGGTGCCGTAGCATAAGAAACCCGTATTGTATCCGAGCTCACCGTAGAAGGATCAAGCAATTTGTTAAAACTTATACTGATACCCGGATGCTCATAGTCAACGTTAATCTGATTCTTTGACGGCGTGTGGCCGGTTACGGTGAGTTTTTCGACAGGTGCGGTTGTGGTTGTGGTTGTATTAACGCTGGTGGTGGTTGTTGTTTCTGGAATGGTTGTTGATGACGATGTATCATATATGGTGGTTGTGGTGGATGTGAGCAGGCTTTCCATAGGAACATACGAATAGGTAAGACTCAAAGAGGAGTTGCAGCCACATAGTTCGACATGAAATGTATCTCTGTCAGTAGAACTCTGACACAAAATAAGGTCGCTAAGCTTTCCTGATCTAAGCCCGAGCGGATATCTTGACCAGCTCGTCCAATTTCCTTTCAGCACCATTTCTTCCCCGTTATAGTAGGTGTAAACCGGCCAGCCGTCATAGTTTACAATTGACCACTGCGCGGCGGGTGATCCGTCTGAAAATGTTCCCGGTGAGAGGAATGCGCTGAAATTGGCATAGCACATAACGCTTCCCGTTCCTTCATAAAAATCAAGTTCCAGGCTGGATGAATTTGTATACCGTGAGCATTCCTTGAGGCACATGCTTTTTGTAGCCGGGTCGCAGCAATAGTTGTCGGTTGTTGAGGAAATAACATCGGCATGAGCATTGGGCCTTTCTGAAACTGTAAAACCTATGAGAACCATTATGATGAAAATTAAATACGTTTTCATACCATTCCTTTCCATATTGGTATTTTAATGCGTTAATAAATTGTTATGGCTCCCATAATTTTGGGAATTTAGACCGAAAACATTAAAAAAACAAGTTTAATTATCGAACCGTTTTGTCAATGTTTCTTATTTCGTTTATTTTCCATCATTCATTGACATTGTCTTAGAATCCATTTAGACTTAAAATAAATATAAAACAAACCTTCCTCGGGGAGATCTTGCCGATGAAAAAACAAACTAAAAAAAACCGTGCCTGTTTAGTGTTTGTTGTTGTTCTTGCCTTTTTATCTTTGACACTACCACCGCCTGCTGGTGCACAATGCCCTCCACCTGGATATCCTGACTATACCATACCATGCGATACCTATGATGTTTATTATGGATATCTAATATGGTGTTGCCCGACAACATACCCGATATGCGGCGATAACTACCTTGAGTGTTTTCCAGAAACACCTGTTACGACGACAACTCCTTATACCACGACAATACCTGGCCCCGGTACGAGCACCATTCCTAGTAGTACCACGACCACCATTCCGGGCACCGCCACAACCACCATCCCCGGGACGGTAACGACAACCACCGTACCTACGCCTACGGTCGGCGACTTTATCGTCGGTATTAACGTGAACGGCCAGAACTCTCCATGGGCAGAACCATCGGGATTCCTTCCCGGCACAAGCCCGCAGCGCGTTGCGCCCATGCTTTACCGTGCTGACGGCAGGCTGATCCCCATCTGGTATGATGATGTGCGGCACCTTGACATCAAGCTGTTGCGCGAGTCAAAACAGCTTACCGCAAGCAGACGATCAGTACAGGCCGCATATGTGCTGAGCGTTGGGGAGCAGAAAAGTTTTTGGGTAAAGGATAAAAATGATGCTTCGTGGCGCCAAGTACAGGCCACCTGCCAGCGCGAGGGGCAGCACAGCTTTATTTTTGTTGATAACAGCATCACGGTTCCGGCATCCGCCCTTGATACCTACGTAACCGAATTCGACATGATGTACCGGATCGTTGCAGACAATATCGGTGAGTTTGTTGACCGGGACGGCAACGGGAAAGTCGCAATTCTTTTTTATGATTTCAATGATGGCGGCACCGCCAACATGTATATGGCCGGCTATTTCTGGTCAAAAGACTATTTTGAGGATTCAGTTGCCAGTCAGCGAGGTATCCGTAGCAATGAAATGGATATTATTTATATCCGAGGCGATGAACCACAAGGATGGGAACAGACCGGGGTCGATTTATATCAGTCATTGCTTTCAACCCTTATTCATGAATATCAGCACCTGGTCAATTTCTGCATTACCCTTTGGTCGCAGGGCAACAATGGTAATTATGCCGATGTCTGGATTAACGAGATGATGTCCATGGCAACCGAGACTATGTATTTCCAGGAAAAGATTAGGGAAAACCCGTTTTTTTCAGTTGATGAGGTTGAGGGGAACGGTTATTTAGCATACCGATTGCTTTACTACAATCGTGATGCAAGGAACAGCATCCGTAACGGCCATGGCCTTACTTACTGGGATAATAACGGTGATACACTTGCCAACTATTCCCTTTCGTATTTGTTCGGCATGTATCTGGTTACGCATGCTTCAAATGGTTTTGGCATCTTCAAGCAGATTCTTGATTATATGGTAACAAATAAAATTTACAACTTTCAAGCAGTTGCCGCGGTTGCCAGCCAGAGGATTGACGGTATCAGTTCTTGGGAGGACCTGTTAAAGAGCTTTGTTATCGCCAATATGGCAAATCAGCCAACAGGACTTTTTGGCTATAAAGGTAATTTTATTCTAACGCCTCACGGGCCAACAATGCCCAATGTGCGGATAAACTGCGGCGGTGCGGTTTATCGATCGGTTACGGGTGAAGTGAGCACTCCAGCGGGTGCAGGCCCAAACATCAGATTTTTTGACGACAGCGGCAATCCTTTGCCGGGAGGTGGTGGCGCATGCCCGGCTTCAGTTGCACTCGGTGAGGGCACAAATGAAAATAATACCCTGCGGATGTTTCGTGACAGTATTTTGCGCAAAACACCAGAAGGCTCGGCCCTCATTGAGGGATATTATCGGTTTGCGCCCGAGGTTGCTTCTCTGTTGTTGCAGGATCAGAGCTTGAAGCAACAAGTAAGAAATTTGCTGATAGAATTGCAGCCCGCATTGCGCACTGCTATAAAAACGAAGCGGTGCAGCATCACATCGCACATTGAAAAACAATTAGATATTGTTTGTGATTATCTTTTACAAAAAGCAAGTCCTGAGCTTTGCGCTTTTATTGAAAAAGTACAATATGATTTTGTGACAGGCAGGCTTTTTGAGAAAATCGGGATAGAGAAAGAATAGGGTCGTAGAGTTCGTGGTTCAGGACTTATGGTTCTCGAAGCGTGAACAAGTGAGCAGCTCGCCCCTCCCAAAAACCTCCCTGCCAGAAGGGCATGAAGGCCTGCCCTGTGAGGGAGATGAAAGTTTCCAATCAAAAATGCAAGTGATGATCAAAAAAAACTTTTCCTTCTTCCTCTTGATTCTATGCGCCGTGGTTTCGTTTGCGTCGTCTGCTCAGGCCGGTACAACCTATGTCGCGTGTATCAACATCAACGGCTCTGATAATGCAGGCGCAGAATCATCCGGTACGCTTCCCGGCACAAGCCCCTCATCCATCGCGCCGGTGCTGAGAACCGATGACGGCCGCGTCATACCCATGTGGTATGACAGGGTCTTCCCGCCGCTTGACCCGACTATGCTTGAGGAAACAAAGAAAATCCTCGAGGATAAAAAAAAACTCCAAGTGACAATCAAAGTAAGGACGTACAGCACCGGTGAAGCAAGGCAGTTTTGGGTAAAAGACGACAACGACCTTGCCTGGCGTCAGGTAACCGCAACCTTGAAAAAGACAGGCAGCTCCGGATATCTATTTGTTGACAACACGCTTTCCATTCCCGATGCATCACTTCAACTCTATATTGATGAGTTCGACACCATGTATCGTGTGCTTGCCGAAAATCTCGGCTCGTTTGTGGACCGCGATGATAACGGCAAGGTCGTGATTCTCATTTACGATATCAACGACAGCAGTACAGCCTATGGGTATCTTGGCGGTTATTTTTGGGAAAAAGACTATTATGAAGATTCAATAACCCGGCAACAAGGCATCCGCAGTAATGAGATGGACATCATCTACATCCGCGGTGATAAGCCATCGGGATGGGATCAGGCAACTTCTTATGATTTTTACGAGTATAATCTTACAACGCTTGTGCATGAATACCAGCATCTCGTGCAGTTTGGAAAACTGCGATGGAGCAGCGGCGGAACATCATCCGATGTGTGGATTGATGAAATGATGTCGATGGCTTCCGAAACCATGTATTTTAAGGAAAAGCTGCG
>JAOAHH010000137.1 GCA_026415325.1 Thermodesulfobacteriota bacterium | reverse complement strand
GTTGCGGCTCTCGACGCCGCTGTTTGCTACTTGGCTTGTGGCATCGGCCGTGTGGGGACCGTATTTTTTAGCAATTCGGGTTCCCGGGTTGTTTGATATCACGATTGAACGTATTTTGTTTGGTTGCGTGCTTTTTATCCTTGCGATCGGCCTTTGCACAGGGCAGCTTATGCTTCGCACCAATATTACCCTTGAGGTTTTCATGTTGTTCTTTGTATGCGTGTGTCTTGCTTCGATGACACTCCATGGTTTTACTCCGGAACTTCCTGAATTTCCATCCCCGTGGAATATTTTTATTACCGGATACTTGTTTCCATTTATCGTTTTTGTATTTGCCAAGCAGTATCTTGCCCGAGAACCTGATATCACAATGGTTGTGAGGGTGCTCTTTTTTTTGGGGTGTTATCTTGCCATAACCGCTTTTTTTGAATTTGCCAATATGCGACAGTTTGTTGTGCCACGCTACATTAACGATCCGAATATATGGCTGCATTATGAACGAGCGCGAGGACCGTTTCTGAACGCAGCGTTCAATGGAACGGCGCTTCTGATAGGATGTGCATGCGGGGTTCATGTTGTGCATATGTATAAGCCCGGTATTATTAAGGTCTGTTTCGGTTTGTTGCTGTTTTTGTTCTTGCCAGCGTTTTTTTTTACGCAAACCCGTTCTGTTTATCTTGGCGCTGTGATTCTTGCGATACTGCTCTTTTTTCTCTATAAAACGAGATATCCAAAATGGAAAGCATGGGCTTTGCCAATAACGTTGGCACTGGTATTTATAATGGCGAATGCACCGCGTCTTGCATCTGAAGAGCGTCGCAGCGGCGGCGTGCTTCAGACAATAGAAGTTGAGCAGCGGCTGGGATTGATTAAGCGGTCAACGCTCATGTTTTTCGATCGGCCTTTTTTGGGGGTCGGGCTTGCACAGTTCATCCCTGCATCCCTTAAAGAATATCAGGGCAAGGTAGCTTTTTTTGCAAGTTTTGAGGCTCTCACACAGCATAATCATATTTTAGGCATGATGGTTGAGCTCGGTCTTATCGGAACGTTGCTGTACCTGATCATCATCATTATCATTTTTAAACGTTTATTTCATTTGTTGCGTATACTCCCTGCTGAGGGCTTTGTGGGAAGAAATTTAGCCGCAACCATTATTTGTGTATGGGTTGTGTATCTGAATAACAATTTTTTTGTTGAGCCGTCCTACTGCCTCTTTGTCAATGTCGTGCCGTTTATGTTTGCGGGAATTGCCGACGGGCTGTATACGCGATTCGCTCAAATGTGTGTTCAGTCTGCATAGAGATGGTGGCCTCCATGTATCGATCGTATTACCAGATGCAACGTGAAGCATTTGGAAATCTGCCTGAACTGAATCTGTTTTTCAATTCTCGGACCCATCAGCAGGCATGGCGGTATCTTGTATCCGGCATCAGGGCACAGGAGCCTTATTTGCTTGTTGCCGGAGATTACGGTATGGGCAAGACACTACTCTGTATGATGCTGGTCAGAATGTTAAAACAATATGGAAAATATCCGTGCGCATATATCCCTGACCCGCATACCGATTATGCCCTGATGCTCGCCGAGGTTGCCGGAGCGCTTGGTATCGACACCCAGCCCGGGAACGCCGTTGTTATCCATGCGCTCTTAAACCGTTATTTCAGAGAGCGGCAGCGTTCTGAAGTATGTTACCTTGTTATCGATGATGCACATGAACTTGAACCGCCTGTGCTTGAGCGGCTCCGTGCACTCACCAATATCAACAATAACGGCCGTTTCCCGTTTCGCCTTGTATTATTTGCCCATACTGTCATGCTCGATATGCTCGGCGAGCCCACTCTGATCGCGCTGGGGCAGCGCATCAGAAGCCGCTGCCTTTTGGCACCGCTGGATCTCGAGGAGGTACGGGAGTACATTTACTATCGTTTGTACAAATCAGGAAGTTTTAAGGCGCCGATGTTTACCGATGATGCAATTCAGGAAATTTTCTTCCAGAGTAAAGGAATACCTCGCCTCATCAATACCCTTGCACATGCATGTTTGATCGCAGGGGCGGAGCAACAACTTGAGGTGATCAGCCACGCTGTTGTCGTTGCTGCAGCGCAGACAACCGGCACTGTCACACAGGAACAACAACCCCATATTAGAGTAGGGCAGTTGGATCGTGCTTACGGAGAGACACAGGATGCGGGAGGAGCATTAGACGATGCTATCCAGAGCCCAACGCAGGATTACAGTGCAGGCAAAAAGCATCAACGGCGGAGTTCCCGTGCCGCAGGAGCACACGCAGCTGAGCCAGCACGTTCACTGACGGTGCCGGTGGTTATTTTGTCCCTCATGATTCTTGTTTTTGCTGCAGCTGCCGGATGGGAATACTATCGGTGGAGAGGCCATGCTGAGCAGACAGATCCTGCTGCTTCTTTGACAGAGCATCACACGACTACCGTCCATGAGGCAAAAACTCTTGATACCGAAAAAGTTCCATCTGCACCAAGCGACTCAGAAAAATTAACAGGGGGTAGCGTACAGCCATTTGCCGAACAGTCCCCGGGTTTCGCTGCTCCACCCGAAGTTCACACAACGGCACCGGCAGCCGGTAGCCCTTTGCAGCAGCCGGGTGGGAGTGAACCTGACCGTGCAGCCATCGAGGAGGGACACAGCAGCCAGCAACCGCTTACGGAGACAACGCCATGGTACATCATATCACTTCCGCCACAAACATCGGTCGTCACCGTAGATATCGCGAAACGGCGCAGCACGCTATGGCAGTGCAGCGAAAAAGGCATTAGTGCGCATGGGGTGATCAACGAGGTTTGGGATGCAGGAAAGGGGCTGGTTGTTGCGGGGACCGATCCCCGCAAAGGTGATTTTGTTTTGCAACAGTCTGGAATCCTTTATGAGGGAACCGAAAAGATACCTCTGCTAAAGCGGTGGAGGAGCGATGGCCGTTTTGGGAGTCGTGAGCTCGTAGCGTTGATAGTTCTGTCCGGAGACATGCCACCTGATGAGCTGGCAATCCAGAAGGCGCGCGAACTTCCTGATATTGTCCGTGCATGGGCAGAGGCATGGCGCTGTAAGGATGTCGATCGTATGATGTCATTTTACAGCGACATCGTGACGATTCGCGATACTGATAAGGATAAACCGTTTGTGTTTACTAAGGAAGAAATGGCAAAACGAAGGCGCGAAGTTTTTGCAAAATGCGGAGTAGTCTCTCTTGCACTGTCTGACCCCGTCTGTATTATCGATCCCCAAAATACCGATACCGGAATTGTGATTTTTTCACAAATGTTTCGGTCTGAAACGTTTGCTGATGAAGGTGAAAAAGCACTGTTCCTGCGGCTTGAGAAGGATGCCTCCGGTACGTTGCGTCAGTGGAAGATTGTTGGACAACTATGGGTTCCATGGAAAGTTACGCAGCTGAAACGATGAGGTGTCCATCGAACCTGTGCGTTTGAACATCTATTTTCAGCACAGAAAGGTTATCCATGAGGCGATGGGAGCATGCATTTAAGGGAAAAGGGAAAAACGCAGGTGCGACCGACGCGGCGAAACAACGGATTTTTGCAGGGCAGTACTCTTATGAGAAACCGTTTCCCGGAAGGAGTGTCATCCCTCATGCTTCGGTTGCGGAAACGCCGCGGATTATCAAAAAGCTTCACCGGCACCTTGATGATATTTGGGCAAATATTTATCTTGAGACCCATGAGCGCCAGAATGTCCTTATGGTCTGTGGCGCCGTGCCCGGCGAAGGATGCACGTTTATTTCGTTTCACCTTGCGCTGTTTCTTGCCCTTGAGCACAACCTGAAGGTTCTATATGTCGATACCGATACGGGTGTTGACGGGAGCAAACCGATTATTCCGGGCATTGAACATATGCCTGGCATTGCATCATTTTTTACCTCGCAACATGCTCTGCCATCGCTGACGCTTCGTTCCGAATATGATAATCTCTTTGTCTTACCCTCCGGCTTTCAATCAACCGGCGACCACGCGCAGAACAAAAACAGTATTTTCAAAAAAGAAGCGGTTGAAAGTTTTTTGACATACTGCCGCGGCAATTTTGACCTGACGATTATCGACAGTCAGCCGATAGCCTTTCATCCGATGATGATCGGTTTTGCGCGTCCCATCGGAAAGGTGGTGCTTGTCTGTCGCTATGGTTATTCACGCCGTGAAGTGACCAAGATAACCATTGACAAGCTTTCTAAAAACAATATCAACATCATCGGAGTTATTCTCAACGAACGGGAATACCCTATTCCGCCATGGGTATATAACATTCTGAAATAATTTATAAGGAAGCGAACATCAGCACATCTGCGTCTATAACGGTTGTGCACATTATCGATGCGCTCAATTACGGAGGCGCTCAAAAGCTGCTTGTAGAACTTGCAGCGCACATACCGCGACAGATATGTCGCACGGTTGTTTGCGCTTTGCAGCCGCCGAACGACCTTGCAGATGCGCTGCGGTCACTTTCTGTCGATGTCGTCTGTTTGCAACGACCGCGTCCCAGTATCATTCACGGCGGATCTTTTATCTCCTATAGCGTAGGTCATGCGCGGGATGTTTTCCGGTTGTGCAAAACAGCACAGGCCACAGTCGTTCACTGCCATTTATCGGATGCGGAATTTCTCGGTATTCCGATCGGTCGCGCTGCCCGTGTGCCGCGTGTAGTGACGACCGTCCATTATCCCGATCTTCTGCCACTCCGTTCACGCACCAGTGTCCGCAATGTATTACGGAAGATACTGACACGCGTGATATACTATTTCGTCGATACAATTATTGCTGTATCTGACGACGTTGCTTGCCGCGTGCAGGAGCTTGTGCCCGGCTGCTCCGGAAAAATCCGCGTCATTATAAACGGCATTAATACTGCAGCTTATGCCGCTCTCCCCCCACCTGCATTCCATCAAGAAATTGTTCTCACGACCATTGCGCGTTTGATGCCGCCAAAGGGGCACCAGTATCTCATCGACGCTGTCCATCGCCTGCGCTCAAGCGGCAAACAGGTTCGGCTTTTGCTTGCCGGTGACGGTGATTTATACGATGAGCTTGTAGCACAAACCCGAATGCGCGGCATTTACGATAACGTCGTGTTTTTGGGCAACTGTGCTGATATTGCCGGCTTGCTTGCTACAACTGATATTTTTGTCCTCCCGTCGCTCTGGGAGGGAACGTCGCTTGCATTACTTGAAGCAATGGCTGCCGCGCGGCCGATCGTTGCCACGGATATCCCCGGGATAAGAAGGGTTCTTGAGAGCGGTCGCAGCGGCATTTTGGTACGGCCTGCTGATGCAGCGGCGCTTGCTCAGGCGATTACGGTATTTATCGATAATCCCCAGTATGCCAGAACATGCGGTGAGGTGGCGCGTCGGGTGGCGCGTGAACGGTTTGATATCAAGCGCACCATAGCAGAACTTTTGGAAGTGTGGGGCGTCCCGCAACAGTAACCAAGGCCTTTGGGGACGGAAATGCGCTATTACCTTGCAGCTTTTTTAAAAAAAGTTTTTTTCAAGATTGGTAAGCCGCGCGCGTTTTCCCACGTATCGTGGGCAGAACTTTTAATTTATACCGTGAAGCAGGGGGTGCAGCTATGGCAGGGGCCTGTTCGAACGTGTATGGCAAGCTATCGGTATGTTGATGAGTGCGATGCTGCGATTACCACCCCGTACGGCACACTTTTTGTGCCACGGTCACTTGACATAACCGCGCTGCGGTATCTCCTGCGCGAGACCCTTGATCCGCATCATTGGCACCACTTTGACAACCATGATACGCCGATCACATCAGGCGATGTTGTGGTTGATTGCGGTGCATCAGAGGGATTGTGGGCGCTGACCATTATAAACAGAGTGAAAAAAGTCTACCTTGTCGAACCGCAGGATGCATTTATTCGGGTGTTGCGGAAAACATTTGCTCCAATGCTTGCAGCAGGAGTCGCAGAGATTATACCGTATGCAATCGGCGCCACAGACGGTACCTGCACACTTGTATGCAATGGTGATGCTGATGTGATGGCGAGCATTGACCCACGCCGACATGGATCGGTTACACTTTGCCGTTTTGATACGCTGTTTGCAGAACGCCGCATTGATTTTATCAAGGCAGATATTGAAGGGGCTGAAATGGACCTTTTGCAGGGCGCTGCAGAGAGCATTCGGCGTTGGCAGCCAAAGATAGCAATTGCCGTATATCATCCGGCAAACGACTGGAAGGAGATGCGCGACTTTATCCATTCGTGTGATTCATCGTACGCATGGAAACTGACCGGCATGACAGCATGGGGGAAACCGCTCATGCTCCATATGTGGGTTCCCGATCGCAAAAAGTCTCATATACCATGAACGGTATGCCGCAAAAACATCATCAAAATCAGAAGACAACACGTGTCCCACGTCGCCGTATTGCTGTTGTCGGGTTGCGCGGCATACCAGCAACATGGGGAGGAGTCGAGCACCATTGTGAACAGCTCTATACCCGTCTTGCTGCTATGGGGTATGACATCACTGTCTATGGTCGTCGTGGATATGTGCCGCGCCATGTGTCATGCCACAAAGGTGTCAGAGTCCGGCGGCTTCCCACGTTGGTGACCAAATATACCGATACCATCCTGTATACCCTGTGTGCGATCAGCATGGTGCTTGTCGACAAGCCGGACATCGTACATTTTCATGCCCAGGGCCCAGCACTGTTGAGCTGGGTGCCACGGTTGCTTAAACCGCGAATGCGGATTTTTTTTACGTGCCATGGGCTTGACTGGCAGCGCAAAAAATGGCCTTTATGGGCATCCCGTATTATCAAATTCGGTGAGTGGTGTTCGGCAACTTTTCCACACTACGGGATCGTTGTCTCGAAACACCTCCGGGAGTATTATTGGACGCAATATCATCGGAGAATGGCGTATATCCCCAACGGCATCGTCATCCCCCCATCGACATCCGCAGACGCACTGGCACACTATGCTTTGCAGCCAAAATCTTATATGTTGTGGGTGGGAAGAATCGTGCCTGAAAAGCGGCTTGAGGACGTACTGCGTGCTTATCTCAAGAAGCCGCGGAGGTATCTGTTGGTTATTGCCGGTGATCTGGCCGATGGTCGTGCTTATATGGATATGGTGCAGCAGATTGCTACGGGATGTCCTATGATACGTTTTCTAGGGTTTCAATACGGTACACTTCTACAACAACTCTATGCACATGCGCTCGCCTTTGTAACAGCATCTGAACTTGAAGGTATGCCACTTACGTTGCTTGAGGCCCTTGCACATGGTACGCCGTGCGTTGCGAGCGATATTCCACCGCATCGAGAAATCCTTGAACCGCTGGGTGGGATGCTTTTCCCGACAGGTGATATCGAAGGGCTTGCAACCTGCCTGGATGCCGCCGAACAGCTCGACGAACCAGGACGTCTTCAGTACCGAAGAGCTGCACTCGATATGCTTTCACGGATTTATTCATGGGACGTCGCTGCGCAAGCGCATGACCTTTTGTACCAGCAGGCACTCAGTGGTATAGATGACGACATAAGGACTCGAGATCATCCATTATGAATGAGCGTCCCTATGATCTTGTCGGTAAAGCCGGCATTGCGCTTATCCTGCTGGCTGCCGTCGATAAGATGCTTGCCGTGTTCCGTGAAATCCTTATTGCCAGCCGGTTTGGTGTTTCGTCACAATTGGATATGTTCAACCTTGCTTGGGCTGTCCCCGGAATCCTCTCTCTTTTCTTTTCAGGCGCTTTGACAGGTGCATTTATTCCGCTCTATGTGCAGTGGTTGCAGACCCGTCACATCGAGGACGTCCATAATATTTGCAGACTGCTTATTTGGGGAGCAGT
>JAOAHH010000134.1 GCA_026415325.1 Thermodesulfobacteriota bacterium | reverse complement strand
GCACAACAGCGCGCGATATTGATACCGTTGCCGCTGTCCTTACGGATATCGTTAAAAAACTGCGCTCGATTTCAAGTGTTGCTTAGCACAGGGAAGAGCACTATGCGTCTGGCCATTTTTTCGGGCAACAACGTTTCGCCGACGCCGGATATTGTGGGCGAACACGGTTTTTCAGTGCTCATCGAACGGGCGCACGACGGGTTTCTATTTGATACCGGTCAAGAGGGCACTGCATACTCCATAATGCATTTTGCCTAAAAAGACCTGCGCGCACTCTGGTATCATCAACACGCTGAATCATATAACCAAAAACCTTCCCGGACAAAAAATCCACGCCGTGATCGGCGGAACTCATCTGGAGTATCTTGACGAAAAGCAGCGTGCAGAAACGATCGAACATCTCCGCTCGTTTTCAATCGAGCGCATCGGCGTCTCGCCCTGCATCGGCCTTACGGCGGCAACACTGCTCAAACAGGCATTCTGCAATCGTTTCTTCTTTGTCAATGGAGGCGGTGTTCTAACAATAGAATTGCCATAGGCAGGAAAAGCTATAACAAGCGCACAGCGTGTGGTACAGCTCCTTGTAAAGGAAAACTGCTCAAAGGAAGAACTGTTGAAGAAAGCCGAGATGTTAAGGCGAAAAAATGAGCAGACACTTTCCGTGTGTGAGGAACGGGGCAGATAATGAAAGTTAAAAGATGTTGGAGGTTTGCTGCATGCTCTTAACGGTTTCTTCCCCGATTTCCTGCAGCGCCGCAGCATCAAGCCCAAGAAGCTGCGCGGATTCGATACTCTGCAGATCAAGGTCTTGCTGATTGTACATGCTGAACCCGATCCTCCGGGTCAGCATACTTGCAAGATTAACGATAAGGATCTCTTTTTGCGTGGTCGGGAAGAATTTCTCATCATTGTGCATTTTAGCAACACGAACAAAATCATCGGTAAATCCCCATGAGTTCAAAATGAAGCTGCCAAAGGTTGTGTGCATTTCCTGAAGTGCTTGCATCAGCTCAGCAGGGTCGAAGGCTTCTTTTTTCCCCAACAATATATCCATGCCGCGCAACAGCAAGGCTTTGCCGATATCGTGAAACAGTCCCATGAGATAGAGCTTTTCAATATCCTCATGATTTAATTTTTTCCCGATGCCACGCGCAGCATATGCGGTGGCAAGGGAGTGCAGCCAGAGCCGACCCATCATGTCCATAAACACTTCGTTGGAGCTCTGATACAGTCCCTTATTGGCTATGGTCGATACAATACTGCTTGTCTGTTTAATTCCGAGCCGCGGTACTGCCTGCCGCACAGTCTGAACCTTGTCAACACCGCGGTATATGACGGAATTTGCGATCGTAATCAGGCGCAGGGATATCACGGCATCTTGTTCAATGTTTTTTGCAATATCATCGGTCGTGGCAATCGGGTTTCTGATAACTTTTTGAATTTCCATGACCACTTTCGGCAGTACCGGAAGCTGCAACTTTCCGTCTTTGAACCGAGTGATAATCTCCTGCACCGTAGCTGCCATGGCATCTTTCTGTTGTGCTGCAACGGTTCGCTTGGCTGCTGTTTGCGCAGCACCGAGCAAACGGATGTGGTCGATAAACACACCGGCAAAACGCGCGTCAAACTGTGTACCGGCGTTATTTTGTATCTCCGCAAAGGCTGCTTCCACGGACAGGGGGTCTCGGTGCGGATACCCTGATATCATGGCATCATAGGCATCTGCCAGTGCTAAAACTTTTGCGCCCAACGGGATTGCTTCACCGGTGAGCCCGTCAGGATATCCGGTGCCGTCAATGCGTTCATGGTGATGCCGCACGATCGGGAGAATCCCGGAGAGAAAACTGAGCGGAGACAGGATCTTCTCAGCAAGCACAGGATGGGTTTTGATCATCGCCATATCGCCATCAGGCAGCGGCTCCGGCTTGTGCAGGATTTCTTCGGACACATAGATGAGGCCAATATCATGCAGAAGGCCAGCCAGATAAATACGCTGGGATTCAGGGAGTGACAGTCCGAGGCGCTTGCAGAATTCAGTGCACAGCCGCGCCACCCGTTCGCAATGCGCTCTGATAGATGCGTCTTTTTCCTCGATCAGCGTCAAGAACGCCCTGACGGTTTCTGTATAGTAGGTCTTAATCTGGGTTGCCAAACGTTCGGTCATCGTGTCGTATCACAACAAAGCGGTAAGCAGATGTGTCCAATAGGTTTGTGGTACATAATATGTTTTTGTTCCTTTTGCAATACCCAACTTTCAGTTTCGTCGCTCATCCGCCCATGCGGTGTACGCCTGATGCATAAATGTCTCTATTCTCACCTCATCACCTGATTGCCGTGTTCCATCATAGGCCATTTTTAAAATCGGCACGTTTGGGTGCTCTCGGGAAAACCGGCACAGCAGGGCGTTAACAATAGTACCGGGCATACAGCCAAACGGCATGAGATTGACAATGCCGTGACAACCGTGGCTGATATACTCAACGGCACGGCCGATGCTCAGGTTTGCCTCACCGCGCACATGTTCGCTTAGATACGGTGCGCTCAGCCGCATCAATGCTTCAGGCGGTGCCTCGTCAAGAAAATGCCCGATACAGCCATCAAAACAGTTCCTGATTGAGACGGCATCGCGGTGTTGGACCCACCTACTTACCCGTTCTTTGATCCGGTCCTGCAGGGTACCGGCACGGCGAAGGTCTTTTGCCCGTTCCCAGTCGGTATAGGCAACCCATTCCTGCAGCGGCGGCATAAGTACTTCGCCTCCCAATGCCTCAATGCGCCTGACGATCCAATCGTTGCTGAATGCATGTGAGCGCACATAAATTTCGCCGACAACCCCGATCAACGGCCTGTGAACGGAACGGTCAACTGCAATCGAGGCAAACCGCCGCCGTGCATCCTCACAGCAGTCACCGATCTCACCAAACCGTTCCACATGCTGTTCAAGACGTTCGAGGCATGCCTCATAGACGCTGTCGCTATCGCCTGCGGTTTTTTCATATGGCCGGATATGGAGCAGAAGTTTTTTGAAATAGTCAACAACAAGAATTACCCGCCATCCCAGCCGCCTGAACCTGCTGCCGAGTTGCCGGAGGTCACGCGCAAAACCTACGGTTTGGTCAAGGGTGATAAGCGGCACCTCTGAAAACCCCAGTTCATCGAGCACCATGCGATGCGCGATGCTGTATTGCCCGAAACGGCACGGTCCTGCTGCACTTGCCATAAGAAACGCCGCCTGTGAAGGATGAAAATCGGGGGCACGGGTCTGTTTGATAATGTCACCGGTTGTCAGGATAAAGGGGTAGCACTCTTTGCCGGTCGTAAACGGCCGGGCGCAGGCAATGCTGTCCTCATCGGACATGGGGAGTGCCTCTGCTCGAATTCCGAAAAAGCGCAGCGCAGCGGAAAGCGGTCTGCCATGATCGTCCATGTATGGGATATAGACCGTACGATTACGTGCAGCAGCAGGACGGCCGGGCCTGCTGCATACAGGCCGGCTTACTGCTGCCGCTCCGGAACTTTGCGACAAACTGTCCATGAACGCCTCAAGCCGGGTGAGCACACCAGCGTCAGCACTGTGTTCATCAAGCTCAACGGTCAGATAGGGTTTTCCCTGCATGGCACGTTTAAAGTGCTTGGTAATGAACGAATCGGGTCCGCATCCGAAATTGGTGATATAGATTGCCTGAAGACGTGGGTTGCGGGCGATGGTGTGTGCAGCGGCAATGATGCGTTGCCCGGAACGCCAGTACATGTATGACAGATCGACATCCGGGGGCGGTGCAAGGTCAAGCATATCAAGGGGAACGGCGAGCGCGCCAAGGTCTCTGAGCTTGTCAGGGATATTCAGCATAAGTCCCGGATCGCATCCGTTATATGTCCTGCTGACCATGACCGTTACCGGGGTGTTTTCCGGCACTGCAGCAATCGCCGCACGTCCGCGCTCCCGCAACGTCTGGCTGAAATATTCCTGTGCGCGCTGCGCCGTCTCATAAGCTTTCCGCACCTGCGCTGCCGCACAGCCGAGCTCCTGCCCCAGTGCCTCAAGTTGGGGCAGAAAAGTCGTTTTCCCCCATCCCAGATGGAGCGGTGGGGAAAGGATGGTTGTGCGATATGCCGAGGTATCGATTGCAGCCCGCACAGTATACGGGAGGCTTTGTATATATAAACAGATATAGGAAGCCGCCGCATCAGGCACGAACGGTGGCGCATTGACAATGCAGGGAAGAAAGAGATAATCAACACCCTGCTGGAGAAGCTCAAGGATATGGCCATGGGCTGCTTTAATCGGAAAACACGGTTCTTCAAGCGCTGTTTCACATCCCATATCGATAATACGGCGGGTGGTCGGCGGTGAGGGGATAAGTCTGTAGCCGAGGGTTGCAAAAAACGCCTGCCAAAACGGAAAAAGCTCATAGAAGATCGTTGCACGGGGAATGCCGATAATCGGTCCACGGTCGGGGATCTGGGTGGTCGTCGAGGCTGCTTCGAGCAGGAGCTTTTCGCGCTCGGCAAAAAGCCGTGGCAGTTCAGCGCCGCGCGATATTTTGCCGGCCTCATCGAATTTCCCGCAGCGGCTGCCGTAGTGCAGTGTTTCCTGTTTGTCTACGGTAACCCGACGGATCACACAGGCGTTCGGACAGTCATGGCATTCAAACGATTCAAGTGTATAAGGTTGGTACGCCCGCTGGAATCCTTTGAACTGAGAAGGACCGTGGGGAAGCCGATCGCGTGCAATGAGTGCGCATCCGATGGCGCCGAGCACATCATGATGGGGCGGCACAATGATCTTTTTGCCGCAGACCTTTTCAAATGCGGCAGTCACTCCTGCGTTATAAGCGGTGCCCCCCTGAAAGAAGACGACATCACCTACCGGCCTATCTTCTACAACCTTACCCAGATAATTGAGCACAATCGAATAGCAGAGTCCGGCGACAAGGTCTTCTGTGGCAACCCCCTGCTGTTGCAGCCGGTTCAAGCTCGATTCCATAAACACCGTACACCGCTCGCCAAGTGCTGCAGGCGCACGCGAAGAAAATGCCATACGGCTGAATTCTCCTTTGATAGAAATGCCGAGTTTTTCTGCCTGTTCTTCCAAAAATGATCCGGTGCCTGCCGCACACACTTTGTTCATAGTAAAGTCAACAACAGCGCCGTTCTCGATGCGAATGTATTTTGAATCCTGACCGCCGATTTCAAAGATCGTATCCACGCGGGGATCAACACTGATGGCGCCCCGTGCATGTGCGGTGATTTCGTTGATGACGATATCTGCACCGACAAAGTCGCCAATCAAATACCTGCCCGACCCGGTGGTCGCGGCAGCCCGAACAATGACACGGTCACCGATTTCAGCCCCGATTTCGGCAAGGCCCTGCCGTACTGCTTCAATCGGTCGCCCCGCGGTCATGAGATACCTGCGGGCGATGACCCTACCGCTGGCATCGAGCACCACAATATTGGTGCTGATCGAACCGACATCAACGCCAAGGTATGCATCACAGAGCGTCTCTCCGATGATCGGCTCGGCGGCCGTTTGTAACTGGTGTGGCTGCATCGGCAGTGGGTCATGTCGTGTAACCTGAGGGGCAGCGGCGCGAAGAAGACGATCAAGCGGTTCAAGCCCGATAAAAGGGCTGAGAGAACCGGTATCAAGCATACAAAGAACCGCACCGATTGCACCCATACAGGCAAAGTGTTTCGGGATGATCAGCTCGCCGGCCGGAATCTCGAGCACCTGCTCAAAGGCGCGCACCATACCTGCATTTGCGGCGACGCCGCCTTGAAAAGCTATCGGGCGGTTGAGCGGACGGTTTTTGATGACCGTGCTTTTAAAGGTGCGGGCAAGGGCAAGACACAGACCCATGACAATGTCATGCGCAGGTGTTGCGGCCTGTTGGAGGTGGATCATGTCGGATTTGGCAAACACGCTGCATCTCCCCGCAATCCGCGGCGGATGTTCTGAGCGGCATGCCATTATGCCGAACTCATGCTCGATAGAGATGCCGAGGCGCTGTGCCTGCTGGTCAAGAAATGAGCCGGTTCCTGCTGCGCATATGGTGTTCATAGCAACGTCCTGAAGCTGCGCACGGGAGCTCCCCGGTGATAACGCGAGCACCATCAGCTTTGCATCTTCGCCGCCGATTTCAATAATGGTCCGCACTTCGGGATGCAGCGCTGCAGTAGCCCTGCTCTGGGCGACCGCTTCGTTGATGTAGCGGCAGCCGAGGATTTCGGAAATCAGTTTGCCGCCAGTGCCGGTTGCCGCAACCCCAATAATGGTGGGTGCTGAAGAGTTGTCGATGAGCTCGGCAAGCACTGTGCGCAGCACTGCAAGAGGACGACCATAGGAACGCCGGTACCGGGTGCAGAGCACGTTGCCATCAGGTGACACCAATGCCGCCTTAACCGAGACAGATCCGATATCAATTCCCAGCAAACAGCGCATACATTTTATTCAAACATCACCATCGCTTCAAAAATATCATGATGAAAGCACCGGGGTGTGTCAAGGCAAAAGTCAAATTCAGGTGTGTTCTTGGTGCTCCCATGCGGGGCAGAAAAAAGGGGCATGGTTTGACGTAAACAGGGGAGGATCGCGTCTGATAATCGGCGCGATTGCAGGATGGGATGTAAACTCTCTCTGAAGGAAACGCCGGATTGCGGCACGGTCCCATCCGTGGGGATGCACTAGATCGCGGCACAGAGAAAGATCGGCATTGTAAAAAAGCGGTGCGCGCTGCTTCCGGTCGGTAGCGGTCAACGGCATTGTAAAGATGGCGAGGTTTAAAAATCTGATGGCAGCGCTCATGCGCACGATACCGGCAAGAGTGCGGCGGGCGCTTTCCGGTGTTTCTGCCGGTGTTCCAAACAGTACGTAAGCATAAACCGCAATGCCTGCGTGCTGCAAAGCACGGAGCGCCCGTTCCACACGGTCAAGGGTAATACCTTTCCGCAGCTTCTCGAGCACGCGATCATCACATGATTCAATGCCGAGCTGCAGCATGCAACATCCGGATTGGCGGAGCCGTGTACAGAAATCAGGGTCTGTCAGCTCTTCAGTAATACGGGCAAAGCCGTACCACGGCACCCTGGGAGGATGATCGATCAGGGCATGCAACAACAAAGGGCTGAGCGCATTGTCAAGAAAATGGATAAGCCCCGGTCTCAAGGTCTGGACAAGGTGGTTAAGGTCAGCGATAACAGCGTCCGGTGGCAATGGTTGGTAGGGAGTGCCTTCTGCTGTTTCAGGGCAAAATGAACACTTGCTCCAGTAACAGCCGCAGGAGCAGCGGTACGGCAAAATAAGCACGGGCGACAGATACTGTGCCGGATCAAGCGATCCGCTATAATCTGGCGTCACAGGGATCATCTTATGGAAGTTTTTGCCGCACAGCGCAACGATCCGCTGTTCTCCGGGACCATCGATGAGTTCATCCACAAGATCAGGAAACGGGTTGTCGTGCACGCCCCGGCGCAGCCATGAGGTAATCAGACCGCCGCCGAGGACAATCCGTCCGGTGTATCCGCTGCTTCGGATAAAACCGATCATGGCAAAGGCGGTCAATGCCTGACTGAGAAAGTTGAGAGAAAAGCCAATGAGCTGCGGATTATTCTGCAGGAGCGGATCAATGCGGCCTGAAAAATATGGAAAGAAAGGGTTCTGCTCATACCGATAAGCTGCGTCGCGCAGATCAGCGGAGCGGAGCGGTGAGCGGCGGCTGTCGCGGTAATCCCCACACGACAGACGGACCCCTGAAGTCGCTCCCTGCACGGCAAGCATGCGGTTGCAATCACGGACAGCCCGACAGTAGCGGTCAAAGGAACGCCATGCTTCGGGGGAGCGCAGGAGTGCAATGGCACCATTGACAGACCGTGCGGCGCGGCGGGTCCAAGTGTCCGAAGCTGCGCAGGGCATGCCCATGAGTTCAAGCAAGCCCTCACGGTTTGCATCAACCGTAACGCATGAAATACCATGGCTGCGCAGCGCTGTGGCAAGCAGCGCAATACCTGCCGGTGGTTCGGACGGTTTTGTCACCGGCGGATGGATGAGCAGGACCTGCATGTCATGCCCTCAACGTCTCCTTGACAATGGTTTGCAATGATATATGATGAACAGCACCAGCAGGAGAACGTGGTGCCTTGAGCAAATCACTATAGGCACACGATACACCTACAGACAATGCTGCCAAAGATCTTTCTTGCCATTTTTTTTATTGTTCTGAATGCCTTTTTTATCGCTGTAGACATTTCACTTGTGAAACTCGACATGTTCCGCCGCACGATACACGGCGGACGAAAATACCGCTGCGCAGCGGTATTTGAACGAATTGCAGACCGTTTTGATGCTTATCGCGCTGCAGCTCATGTGGGAATTTCCGTCGGATGCCTCGGGCTTGGCTGGATCGGCACCACATTGCTTGTTGATCTCGTGCGGGCACTGATGCACCACCTCGGTCTCCATCTCTCGTCTGCGGCAGCCCCATTCATTGCGTTTCCAGTGGCGTTTTTCACAATTCTGGGGTTGCACTTGGCGGTGTGTGTGCGCGCACCGAGTATCATCGCATGGTGCTATCCTGAGCAGACCGCACGCTGCGCAACCTCTGTGCTCGGGCTATTGTATGCAGTTACCCGACCGCTTATCCGTTTGGTCGACGGTCTTGCAACGGTGCTGGTGCGCTTTGCGGGCAGGACATCCCCCACCCGGCAAGAACTTTATGCGCTCGAAGTAATGCGCTTGCTGCTGCAGCAGGGGAGACGACCAGCCTCCCTTACGCCACCGGAACAGGAACTCATTGCCCATGTGTTTGCATTTTCCGGTCGGAGCGTAAAGCAGATTATGGTGCCACGCACGCAGATGGTTGCCCTCGAGATAACGACGCCTGGTGATCATCTGATCGATTTTTTTATCGACGAAGGGTTTTCCCGTATCCCGGTGTATCAGGGAACCATCGACAACATCATCGGTATCGTATACGCCAAGGATATCATTACACTTATGGACAACCCCCATCTTATCATCCTGCAGGATCTTATCCGACCCGCCCAGTTTGTCTCTGAAACAATGCCGATTCACGAGTTGTTGCGGGAAATGCAACATCGACACACGCACATGGCGATTGTCGTTGATGAGTTTGGAGGAACGGCCGGCCTCGTCACGCTGGAGGATATCATTGAGGAACTCGTCGGTGAGATTCAGGATGAATATGACGACGAACAACCGCTGGTTGAACGTTTATGCGACAACACCTATCTTGTCCGCGGTTCTGCAGCGTTGTCCGATGTCAACGAACTTCTGCCCCGCCCACTGCCTAAAAGCTGGCAGTACGAGACGGTTGCCGGGCTGATGAATTATCTGTTTGGCAGGATCCCCGAGGTAAACGAAACCGTTCTGTTTGCCGGATACGAGTGCACGATCGTCCAAACGAAAAAACGTACGGTCACGCTGGTGCGGCTTCGAGAAGTGTCTAACACCGAGAACGTCCAAAGGTCGGCATAATATCAGCCTGCATGGTCACCATGACCAGACTCACCCTGCGACAGTTTTCCCGCCATGCCGCATGCTATCATGCGTCGGTCGCAGCCTGTTCAGGCATCGATCCGTTCTGCTGCCGCACCGACTGGATCATTCCGTTTTACCGATCGTTTACGCCCGGTGCACCGCTGTTGTTGTGGCAGCACGATACCAGCTTTGTGCTGTTTGCGGCAACTACAGCTCCTGACGGCACGCCTCTCATCACACCTCTTGAAGCCATGTGGGGATTCGCCTGTCCGCTGATCGGTCCGGTGGCGCCGCAGATGTTTGAAGAGGAGCTCCTCAGAGGAAGAGAGCCGATGCTTGTGTCACGGCACATTCTGGTCTGCGGGCTTCCTGAAGACGGGCGGCTTCTCGGGAGGCTTGCAACAACCCTACGCTTACGGTATATGCCTTGGCACGGCGTTCCGACTAAACGGTGTATCGCACTGCTTGGTGACGGGGTTGACGGCTTTTTGCAGCGCCGTTCCTCCTCGTTTCGAAGAAACCTTCGGCAAGCGCTACGCCGAACCATTGCAGCTGGTATTTCATTTGAACGCATTGACATCATACTCAGGCCACAGATTCCTGCTGTCTATCGCAGAATCCTGGCAATCGAAGCGCGGAGCTGGAAAGGGGTATCTGGCACCGGCGTTGATCGGCCGCCGATGCGAACGTTTTACCGACTCATCCTTGAGCGGATTGCTCCGGCAGGCAGGCTCAGACTCATCATCGCATCACACGACGGCAAGGATGTGGGATACATTTACGGGGGGGTGATAAACGGTTATTACCGAGGGCTGCAGTTCAGTTTTGACCAGCGGTATGCGCACCTGTCGCTCGGAAATGTACTGCAGTACCAGATGATTTCGTGGCTGTGCGAAGAGCGGGCAGTCTGGTATGACCTCGGCGCTGCAATGCCGTATAAGGAAACGTGGGCTGACCGTGAAATGCGCACCCACAACCTTGTGCTTGTGCGACGATAGCCCCGTTTTCTTCAGTCCAAAATGCGACAGCCGACAAGATCATGGGTTAGGGTTTTGGTAATATGGACGGGAAGCATGTCGCCGACGGCAACGGTATCGCTGATAAGAACGACTCCGTCAACCTCGGGTGCTTGAAATACAGTACGGCCCTGCATGACAAAGCCTGAACGAGCAGCAGGTCCTTCCACCAGTACCTCATATATCTTGCCGCGATGGCGACGGTTATTCTTTCGAGAGATGCTGGCCTGTTCATGCATCAGCTCACGGACGCGTTCCCGGACAACATGAGCGGGAACCTTAGGAGTCATGCGTGACGCCGGCGTTCCGGGTTCATCCCGGTAGGCGAACACGCCGAGATGATCAAATTGCGCTTCCCGGACAAAAGACACAAGCTCGCGGAAATCACGATCGGTTTCACCGGGAAAGCCGACCATAAAGGTTGTGCGGAGCGAAATATCGGGGACCAGGTGCCGTGCACGATCAAGCAGCAGACGAATGGCACACGCGTTTGTTGCGCGCCCCATACGCCTGAGCATGCGATCGGCAATGTGCTGGAGTGGCAGATCAAGATAATTGCAGATAACATCCTCATCTGCCATGAGCCGAAGAATATCGGTATCGAGATGAGCAGGATGGGCATACAGCAACCGTATCCAGCACAGCCCAGGGATACGGGCGAGTTTTTTGAGAAGCTGCGAAAGCCCAGGATAGCGGGATGTGTCCTGCGCGATGAGATTGATTTCCTTGACACCATGCTGCCGGACAAGACGGCTCGCTTCTCTGATAATCGATTGCTGTGGCCGTGTCCGGTACGGACCGCGGATTGACGGAATGGTGCAATAGGTGCAGGCATTGGAACACCCCTCTGCAATCTTGATATAGGCACTTCCCGGCGGCGTTGCCAGCACTCGCGGCGTGCGGTCATGCATCAGATAGGTGGGTCGATCACAATGAATGCGATGGCAGCTCGAGCCATGCTGGGCAAGATAGCGGTCAATCCGCTGAAAAGCTCCGGTGCCAAGCCACAAGTCAACCTCAGGGAACTGCTCCGCCAGATGCTCCTTGAACCGCTGCGGCAGGCAGCCGCATACCACAAGTCTGCTGCATGAACCGTGCTGTTTATATCGAGCAAGTTCATGGATCGCTTCGGTTGCCTCTGCGACGGCGCTGTCGATAAATGCACAGGTATTGATCACGATAATGTCAGCATCGGCAGCATTTGTCGTGAAGGCATATCCTGCACGAGCAAGCACGCCGAGCATGACCTCGCTATCAACGAAGTTTTTTGCACATCCAAGGCTCAGCAGATAGACAGATTTAGCTAGTTCCATGTATCTTTTTTGGTAAAATCAGGAACAAAACGATCGTCAAGCATCTCATAGTCCTGCGTCCAACCGTATTCAAAGTTAAGGGATTCGAGCACAGCAACCGCACGATCGTATTCTTCCGGTGACAGCCGCCGAGAAAGCTCGGGAAAACGCTCTGCTGCGTAGCAGGGGCGATACTGCGCCATAAGACTGACCGGAGCAAATCGGCCGTAGCGATTCCGGATGGTTCGGAGTATTCGTTCTGTTCCGGATAAATCTGCGGGCAGCACCAAATGACGAATGATCGTTCCCCGGCAGGCAATACCTTCGTCATCAACGTTAAGATAGCCTGTTTGGCGAACCATTTCATCGATTGCAGCACGGTTTATCTCCGTATAGGAGCGCGCACCAGAAAGCCGTGCGGCTGTGGTATCGTCAGCGTATTTCATGTCCGGCAGGTACACATCGATAATCCCGTCAAGGAGTTGCAGCACGGCAGATTCTTCATAGCCGTTTGAATTATACACGATCGGCAAATAAAGCCCTCGTGCTGCAGCGCTCTCAAGGGCTGCTACAATAAACGGCAGATAATGAGTCGGTGAAACCAAGTTGATGTTGTGACACCCCTGTTCTTGGAGCGTGATCATCATGTCGGCAAGTTTCGAAACGGAAATGTCGGTGCCGAGCCCTTCATGGCTTATTTGATAATTTTGACAAAAGCAACACGACAAATTGCAATGGGAGAAGAATATGGTACCGGATCCCCTGGTGCCAGAAATTACCGGTTCCTCACCGTAATGAGCAATAGCTTTTGCAATCCGTACGGTTGCGCCTGCCGTACATCTGCCGCGAGCTCCGCGAAGCCGCTCTGCCATGCAGTGCCAAGGGCACAACCTGCACGGAGAAAACAATGAAAAGAGCTTGTCAGCAATGCGTTGCAGAGCTCTCTTGCGCCACAGATAGACAAAGCCTGGGGTATACATTATATGCAGATTGTAGCAGCCTTCAGGATGCGGTGTCAAAGGGGAGGCTCAGACAGCAGAAGAAGAAAAGAACCGGGCGGGGATATCCCGCCCGGCAGGATATCCTCAGTCACCATAGACGGTCGTGGTGTACCGGCCGATGATGCCTAAAATGTTTTCAACATGGTAGTCGACATATTTGATCGTTTTAATATCAGCATTACGAGCAGCAGTCTGAATGCTTGCATCGCCCAGTGCAACCAGACCGAGAATTGACTGCGCTTCAGCTTTGCCGACCTTTGAGTATTTCACCGGCCCTTCGCCTGCCGCCACCGGTGCATCGACTTTTGTGTAAATGACGCCCATCGGCAAATAACTTGCGCACGCGCCGGAAAGAAACCCGATCATGAGGACCAGTGCAATCAGTTTTTTCATGGCTCTCTCCTTTCTGGTGATGGTTGATGTTGCGTAATATTCCTTTTTCTTCGCAAAGTGTAGTAAGAAACAGAGAGGCTGTCAATCAAAATGAATTGTCAGCCGATTTTTGCTATTTTATATATTGACAGCAGCAAGGCTTCTTCCTATACTGCGCACGCTTTTTATTCGTAATACAGCATGTCGTAGAGACGATAAACAATGAATACAGAGCAGACTATACCCAGCGCCCGGCTTCGGATCGTCGTTCTCATAAAACAGGTGCCGGATACCACGGCGATTTCCAGACGTGCTATGAAAGCTGACGGTACCCTAAACCGAAGCGCCCTGCCCGCAATTTTCAATCCTGAAGACTTAAGCGCACTTGAGCTTGCTCTCAGGGTGCGTGAGCAGATGGGCGGAAGCATCTGTGCCATGACCATGGGGCCTCCTGCAGCTGCAGAAATTTTGCGTGAGTCTCTTTACCGAGGTGTTGATCGGGCCGTGTTGCTCACGGACAAGGCCTTTGCCGGTTCTGATACCCTTGCAACGTCCTATGTCCTCTCGTGCGCAATCAAAACAATCGGCGGCGCTGATCTTATTCTGTGCGGGAGACAGGCGATAGACGGGAATACGGCACAGGTTGGACCGCAGGTTGCTGAAAAACTCGGCATCAACCAACTGACCTATGTCGAGCGGATCGAGGCGCTGACCGAACAGGAGATCACGGTGTGGCGCGAAATAGAACAGGGTCGGGAACTGGCGACGTCCCGGCTTCCGGTGCTGCTCACCGTGGTGCCCACGGCAGCACGGGTGCGGCCGCCGTCGGTGCGACTGATCATGAAGTATAAAAAAGCGCGCGCACCGGCAGAGCTTCATGACCCTTCGCGTGCCGAAGCACTGGACCGACGGGGACTTCTTATCGAAGAATGGAATGCCGCCCGCATCGGTGCGGATCCTTCCCGGTGCGGTCTTGCCGGGTCGCCTACCCGTGTAAAAAAAATTCAGAGCGTTGTACTCACGGGTGCGGGATTGAAACGGTTTAGCGCGGATGCAGCAGGCGTGCGTAGCCTGCTTGAGGAGCTGATAGCAACGTATGCCTTTGACTGAGCAGCACACCCCCGGCGAAGTCTGGGTTTATCTGCAACATGACGGCACTTCAGTGCTTGAACCATCCCTTGAACTGCTCGGCAAGGCCCGAGAACTTGCCCGGGATCTTGGTGTGGCAGTTGCCGGTGTCCTTATCGGCGATGAGCTTTCATCACCTGCCAATCATGCCATCCAATACGGTGCAGCGCGAGTCTATCTGCTTACCTCACCGCTGTTGCGACAGTATACGACGTGTGCCTATGCACGTGTTCTGTGCGATCTGGTGCGCGACCATCGGCCCGAGATTTTGCTGCTTGCTGCCACGCCGCAGGGCAGAGACCTCGCCCCCCGTATTTCTTCAGCCCTTGGCGTGGGACTGACCGCTGATTGTACTGACCTGCAGATCGGGTCATATGTCCATTCCAAAACCGGCACGCGCCATGAACGACTTCTCCTGCAAATCCGACCTGCGTGGGGCGGCAATATCATTGCCACGATTGTAAATCCGCATACCCGCCCCCAAATGGCAACGGTTCGCGAAGGCATGCTCAGGATGCCCGATCCTGTCTTTGATGACCATGCACAGATTATCTCCTGCCCAATCATGCTTTCAGCCGATGCGGTCATGACCCGTGTGGTACGACAAGAACGTGCTGCACATACTGTTAACTTAAAGACGGCAAAAATCATCATTGCAGGCGGTGCCGGCATGGGCAGCAAAGAACAGTTTGATATGCTCCGCCAGCTTGCGGCGCTGCTCGGCGCCGAGGTCGGGGCAACCCGTGCTGCTGTTGACGCAGGTTTTATCGGGCATGAACACCAGATAGGGCAAACTGGAGTAACCGTCAGACCGAAACTCTATATTGCCTGCGGCATTTCCGGAGCCGTCCAGCATCTTGCAGGCATGGATGGATCACAAAAAATTGTTGCAATTAATGTAGATCCTGAGGCGCCGATCTTCGGTATTGCCCATTACGGAATAGTCGGTGATGTGCGGGAGGTTATCCCGCTTATGATTGCAACTTATAAACAGGTAAGCCATTAAGTGGTTCACTGCCGATATGAATTTTTTTACCGATAACGACGACCTTCAGTTCATATTCACAACCGCTGATCTCGATACTATCATCCAGATGTATGAAGATGGGTTCAGAGAAGCCTCGCGATACGATGAAGCACCCGAGGATATTGCAGATGCCCGTGACCATTACCGCCGTGTTCTTACAGTGGCCGGGGATATCGCAGCGCGCATCATCGCACCTGCTGCTGCAGCAATCGATGAAACCCCGCATATTCTTCACGACAACACCGTTATGCTCTCTGCGCCGCTGCAAGAATGCCTACAAGCACTGCGGCAGGCAGAGCTCATGGGTTGTACAATTTCACGACGCTACGGTGGTTTGAACCTGCCATGTTTTATTTTCACTATGATCGTCGAAATTATTTCACGGGCAGATGCAAGCATTCAGAATATCTTCGGACTGCAAGGCATTGCCGGCATCATCGAGACGTTTGGCGATGAGACCATGAAAAAGACTTCCCTGCCGCTCCTTGCCACGGGGAGTGCAACCGGTGCTATGGCACTTACCGAAGAGGATGCGGGCAGCGACCTGCAGAATGTCAAGATGAAAGCCGTCCCTGAGCCTGATGGCACCTGGCGGCTCTGGGGCACCAAACGGTTCATCACCAACGGATGCGCTGATGTGCTCCTTGTCCTTGCCCGATCTGAACCCGATACGGTTGACGGTCTCGGGCTGAGTCTTTTTGTGTGTGAACGCGACCCGACGATTATGATTCGGCGGCTTGAAAACAAACTCGGCATTCATGGATCACCAACCTGTGAACTGTCGTTTCAGGGCACACCCGCACGCCTCATCGGTGAGCGACAGCGGGGCCTTGTCACATATGTACTCGCACTTCTGAACGGAGCGCGCCTGGCGACCGCAGCACAGGCACTCGGCATTGCCCATGCTGCTTTCCACGAGGCACGAGCCTATGCAGCGGTGCGGCGTCAATATGGCCGTACAATCCAGCACCTGCCGCCGGTTGCGGAGATGCTTGCCACCATGGGGGTATCGATTCAGGCGGGTCGGGCGCTGACCTATGCCACGGCGCAGGTTATGGATTTGTCGATCGGCACCGCACGCATCCTCGAACAAGGGCAGGTTGAACCCGATGCAAAAAAAACACTTCGCAAAGACGCCAAACGTTACGAGCGGCTCGTCATGCTGCTCACTTCGCTTGCAAAATATTACTGTTCCGAGATGAGTGTTGCGGTAACGAGCACAGCCATGCAGGTCTTGGGAGGTAGCGGGTACATGCGGGATTATCCGGTCGAGCGTTACTACCGCGATGCGCGCATCACCCCGATCTATGAAGGAACCTCGCAGATGCAGGTGCTTTCTGCTTTTCGCGGTATTCTGGGAGGCACGCTGCAGCGGTATCTTGAAGAATTAGGCACGCCTGACCTGCCGCCATCGCTGCGCTCTCTTGCAAAGAAGCTCTCCCGGCAGCGGGCACTGCTTGCCCGCTGTGGAGAGCATCTCAGCAGCATCAACGACAACCAGCTCATGGACCTTGCTGCGCGGCCGCTCGTTGATATGGCGTGCAATGTCCTGATCGGGCATCTGCTCCTCCATCAAGCACGCCACAGCCGGCGCAAACTTGCAGTTGCACGGTATGTTATCCGCGAATCAGATCACGTTCTTTCCCTGCTTGCTGCACGGATCAAACGCATCGACGATTTTGTCCTACGACATGGTGCCGATCTTATGGGCGCCGTTCCGCCGAGTGCACGACATTGACAGCTTGCTTTTTTTGGATAAAAATATAAGTTAGAAAAATATTATCACATGAGATGAGCAGCATAGGCTGCTGCGCAATGTAACAGGCATTTATCGTGAAAGCTTTTTCATCCCAGCAGTCAGGTTTTTCCATGAGGCTTATGAGTTTTGAGGAAATGAAACAGCGGTATGAAAGCGGCGAAGACTCGCTCGAGCTTGTGCTCGAAAAATGGGAACGGATTTTTCATAATGCAAAAACTGTTTTCCATTTGCAACACTTTCAGGACATCCTGAAAGCAGCGGTCGTGCCAATCTTTTTATGTGCCGAATATGCGAATCAATGCCGGATATGTCCGATCTTTCGGGTATGTCGGCAAGGGACCTCTGAAGATTGGGTCAATCTGATGAGAGTGTTGCAGGCATATGCAATTGCAGGAGACCTGTTGCCACGGGATACGTTACTTGGGCATATTGAAACGTTTGTGAACAAGCTCAAGTCATGCCGGGAGGAAACGTTCCGCACGTCAAATTAACGGAAGGTATATTTATGTCCGCTTCGTATAAAAACGAACCCCATGCTGATGACGAGGAACTTGAGGCGCTGTTTAAAAAATTCGATACCCAGCTTCGAGAAGTGCAGCAGAAGTTTTCCAAGATTGAAAAAGACATTGCGGATATAAGGAAAAAACAAGAAGCACCTGACGACCAGGATCCGTTGGATGGTGTTTCTCAAACGCCCAATACGAATGAATCCGGTCATTAAGTGATTAATTTCTCCTGCAATTACCCCTTCTCCTTGATTTTCTTCTTCATATCATTATCACAATAATATTTTAATGATTGGTATGAGATAAAAATTTAGAATGTCGTTTTTAGTCGTTATAAATTGTTAAATATTATAGTTTTTATTGACAAAAAACATATTATTGAGTATAAGTAATGCTGTTTTGTTGAAATAAAATAACATTGTCATATAACGGAGTAGAGGAGAAGCAATGCCGGAAATCATGACGCCAAAGGAAGTGGCAAAATACCTAAAGATGTCTGTTCTCACCGTATATAAACATGCCAAACAGGGTACTATTCCCGGATTTCGAATCGGGAATTCATGGCGTTTTGACAAGCAGAAGATCGACGAAGTCTTGCTCAGGACAGGGGGAAACACGGGACGCCAATCGGAGACAGACAGCCAGTAACCCAAGAGCGCATCGATACACCCCAACAAAAGATGTGCAAAGAACTCGTGCGCATCCGGTGAGAAGATGGGTATTTTTGTCAAAACGCTGATTGTTGTGTTGCTGCTGTTTCCGCTCGGCGCCCTCGTGAGTTACATCAGGTCCAAAAGACAGAAACGCGCTGGCAACGAGCTGTTATCTGTAAGAACAGCGACGTCGATAGATCACCTGACCATTGCAAAATCCTTTTGTACAACAGTGCAAAAAAAATGGTGTCGGGTTCGTGCAGTCTTTACCTTTGCCCCATCCGGGACAATACTTCCGGCAAACGGCCACCCGTATACCCTTCGCCTTACTGACGACAATGATCGTGTTGTGTTTTCAGAACAGCGCTATCTGTCGGATTTTTTGGGTTTCTGTTGGCATCCGGACAGAACTAAAAGCACCCATAGGCAGGCGCGGCCTCTCTGCGACACGATTTTGCTTGAATTTGTGCCACCATGGTCAGGTACGTACCACATTTTCTTTTCACTAAAAACCACAGAGCCCAGCTCGACCATACAGACCTTGAACTTCGAGGTGCGTGAAGATGTATGGCCACTTAAAAAGAAACCGTATGTGCACACGTGTGTCGATTTGACAAAACAAACCATTACGTCGGGAGCTCCCCCATGAAAAAAAAGATAGCGCCGTCAATTCTGTCTGCTGATTTTGCCCGTCTTGGCGATGAGGTGCAGGCAGTGGCAGCGGCAGGTGCCGATTACATTCACATCGATGTCATGGACGGCATGTTTGTGCCCAACATCACCATCGGCCCTTTAGTGGTGGAAGCGGTAAAACAGGTGACAACGCTGCCCCTCGATGTTCATCTCATGATTGAACAGCCGGAACGCTATCTTGAGGCTTTCGTGCAGGCCGGTGCAACCATTCTGTCGGTGCATCCCGAAACCTGCCGGCATCTGCAGAGAACATTACGGGCGATTCGTGAGCTGGGAGCCCATCCTGCGGTTGCACTAAATCCGGCAACACCGCTAAGCACACTCGACCATGTGCTTGATGATGTCGAGATGATTCTGCTTATGACAGTGAACCCCGGATTCGGTGGTCAGGAATTCATCCCCGCGATGCTACCGAAAATAAGGAAACTCAAGTCACTGCTGACGCGCGCGCAAAAGAAGATCCCCATCGAGGTTGACGGCGGTATTGCCATCAGTACGATCAAAAAAGTTGCGGCAGCAGGCGCTGATGTGTTTGTTGCAGGCTCAGGTATTTTCAAAACGCCTGACTATAAAAAAACGATTGCCACCATGAAACGTTTGATCGCAGCATAACGGCTGCAGGCTGCGATGAAAACGGCGATTGATCTTTCAGTGCACGCGTATTGCTATACCTTGCCCGGCAACTGGACCGTTTTTGCCGGAAAAACCGATCAGGACAACGATATCCTCAGCTTCGAAGTTGCCCGCTCCCGGGACATCTGGTTCCATGTACATGGCATGCCCGGAAGCCATGTGGTACTTATGGCTCACGAGTGTGAGGGTAATCCGCCTCCAGATATTATCAAAGCGGCGGCGTCGATTGCCGCATACCACAGCAAAGCGCGTCAAGGGGGAATTGTTTCCGTGGTATACACGCGCGTTTGCAATGTCAGGAAGCCCCGCGGAGCAAAGCCCGGTACGGTCACGGTTCGTAAGGAAAAGGTGGTTAAGGTTCGACCTCTGCTGCCGCATACGTGCGATAATGGGCAGACAAACCGTTAAGAATGCTCCCAGATACTTCCCCTTGTATCGTTTTTTGTCTGCCAAGGTACTGGTATTGAGGGCAGCAGTTTCAGGCACTCAATCAACAGTGCCCAAAACGTGAAGCGGTCGGTCGCCGTTGAGCACAGAGGGAGTTATATACCAATCGCCGTACATAGTGCGGAGTGCAATCGTTTCGGCGATATCAGCGGCATATTTCAGTGTCAGAAAATTGAGCGGTGCCGACACAGCGGCACCTGCAGCAGCAATCGGCAGTTTAGCGGCCACATATACTGGCGTTATGATGATTGAGGCGCCTATAAGCGTGGTTTTTGCAAGAACACTGCGTTCCTGATAGGTTTGGGCGCTTGCAGATGAAATGGCGCATCCCATAAGAAGAAATGCAAAAAATATACTGCAACCGGTTGTGCTACTCATGTGGCCTCCTTTCGGCAGCAGAGGTCTCGCGCTGCTTGCCCGAGTTTGGTAGAGAAAACAGGCCTCCCTGACACACGCCGCTAATAGGTGCCGTCAATAGAAGGATAAACTTTCACCGTAAAATGAGTGCGGCGGGGTTGGCAATTAACTGACATACCCTTTTTCAATTGCATACTTTACCAGATCCACAGTCGATTTTATATTTAGTTTCTGCATAATATGAAAACGGTGGTTCTGGACGGTTCGCGGACTAATATAGAGAATATCTGCAATCATGCGGCTGGTATTGCCCTCAGCGATCAGTTTGAGAATGCTTCGCTCGCGACGGGTAAGTGGGTCGACAGGGAGCGTTCCGTTATGTTTATAAAACTTTGACAGATCGTCGGCAATGTCGGATGCAAGGCGTCGGGTGACATAACGTTTCCCAGTTTGAATACTCCGGACCGCTTCAGCAAATTCGTCGCCTGTATCCTCCTTGAGGAGAAATCCCATAGCACCAGCAGCAAATGCATGATGCACGTATTCAATACGTCGATGCATGGTAATGATCAGTACACTGGCGTTCGGGGTAAGCCGCAGGATTTCATGGGTAGCTTCAATGCCACCGAGTTTGGGCATACTGATATCAAGCACGACCATGTCGGGCTTGAGGCGTCTGACAAGGCGCATCAGTTCAATGCCGTCACTTGCTTCACCCACAACGTCAAGCCCGGGTATTTCTTCAATCAGTTTCCTGATTCCCTGACGGAACAACGTGTGGTCATCAGCAAGAACAAGCCGGTACGAGGTACGTTTCACGTGCTCTCCCCCCCGACCGGGAACTGAAGTGATACGCAAGTGCCGCTCCCGGGTTTGCTTTGTATGGTACAGCAACCGTTGAGCATGGCCGCCCGTTCCTTGATCGTTGTCAGTCCCATGCCACGACGTTTTGTATCCTGACCGATTTGTTCCACATGAAATCCAATACCGTCATCTCTGATCCGGAGCGTGGCCATTCCTGCGCGGCAGGTCAGCCGCATGGAGACGTTGCGCGCATGGGCGTGCTTGTGTATATTGTTAAGCACTTCTTGACAAAATCGATACAGGTTGATCTGGGCATCAAGTGGCAGCATATGGTCGATAGTGGTGAGCACGTGTGTAGTGCGGATATCGCCGACCCTTCCAAACTCTTGCAGTAGAATCCGTAATGATGCGGTGAGCCCAAGATCCTCGAGAAATCCCGTGCTAAGATCCCGTGAGAGTCTCCGAATGCTTTCTATTATCCGTTCAACCTGCTCCCCCGTAGCTTTGCACTCATGGTAGAGCACTGTATGTGTGAGCCCGATTTTTCTGGCAAGCGCATCGATCCGCACTTTCAGCAGCGCAAGGCTCTGCCCTAAATCGTCATGCAGTTCCCGTGCAAGGCGACGTCGTTCACGATCCTGAGCATGGAGCACCTGCATTGACAGGCGTCGGAGTTCCTCTTGCGAAGCGCGGAGTTTGTGTGCTTTGGTCTCAAGTTCGTGCTGTGCCATTACACGGTCGGTAACGTCGCGAACAAAGGCATAGACTCCTTCATGGCCGTCAAGGGAAAAGAAAACGCACTGAAATTCATAAACTGCATTGCTTCCCTTCTTTTTAAGAACAGGATATTCATAGGTTATGCGGTGTTTGTGCTTGACCAGATTCCAATAATGGAACCATGTGGCCGGCGTATAATAGGAAAAGAGATCGAAAAAAGATTTTGAACTGAAATCACGCTTTGTATACCCGAACAGTTCACAGGCTTTGGGGTTGACGTATTTGAAAGAGCCGTTTTTATCCACACAAAGAATCCCTACCGATGCTTCATCCATAGCGAATTTCAGATGCCGCAGCGCAATATCGTTGCGACCAAACATTATGTTACCTTGATTCTTATAGGAAGGGCGGCGCTGCTTATCGTGTTCACCTCTCATCGGAGAGGAAAGCTTAGCACGATAGTGGTGCGAAATCTTTCGCATGAGGCGCTTATGGGGCGATGCCAGTAATTGATCTGAAGGGCAGAGAGCGTTCCGTGTGCCTGAGGATAAGGGGGGGAGCCGGTCTTGCGTTATGGCGCAAAAGCGATGTCGTTTTGGAGGCTTTTTATTGGCAATGTGTGGTACAGCATTGCTGTGCTGCCGCGCTGCATAAGAACCACGATCACCCATACGGTATTGTTGAAAACCCCTCTACTGAAAAGATAACTGAGGAGGTGGCAAACCCCAATGTGGTGCACACAATACACAACAAACAAAGAATCTGTCAACCAAATAATCTGCGAGCAGAACATACAGGATACTATTTTGGGATAAAGCATTGAAATTGAAATGCTCGCGCCTCAGAGAGAAAGGTCGTTCTGGAGCGGCTGCGGCATATCGCTGGGCATCTGTGCATAAGCACAACTACTCATATAAAAATGAGTCATTATGCCTATAGCCTTTTGTTTGGCCTTTTGATACACTGCACAACTACACATAAGCCACCTTTTCTCTTGCAGTAAAGGAGGGGGCGGAGAAAAGGTGGCTTTCTTATCGGTAGGCATCCTGTACATCACGCTGCTCGATCCCGTTAAGCTGGGCTTCCAGCAGCGCGCGTATCCATGGTCGCAGATACACGGATTCCGTATCTACACATTGCTGAAGGGCTATCAGACATTGGTCTAGGCGCGTTGTAATGGGAGCAGTGGCATCAAGAAAAAGAACTCGCCGCCCGTTGAGCATGCACAGCCCACCGGCGCTTCCTTCAAGTTTTTCTTCGCGAACATGAACGCCGTTTGCCTCAAGCACGGCAATAAGCTCTTGAATCTTTTTTTCGTCGTGCATTGGATACCCCCAGCAGCACGCATGAGGGGTGTTTCAAAAAAAGCAGCTCATGCGAAACAGATATTTGATGTTTGGAGATACTGCATGAAATAGCACCAGATTGTTTATTTGGCAATAGAGACAATAGAGAATATGTCTTTACGTTTGATATCAGGCGCGCAGCCTTACGATCAACCGTTATTCTGGGCAGTGTTCCGGTCAAGTATTGTGCGCAGTTTTTGGGAGAGCTCGGTCATGGCAAAGGGTTTTTGGATAAAACCGTCGCAGACCTGCTGCAGCGATGCAGCGAATTCCCCTTCAATGCTATAACCGGTTGAGAGAAGAATTTTTGCATCAGGGTTGATGCGCCTGAGCTCACGGCAGAGATCTTCGCCATTCATCTGCGGCATAATCAAATCAACAATAACAATGTCGATTGATCCCTCCGGATTTTGATAGTGGCGCAGCGCCTCGACACCGTTTTGTGCTGTTATGACGGTATAGCCCATGGCCTCGAGTATTTCAGTGCCGACATCGAGCATTGTTTGTTCATCGTCAACGAGGAGCACGGTTTCTGTGCCGGGCAAAAGTACGCCGACCGGCCTCTCCTCACGGAGAACCGGCATATCGGTTGCCGGTAGCAAGAGTGTAAATGTTGTGCCATGCCCCTTCCTGCTCCTGACGCTAATTGAGCCGTTGTGATGTTTGATGATATTATAAACCGAGGCAAGACCAAGACCGGTGCCGTGCTCAGATTCTTTGGTAGTAAAAAACGGCTCGAAAATTCGCTGGACAACATCCTCATCCATACCAACGCCTGTATCGCTGATACTCACGGCAATATACTTTCCGGCTGGAAGTCGATAGAGATCAGCTTTATGGCCGCTGAGATACCGGTTTTCGGTTGCAAGGCTCAGCGTGCCGCCCCCTGGCATCGCCTGCCATGCATTGAGGTACAGATTTAAAAAAACTTGCTCCATTTGGCCTATATCCACCGCCACTGGCCAAAGCGCCGGATCGAGCTGTCGTACGATGGTGAGCTCTTTTTTGGTACGGCCAAACATGAGTGCTGTTTTGTCTATAACCTCATTGATGTTGATCACTTTAATATCGCCTGATTTGCCCCGTGCAAAATTGAGGAGTTGTCGCGTGAGGTTGGCACCGCTCCGCACATGCTGTTCAATACTGTGCAGTTTAGCATAATGGGGGTGGTCTTCACCGATATCGGCAAGCATCAGAGAGGTATAACCCATAATGCCCATGAGCACGTTGTTGAAATCATGGGCAATGCCACTGGCGAGAGATCCAAGCGCCTCCATTTTCTTTGACTGGAATAGCTGATCTTCGAGCAATTTACGATAGGAAATATCCCGCGCGATGCCGTAGGTAACATATGTCTCGTCTTCGGTATCGGGCAGTGCAAGATTAAGCGCTGTATGGGTGAGTTCAAAAAACTTAAAACGCTGCCCATCCCCATGGAGCGTTAGTTTGATCTGGATTGGGACTGGCTCCCCAATGGCATGCTGCTGGTCGGAAAGGTAAGCAGCCGCCCGTTCCCGATCTTCGCTGTGAACAATATCGAGCAACGATACCCCGTACAACGATGCAGGCGTATAGCCCAAAAGGCGCTCGACAGCGATATTGACAAACGAGAAACAACCGCGCGCATCAAGAATGTAGATAATATCAGGCGAATGATCGACCAAATACTGATAGAGACGCTCTGTGCGGACAAGTTTGCCGCTGATGATTCTTTTCTCAAAAGCAAGTTTTTTTTGCTGTAAGGCGTTGCCGACCCGCTTGAGAAGCTCTTCATATTCAAATGGTTTTTTGAGATAGTCATAGGCGCCTTTGCGCAAGGCATTGACCGCCGATTCGATCGATGCATTGCCGGTAATCACAATGGTCAGCATATCCTTGTTCAGACTATTGACATAATCGAGGATATGAGACCCGGTAAGGTCCGGCAGCACCATATCCAGCAGAATCAGATCAAACTCGGAACCTGCCAACACCTGAACAGCTTCTTTGCCGCTGCTAGCAGTGGTGATATGGTATCCTTGCCTGCGAAGGAGCAGCCGAAGACTTTCACACATGTGCCGTTCGTCATCGACAATGAGAATGCGTGGTGTATAGTCGCTCATAGATGAGTACCGGCTCAACCGGACTGCTGTGCGGCAACGGGCAAAATGATGGAAAACGTTGTGCCGCGGCCTTTCTCACTGGAGCATGATATGGTGCCGTGCAGCTCCTGAATCACACCATACACGATTGAAAGGCCAAGCCCTGCATGCCCGCGTCCTTTAGTACTGATATACGGCTCAAACAACCTGTTTTTCACCGAATCAGGCAGTCCTGGGCCATTATCGGTAATGGTGATTTTGATCGAGCTTTGATCGGGAATATAGTGTGTGGCAATCGAAATAGTACCGCCACCGCTGAGTGCTTCTGCAGCATTTTTTATGAGGTTTATAATAATTTGTTTGAGCCCGTTTTTATCGCTGAGAATTGGCGGCACCGTTGCATCAGGAGTAAACACCAGCATGATATGCTGCTGTGCGAGCGTCGGCTCGGTGATCATAACAAGGTCATTGATAAGCGCGTTGATATGTACTGGCGCCAGGGTTTGTATTTTGGAGCGTGAAAAATCTGAGAGACTATCAATGATGCCGGACACACGATCGATTTCCTCGTTGATAATGGTCAATTCCTCAGTAGGTATGTTGTGGTCGGCGAGTTTGATATCAAGAATTTTAAGATAGTTTTTGATAATGCTTAAAGGATTATTGACCTCATGGGCGACCTTTTTGGCTACTGCGGTTGCGGCGGATAGACGCTCGGCAAGGATTTTTTTGCTCTGCTTTTGACGCATTATTTCAGCTTCAAGGGCAAAGGCCAGTTGCCCGAGCAACAGGTTCAGCAACCCGCGGTCTTCATGCAATGCATCGAGCTCATCACGGTTGACGCCAACAGTCACTGCACCGACCGGAGTGTGGTGGACACTGAGGGGGAAACAAACCATGCCTTGTTTGCCGAGAATGCGGATAAGCTGCTCATCGATAATCGTTGGCATGCTCTGCTGGGCATAGGAAAAGGAATCAATACTTCTGCACTCGGCAACGGATGTGCTCACCAGCGACGTTCGTGTTGCGGTCGGAATTGTCAATTCATTGATATGGTCATGCAGCAACGGGGTGTGCGGGGCTGTCCCGATGAGGATTTGCTGATCGGCATCATACACAAATATACGTGTATGTTGAGCAGAAATATGCAAAAGAAGGGCAAATCCATCATAGGCACTGCGAAGGAGTGTATCAATATCCGAAGCAGTGATAAACTGTTGCAGAGTGCCTTGCAGCAGCGAAAGGTCGCGGACCTTATGCGTCAGTCGTGTTGCCGCACGGTCATCCTGCTCTGTTCGAACAGCATGATCAGGGGAAAAGGGCGATAGCTCGATTTCAAGGCTTTGGGCAATATGCACCACTTGCTCGGAAGCTTGCACAGCGATGTCATCTATTGTTTGCTGTTCGATATCAAGAAGTTGTGCAGTCGATGCTCGCACCTGCGGAGAGGGTTCAGCAGGTTCTGCACTGAGAAGGTTTGCGCCATAGACGATTTTCACCAGCGGCAGCGCATGCATAATTCTTGCAGGAGATTCATGATGGTAAAGTATCGCATCGGCAATGAGGGGCTGCAAATGCCACTGGCCTGCAAGCCATGCGCCGATTTCATGGTGCTCTGGCATCTGCCCACCCGCAGCGGTTTTGGTAAGAGGGGTTGCGGCAGATTGCCCTCCGCAGGCAACCTGCACCGCTTTGCCGATATCATGCAACAGCCCTGCCAGGAACGCCTCGTCAGGCCGTGTATAGGAGATGGCCTTTGCAATAAGCTGTGCCGTGACCGCGCACTTGAGCGAATGCCACCAAAACGCCTTAACATCAAAGGATGTTGAGTTCTGCATAGTGTTAAAAACCTGATATACAGAGGCAGAGATGGCAATGTTTCTGACCGCATCGATACCGAGCAGTGTCAGCGCCTGATCAAAATGGGTGATTTTATGCGAAAGGCTGTAGTAGGATGAATTGACAAGGCGCAGGATACGGCTGCACAGTGCAGGATCCTTTTCAATAATATCCGCAATATCCCGCATGTCGGTCGCGTCGTTGCCGCATGCATCAAGTAACCGGATCAGAATGTTCGGAAGGGTCGGTAGCTGAATTTTATGCTCGATAAAATCAAATATACTGCCTGATACGGTTGTGCGAGGAGATTCTGGCTGCATGGGGACTTCGTGCTCATGCAAGGGCGGTACAGGTGGTGTCGCCGTGGGAGTTTCGGCACGGAGTGGCTCACCTGCTGAAGGTGCAGGTTCGGACAGAAGCGGCTGATTGTTGTGGGTTGCATCAGTTTGGATCTGCTGCGGCTCAGGCTTCTCAGGGAGTTTGAGCGGCATTCGGGCGATCGATAAAAATTTTGACCAAAAGCCGGTCATGCCGGTTGCGCTAAACGGTTCAGGCTTATTTGCCACAATGCGCGCGGCAATAACCTGCAGGCATTTTGCCGCACTTGACTGCGGATACAAGTGCACCAGTGGCTGCTGGCGCTGTACAGCTTCTGGGAATTTTTTGTCGCGCACAATAATGCCCAGCGGCACGATATCCAGCGTAAGATATTTATGGACAACCTCTTTGAGTTTGTTGTATGCGGCACTTGCCTGACTTGTGTTTTTACACTGATTGACGATGATTTTCGGTTTGCCGCGAAAGTCATTAAAGCAGAGCACCTTGAGCAGTGCATAGGCATCGGTCAGCGACGTCGGTTCCGGCGTGATAACCAATGCAACATCGGTAGCCGCAAGACAAAATGAAATGACACTGCGCGATATTCCTGCGGAGGTGTCAAGGATAAAATAGTCGTAGGCGTCAAGGCTCGCAAAAGACTGGACGATGCGGTCGATGTCCTCCTGCGAAAGATTTGCAAGCCGTTCGACTCCCGAGCTCCCGGGAATAATATCGATACCTTGATAATTACGAATAAGTATGTCTGAGATGCTTTTACTGTTGAGGATTACGTCTTCAAGATCATGCTCTGGATAAATGCCGAGCAGCACATTGATGTTGGCAAGGCCAAGATCGGCATCAAACAGGCACACCCGGTGCCCAAGCTCGGCAAGGACAAGCGCAAGATTCACGCTGATGTTTGTTTTGCCCACGCCGCCTTTCCCGCCGGTAATGGCAATGACTCTTGTCATGAGGTCTTTTCTCGTGTAAAGAGAACTCATCCGCGCAGGTTCGGGAATCGATGGCTCCTAATGCACGGATAATGGGCAACCTTTTGAAAAATAAACGTTATCTGTATCGGTTGATTTTCTGAAAGCATGAACGTTTATTACACAGTGCAACGCACACTTATGGTTGTGCCCACAATTATGGGCATTACTATGATTACATTCTTCTTGCTCAAGGCACTGCCGGGTGATCCTGCCTACGGGCTTGCCGGTGAACGTGCCGATGCCGAAGTTATAGCGCGTTTTTCACAAGAATTTGGTAACAATGCCTCGGTTGCAGCACAGTACGTGGGTTATCTGAAGTTGCTTGTGCGGGGAGAATTTGGACACTCCTACTACACCAACAGACGAGTCGCTGAAGATCTTGCTGAAAAATTACCGAGAACGTTCCAACTTGCTTGTGCAGCGCTGTGTGTCGCAGCTGGTTGTGGAATCGGGATCGGCGTTGTGATGGCGGTATTCAGGGGAAGGTTGATAGACCGCTGCTGTCTTATGCTGACGGCAACCTTTATTGCGATGCCAGTCTTTTGGCTGGGATTGCTGCTTATGTATGTGTTTTGTTTTGTGCTGAAGCTTCTCCCCCCTGCAGGAAGTGATGGTGGTAGGCTTATGTTTTTGGTATTACCAGCAAGCACTCTTGGGGTGCATGCAGCGGCATCGCTTGCCCGGATTACCAGGGCAAGCATGATCGACGTCCTTGCCCAGCCCTATATCACCACGGCGCGGGCAAAAGGGCTTCCGGCAGCAGGGGTAATCCTCCGGCATGCACTCAAAAACGCACTGATTCCGGTGATCACCATGATTGGGCTTGATTTCGGCAGTTTCCTTAACGGTGCGGTGTTGACAGAAACAATTTTCGGGTGGGACGGTATCGGCCGATACGCGGTTGAAGGCGTGTTTCGACGCGACTATCCGGTGGTGCTCGGGTGTGTCTTGATTGGCGCCGTGCTGTTTGTCGTGGTCAATCTTGTTGTTGACCTAACCTATGCTCTGTGCGATCCCAGAATAAGACACAGCAAAAAAATGTAAACACCTCGGCAAAAGACACAGCGATGCGTACGTTCAATAAGGTACGGGCATTGTTGCTATGTAAGATACTCGGTACAGGAATCATTTTGGTACTGCTGTGTGCAGCAGCAGCGCCATTGCTTGCTCCGTATGATCCGGTGGCTGTCGATCTTGACTGTGTCAAACAGCCCCCAAGCACACGGCATCTTATGGGGACTGATACGCTTGGCAGGGATATTTTGAGCAGAGTGCTTTACGCCGGACGCACATCGCTTGCCATCGGGCTGAGTGCGACGGTTGTGTCGCTGGGTATAGGATTGTGTATCGGGTTGATTTCTGGATACTGCGGGGGCGCTCTTGACGCCGCGCTGTCGATGACGATCGACCTTTTTCTTGCATTTCCAAGCCTTTTGCTTGCGATCGCGGTAGCAGTTGTATTGCCGCCCGGCATCGGCGCAACGGTATTCGCACTCTGTATTGCAGGATGGGCATCATTTGCTCGGCTGTTTCGGGGTGTGGCACTCTCGCTGAAAGAGGAGCAATTCATCGATGCCGCCCGGGCCGTGGGGTGTTCCTCGATGCGGATTATTGCCGTCCATGTACTGCCCAACTGCATCTCGATCGCTCTGGTTGCAGCAAGCCTCAAGATCGGATCATTTATTTTTGCCGAGGCTGCGCTCAGCTTTCTCGGGCTTGGGATTCAGCCACCCACGCCAGCATGGGGATCAATGATCAGTCTCTATCGAGGGTTTTTACCTTCCGCGCCGTGGATGGTAATTTTCCCCGGCTGCGCCATAGCCGGCACGGTTTTGTTGTTTAATATTTTTGGGGAAGTGCTGCGGGATATGATCGATAACCGGATGCAGTGGTAGGAGTGGCCGTCAGGGCTATTTCTTCAACCATTCCCTGACCTTTTCCAGTTCTGGTGAGCGAAGCCATTCGTCGACTTCGTCTTCATCAACGGACATCGTAGCCGAAGCCTCAGAAAGGTCTGTTTTTTCTTTCTGTTCAAGCCACGAAATGATTTCCTCAAGGGCTTCAATCTGTTCGATGAGTTCTCGATCTTTTTTGTTCATAGGAAGTATTCTACATAAAGGTGACAAGCGTTTAGGTATTGCATCGTTTGGCTGGCCAAAAACTTTAGTAAAATAGGTAGCAAACATAAAAAATATATGCCGAACATTATTATCTGATATAATCGCTGCAACCATACTTCAAATGCATAGAACTCCATGATCGCCTTTGATATTCTCATTATCGGTGCCGGGGTTGTTGGGCTTGCCATTGCCGCTCATGTTGCACAACGGTTTTCCGGTAATTCTATTGCGGTGCTTGAACGACACGGTAAATTCGGCCAAGAGACCTCAAGCAGGAACAGTGAAGTCATCCATGCTGGCATTTATTACCCTTCCGGCAGCCTGAAGGCCCGCCTGTGTGTTGCCGGTAACCGTATGCTGTATGATTTCTGCCGCGCTGCACACGTACCGCATCAGCGCACGGGAAAGCTCATTCTTGCCGCAGATGCTCCGGAGATGGAAACCATCCGAACACTGTTCCAAACAGGAACTGCCAACGGTATCGACGACCTCAAGCTGATAGATGGTACGGAGCTGCGCCGCATGGAACCACAGGTCACGGCATGGGGCGCTTTGTATTCGCCATCGACCGGTATCATCGATTCCCATCAGCTCATGGCGCGGCTTGAAGCGCGCGCTCTCAGCATGGGCGCGGTTATTGCGTATCAACATGATGTCATCAACGTTGTTCCGGGAAATGCCGCAACGACCGTTCTGTATCGTGCCCCCTCGGGTAGTGAAGAGCGGCTTACCTGTCGATGGTTTGTAAATGCGGCCGGACTCGGGGCACAGCATATTGCTGCATCTATGGGTATCGACTGTGACACCGCCGGCTATCGTCTCTTTTTTTGCAAAGGCGAATATTTCTTCTTGCGGAACCCTGCGGCCCGGAACCTTAAGCACCTGATTTATCCGCCGCCGTTCAAAGATTTGCGAGGACTTGGCATCCATATAACGCGCTCGCTTGACGGAACCGTGCGACTCGGCCCGAATGCCGTTTATGTCGATCGTCTTGATTATTCTGTTGACCCTGCACATGCCAAGCAGTTTTATGAGAGTATACAACCCTATCTTCCGTTTGTTTCGTTTTCTGATCTGCAACCTGATATGGCAGGCATCCGTCCAAAACTACAGGGACCGGGCGAGACGTTTCGCGATTTCGTAATTTGCCATGAACATGAACGGGGACTGCCGGGAATTATCAACCTCATCGGCATCGAGTCGCCCGGCCTTACCGCGTGTCTCAGTATCGCTGAAACCGTGGGGGATATGATTGCCGCAGCATGGTGACATGATCGTGATGAAGAGCGATATAAAGATCCCCGAAGGGTATGAATTCATCGATCGCGGTGACGTACGCATGGTGGTGTGTACCAAATACCGCTCCTGTCTTCTTGAGCAAGGCATTGACCAGCCTGAGACACTGCTCCAGCAGGCTGCAACCGATGGGCGTACGGGGAGGGGCGCGATCGGTAGTGTGCCGATTCACGGCAAACCAGGCGAACGGATGATCATCCGGCAATACTTGAGGGGTGGAATCATTCGTGTATTCAACCGCGCTTATTATATGAACGATCGACGACCTTTTCACGAGCTTGCAGTGTGTGCGCATGCAGCATCGGTGGGGTTGCCCACGGCTTCGGTGCTCGCAGCAGTATCGGTGCGCAGCCCGAACGGCATGTGGAAAGGTTACCTCTTTGTCAAAGAGCTTGCCGGGTGTTGTGATCTCCCCACGTATATGTTCCGGCTTTGGCAGCACGATCCACACCATTTTCTTGTTGCAAAACGACGTATTCTTGACCGGGTCGCAAGCCTTGTCAGGCATATGCACGAGCAGGGTCTTGCACATGGCGATCTGAACATGAAAAATATTCTTATCAACACCAATAATCCCGAGCAGGTATACATTATCGACTGGGATAAATCCCGGGTGCTGCAGCGGTCAACCGCAGCAGCACGGCGTGCAAATGTGCTCAGGCTCTGTCGTTCAATGGTGAAGCTTGGCAAACTGGGTTATCCTTTCGATCAGCATGATGCCGTGTATTTTTTGCAGATATCAGCACCGAGTCCGCAACGATTCCGACGCGATGTTCTCAGGCTGCGCTTCTCAATCAGACTAAGAAACATTTTCTGGAAACACGCACCACGGTGCTGATGCGGAAACTTGCGTTTTGTCGTTTTTCTTGGTATGAGAGAAATGAACCAGAGCAACGCCCAAAAAACAAGGGAGGGGAAATGCCACATACCATACGATTACTTTTTATATTTGCAGCCACCTGCCCCACCGATTTATTTTCGACTCTCCGGCCATAAAGCAGGTGCCCTATGCTTGCCAAGACGTTCAGCAGCGCCATCCACGGCATTGATGCCTATTGTGTTGAAGTTGAAATTGATATCAGCTCAGGGCTTCCCTCGTTTGCAACCGTCGGGCTGCCTGACGGCGCGGTTAAGGAGAGCAAAGACCGGGTAAAGTCCGCCATCAAAAACATGGGGTACAATTTCCCGAGCACCAGAATAACCGTCAATCTTGCGCCTGCTGACGTCAAAAAAGAGGGGTCTGCTTTTGACCTGCCGATTGCTGTGGGCATCCTTGCAGCATCCAAGACGGTACAGGACGGTGAAATGCTCAAAAAGTTTATCCTCCTCGGCGAGCTTTCGCTTGACGGCAGGGTTAAGCCGGTTCGTGGTGCACTTCCGGTAGCAGCAGCATGCAAACTTCGCGGCATGCACGGTATTATTTTACCACGCGATAATGCACCTGAAGCAGCGCTGGTTGACGGAATTACCGTGATCGGCGTAGAAACCCTTGCAGAGGTTGTCGAGTTTCTGAACGGCAGCCTGCATATCCAGCCTACGGCTGTAAAAGTTCAGGATATCTTCCAACGCTTGCAGGATTTTTCAATCGATTTTTCAGATGTCAAAGGGCAAGAGCATGCCAAACGGGCGCTTGAAATTGCCGCGGCCGGCGGACATAACATTTTGATGATGGGGCCACCGGGCTCTGGCAAAACCATGCTCGCGAAACGCATTCCGACCATCATGCCGCGCATGAGTTTTGATGAAGCACTGGAAACAACAAAAATTCACAGTGTGGCAGGATTGCTCGGCCACGATCATCCGCTTGTCGTCAACCGACCGTTCCGCTCGCCGCACCATACCATTTCCGATGCAGGCCTTATCGGCGGCGGTACAATTCCACGGCCGGGCGAAGTAAGCCTTGCGCATAATGGCGTGCTGTTTTTGGATGAGCTCCCGGAGTTCAAAAAAAATGCGCTTGAGGTCATGCGTCAACCCTTGGAAGACGGGTGTGTTACGATTTCAAGGGCGCTCACATCGATTACCTATCCGTCGCGGTTTATGCTGGTTGCTGCGATGAATCCCTGCCCGTGCGGCTATTATGCAGACCCGAAGCATGAGTGTACGTGCACAACTCTTCAGATCCAGCGGTATATGGCAAAAATTTCTGGGCCGCTCCTTGACCGGATCGATCTCCATATCGAGGTGCCGCCGCTCAGTTACGCAGAACTTTCCCGCACCCATCAAGCCGAGCCTTCCTCTGTTATTCAGGAGCGCGTCAATGCTGCGCGCATGATCCAGCATAACCGATTCTGCCGCTCAAAAATCTACTGCAATGCACAGATGAACAGCCGTCATATCCGCTCGTTTTGCCATATTGATCAGGAATGCCACCGGTTGCTTGAACAGGCGATTGACAAACTCGGACTCTCAGCCCGCGCCTATACCCGCATCCTCAAAGTTGCCCGCACGATTGCAGATCTTGAGGCATCCGAACACATCGCTGTTGCGCATATTGCCGAGGCAATCCAGTACCGGAGCCTTGACCGTCAGATGAGGTTCTGAACACAGACCAGCACCTGATACCAAATCAATGCGCGACGTTATGCCTTTCTCTTGAACCATTGAAAATGCCTTTAAGATATTTTAATTTTTGTCGATCTATTAAGACAGAAAACACAACAACATCGTTACACGACGGTGCAGGGGATGCTATGGATCATGATGAAGAAAGAGAGAAGTTCCTTCAGCAAATCGCGGCGCTCAAACATAAGGTCGACGAAATGACAAAACGGATTCATTATCTTGAAGCTGTTCAGGAACATTATGCTCGAGAGCTTGCCCGGTATGCACATATCAAAACAAAGATCTACGATCTTTTTGTCTCCATAAACAACCAAAATACGGTTATCAGCTCTCTTGACTATGCACTGAGCTTGTATCAACGAGAAACTGGCGAAGACCAGCATAACTAAAAATCTTTTCTGCAGAGTTCCTTTCAACCGATATTTATTTCCACTGCCAGTACTCCCCTCTACCTTCTTTTAACGAATCCATCGTTTTGTACATTACAGAACGTGCACAAGAGCACTGGTTGAGAGCGCCAGGATGTGGTATTGTTTAGAATAGGCACATAACATCTGTCCCTATGCCAAGGGGATATTCTATGGACCACCAGGTTATGCACAATCCAACACAGCAAATGTTTTTTATCGAGTACGAAGGAGCAAAAGCTTTGCTTAGCTATAGCATCCGAGATGGTGGCATTATCGATTTTACCAATACCTATGTCCCTCCCGAGCTTCGCGGTGGCACTCTCGCAGCCCGCCTCGCAGAGGCAGGCCTTAGTTATGCGGTAGAACGTGGATACCGGATTGCAGCAAGCTGTTCCTATATCAGACACTACATTGCTACCCACCCCCGTTACCACCAGTATCTGGCTGTTTCCCTGTGACGATGCGGTGGGCGTTGTGCGATACATATGCACTGGTTGCTGACTCTTTTCTTTTTTTATTGTCGACGAATGGTGCTTTGTCAGCGACTGCCTTTGCTTGCAAGTTTTAAGGTGACATATCAGTGCAACCTTTCGTGCAGGGCTTGCCCGTTTCATTTCCGTGCGCAACACCCCCGTAGCGCCATGCACTGGGAAACAGCTGCGTTGCTCCTCAACAAGCTTCGCAAATCCGGTTGTCAAATTGTCGTGTTTGAAGGCGGGGAGCCGTTGTTGTGGCGTGACGGCAACCGAACGCTGCATGATCTTATCGTGCATGCAAAAACACTATTTCTCCGTGTCTGCTTAACGACAAACGGCACTGTGCCGCTTGATGTTCCTGCTGATCGGATCTGGGTGAGCATTGACGGCCTCCGCGAAACTCATAACCGGCTGCGCAGCAATTCGTTTGACACAGTTTGGGAAAATCTGCGTAATGCGTGCAACAGGAACATCTTTATCCATTACACCATAAACAGAGAAAACTGGCGAGACATTGAACCGCTTGCCCACATGCTTGGAAATCTGCCAACAGTTCGCGGCATAACGGTTCAGCTCTTTTATCCGTATGCGCAGGGGGAAGAGGATCTGCGGCTTACCGGTCAGGAGCGCATGCAGGCAATTGACACGGTTCTCCGGCTCAAAAGGAATGGCTATCCGATTTTTAACTCATCCAGTGCGCTTACAGCCATGAAGAAGCATACCTGGCGATGCCGTGAGGATGTCTTGATCAATGTTGATCCTGATGGCACCATCACGCGGGGGTGTTATGCAAAACGACGGGGTACCGTCCGATGTACGGAATGTGGCTTCACCCCTATTGCAGAGGCATCAGCCGCAGTGTCTTTTCACCCCACATCGCTGTACGCTGGCTGGCGAATTTTTTTCGCAGATTGAGCAGCACATTGCCTTTTGGTCTTCCAGAAGAACGGCGGTTGTTTTTGTCGGTAAAGTATAGTAGTATTTTGAACATGATGGCTTCATTATATGGTCCCGGGACGGAGCACCTATGAAGACGATCATCGGAGTATGGATTGTCGGGTTCTTACTCGTGCTGCAGACTGTCAACATCGTATCCGCCTGCTGCGAACAGGAATCTCAAGCTGCATCCACGCTTAACGGCGATTGGCAACTCACCACGGTCGTTGATAATAGCGCCTTTCAGGAAACGGTGATGATGAGTGTTCGTGAACCGCTCCTTTTAGTCCGGAGCGATAAAGGTTACTGCGCTTTAGGTATCGTTGGAAAGAAGCAAGACGGGTATGTTTTGCTATGGCGATATCACACGTTGCGCACGACCGGGGTATATAAAGGCAGCACCCGGCGTGATGTGTGTTCGCAAGGCGGCGAGGATACCGAGATTGTGATTGCCGGCTCAGTATCCCTCACATCAGAAACAACCCGCCCTATAATAGGCCGGTTTACCGCTTATAAACGCACCTTGTTGCGCGTAGCAGTTATGCCGGAAGGAAGCGGCATGGTAGTTTCTGACACTGATGCTATAGCCTGTGGCGATGATTGCAGCGAGCATTACATCGGCGGATGCAGGAGAGTGACGCTTACCGCGGTGCCGGCATCGGGCTGGATATTTCAATACTGGCAGATTGGCGACATGTTTGTGCAGGACAATCCGCTGCAGAATCTCAGAATTTCGACCGACCTCAACGTGTGCGCCGTGTTCTCTTCAACTTCTGATTGATTATCTTCAGAACACTATACCCGTTATGGTTGACGAATTGTTTTCCATCCACAGGCTTTTTCTTGAAAAATTACAGGCGCGGTACATACTGGATCCAGTTGCTCTCACCCACCCGTTCCCTGAACGGCCATGGCGTTCGCTTGGGCTCATCAAAATCGATGGCTCTGTATTCTCGTCGGAGCGATTTCTCAGAGCAATGGTTCTCACAACAACGATGCTGGTATCCTCACGCTGTACCCGATCGCTCTTTCTTTCTCCCCGCACCGAGCTGTATCTTCCTGCCTTTTCCTCTGAAACCATCCTGATGGGATCAAAACGGGCGTTTCTTGTTGATATTCACACAACCGTGCGACCACAACGGTGGCAGGAACTCAATATTGAAGCACGCATGCTCGCAATAAAACAACGCTACGCTGACCTGTGCAGGGAGCCGCTTGTCCTCCGGGGTCGCATTAACGATATTATGTCCCGCGGTTCAGTGTATGTTCGGGTACCACCGGGTGCGGATGGGCAAGCCCTCGGTATATTCACCGAATACCTTGACCTGTATTGTGAGCTTGTCGATGCCGCTCGGCCGTGCGAGCCGACCGAGCATATCCGTTCGCAGGAAGATTTTGAATGGTATTATACAACGGTCATGAACCACGATCCTGCGGTCAAGCTCTATAGCTTGCTGTTCGGCAACGATGGCGGCCAGGCGCGGGTGCGTGAGCTTTTTTTTGCACGGTAAGCGCCGGTGAGATTCCTCCTGCAGCGGAGGAAAAATCCTTGCTTAAAAACAGCCCTGCATGCATAATTACATGCAGGGTGTTGCTATGATTGTCGGCGGTAGAGCACATAGCGTACACGATGTCGAGTTTATTGCGCAGGCAGGATTTCACATTGCCGAGATCAGTATCCTTAATGCAGCCTCGTTTGCCTCAGATCTTGACCACCTCAAACGCATTCATGATGCATACGGGATTATGTATCTTGCCCATGGCCCTGAAGAAGGCGCGGCAACCGACCCTGACCTGCTCCGGCGAGATTACCTGCCGCGGATCAAAGCAATGCTTGACGGTGCCCGTGAACTTGCGATACGGCTGTGCACCATTCATTTTTGGCTTGACAGGAGATTTATCCCCCACAAGCACCTGCCAGCAAAGCTCGAGCTGTTGCGCGAAATGGCCGGATATGCGGCCGAACGCGATATTATGCTCTGTATCGAAAACCTGAGCGAGCGCTTTTCAGATTTTGCTGATGCGCTTGCATTGCTCGATACGCTCGGGATGACGTTAGATATCGGTCACGGTGCGCTCATGACGCAGTGCAATACGGCGCTTGATTTTACCGGGAACTGTTTTGAGCGGATTCACCATGTACACATCCATGACAATCGGGGTGGCAACAGTGCTGCTGATGACCTGCACCTGCCGCTTGGTGAAGGGACGATTGATTTTATTCCTATGCTGGGAGCGTTGAAGCAAAAAGGGTTTGATAAAACCATCACCATCGAAGTTCGACCTGATCATCTTATCACCAGCAGTTGCAAGCTGCGCCATATGTGGGAGTCTTTGTGAGGAAACGATGAAAGAGTCGGAATTGTTTCAGGAATTGCAACGCCTCGCAGAAACATGCGGCGTGACAGTCAGTGTCGTGAATCTGAAGAAATATTCCTATGCAATCGAGAGCGGTATGTGTAAAGTCGGAGGCAAATACCGGATCTTTCTTGATCGGCACTTGCATCTTTCTGAAAAAATCGATGTGCTCATTGAGGCATTACAGCGCCTTCCCATCGATACCTCGGGGCTGAAGCCTGACATCAAAAAGCTCTTTACAAAAGAGCCGCTCCAGTCGCCTCCCCACGAGCCTGTGCCCACCGCGCCGGATGCTTAAGGATTGGCCGCGATGCGCACGGCTTCTGCCAATGCTTCATATTCTGCCCGTAGTTCTTTTACGAGCGTGTCAAGCCCGTCGAGAATACCCTGCCGATCCTTATCGTCGATTGCTTTTGCAAGCTGGTAAATCCGGTCAAGCCCAAGGCTGCCCGCAGAACCTTTGAGCGAATGTGATGCTTCATGTGCCCGCTGGGCATCGCCGGCTGCAAGTGCTGACTCGAGCGCTGCAAGGTCATGGCCTCCGGAGCGCAAAAAAATTTCGAGCATCTCCCGCAGTTCCTGTTCCTCAAGGCCGATCCGATCAGCTAGTTCCTGAAGGTTCATACGCTCCCTCCCGCATGGATGTTCATGCGCATATTATTCCCACAGCCCTTTAATTTTAACAGTATGAATACCATCCGGCTGTGCAGCTTTGTCGATATCGACGATTCTAATATTGGCGCCGTATGCTTTTGTTTTATAGGCGACAATACTGGTGAATTTTCTGGTCAGATTGCCGAGCCGCTCGATCTGCTCAAGGATTGCCGCTGCTCTTTTTACCATATCCCCTTCCCCTCGTTCAGCTTCCCGTAGGAGTAACTCTGCATGGCCTGAAATGACGGCAAGCGGCTGATTGAGTTCGTGCGCAGCAGCGCCTGCCATTTCGATAACGCCAATGAGACGCTCGCGCAGTGCGCGCTCCTGCTCCAGGAGCCTTTTTTCAGTCAAATCGTTCACCACGACGGTTGTTCCGATCATCTCGCCGTCCCGGACGACACCGGTCAACGACAGGGTATATTCACGGTCGGTATACTGAAGAACAATATCGGTCGTTTTTTTTGAACCGCCGGCAATTTCCCGCAGCGCTGCCTTGACTTCCTGAGCTTTGTCATCAGGGAAGCCATCGATGAAACTTCTGCCGATCAACTCCCACTCTTTTTTGCCCAGCAGCGCCTGCGCCGATGGGTTGACATACGTGATCATATTGTCATTGTCAAGTTCGATGACTGCTTCACGCATACTGTTGAGGATCGCCTCGAAGTGGCGTTGCGCAAAGAGCAGCTCCTGAACAATTTGGCGGCTGTGAACGCCGTCGGAGGCGCAGACCATGCTGCCGTCATGCTGTCCAGAGCGCAGAATGTTAAGCGTTTTCAGGATGTTGTCTTTTAGGACCGGATAGGCAGCTTTGGCGATGCATGCATCGGGGTGCAGCTCGGCTATCTTTGTTTTTGCTTCCAGTGCAACCGCGCTCACGATCACAACAAGCGTGCCCGTATGCTGAGGGGATTGTTTAATGAACTTACAGATGCGGTCACCGCCGACGCGGGGCATGACAAGATCCAAAAACACAATATCGAATGTCTCCTTTTTCAAAAGCGCCAGCGCATCAAGTCCGCCATAGGCGCGGGTGACAGAGATGCCCTGTTCTTCGAGGATGCTGCCGATCAGTTCAACGATAAGAGGATCGTTATCAACAATAAGTGCCCGCTTCATAGAGCCCCCTTTTTGTATTCCAATATTCTGTGGTATGGTTTATAAACGAGCTTAACGCAACGAACGAGTTTTATCCGAATTTAAACAAAACTGTCAAGCGTACTCCATCTGCGGTTATCTGCCTTATCGGACATATGATGAAGAGTGTACAGAAATATTATTTTTCAGGCATCGGCGGCAGCGGCATGAGTGCACTGGCACATGTCATAAAAGCCCGCGGCAACTGGGTCGGCGGATCTGACCGATCCTTTGACCGAAAACAGAATCTGCGTCTGTTCGGAAAGCTCAGGCGGCAGGGCATACAGTTATTTTCTCAAACAACAGGCTCGCTCCCTGATGTGGATATGCTGGTGGTGTCAAGCGCGATTGAGCAGGATAATCCTGAGGTGCAACAAGCACGCACCCGACATATTCCGATCCGGCACCGCGCCGAGCTGCTTGCTTCACAGTTCAATGAGGCGTTCGGGATTGGCATAGCTGGCACCAGCGGCAAAACGACGGTGACCGGTATGGTTGCGTCGGTGCTCGATGCAGCAGGCAAAGACCCGACCGTGATCAACGGCGGCATTATCAGACAGTACGTTCGATACGACCGGATCGGCAATGCCAAAAACGGCACATCAAACATACTGGTCTCCGAGGTTGACGAAAGCGACGGTACCATTGTTCATTTTCACCCCTGCATCGCCGTTATCACCAATATTTCAAAGGATCACAAAAAACTCGAGGAACTCATGACTTTGTTTCGCTCCTTTGCCGACAATACGCAGCGGCGGTTGATTCTGAATGCATGCTGTAAAAATTCCCGTGCGCTTCACGCTCCCAATGTCGTAACGTTCGGCATGGAAGATTCGTGCGACGTTGCCCCTTGCCACATCAGCTGCTCTGCTGCCGTCAGTACTTTTTCGGTGGGCGATATAGACTTCACGCTGCGGGTACCAGGGTTGCACAATATTGAAAATGCGCTTGCCGCGATTGCCGTTGGATTGTCGCTTGATATTCCCTTGCCGGTAATTGCCCGAGGACTTGGACGGTTTCGTGGTATCCGGCGGCGGCTTGAACGTGTAGGGAGTAAGGGGGGCATCACGGTTATTGACGATTTCGCGCACAATCCCAACAAAATTGCGGCATCGCTCGCAGCGCTCAGGATGCTCGGCAAACGGCTCATCGTAATTTTCCAACCCCATGGCTATGGTCCGACACGGTTTTTGCTTCGGGAGCTTGCAGAAGCATTCAGCGCCGGCATGCGGTACCGCGATGTGCTTATGTGTCTGAAAATTTACGATGCGGGCGGCACTGCAGACCGCAGCATCTCATCCGAAGACCTGCTTGCTGAGATCAAGGGGCCGCGCCTGTTTTCTACACCAGAGCGTAGCGATGCCCTCAAAGCGGTTGCTACACTAGCCCAACCGGGCGACGTAATTGCGATCATGGGCGCGCGCGACGATACCCTCAGTACCTTTGCTCGTAACGTTTTAAAAAACCTGGCAGTTTGAACATGAAGCTAAAGGATACTATGTAAGATAACAAAATTAGATAGTATGGACAGTAGAATTCTTTTTTTCGTTATTTTACTTTGCTGCTTTTTATCAGCCTGCACCGGCAATATAACGCCCGATCCTTTTCCTCCCCAAACAAAAAGCACACGATATTTACTTGTGCTTGTTCACGGCAGCGGAGATACGGCTACAGACTGGCCTGCCGAGCTGATTGCAAAGGTTCAGGCAGTAATTGCAGATTTAGACGCATGGGATATCGTGGCATACGACTGGGGCCGATATGCTGCCGATAAAGCATCGGCATCAACAACAGGACTTGCTATCGGCAGATACATCGGCGAGCAACTTGCTGCCGCAGCATATTGTTATGATAGGATCCAGCTCATCGGTCATAGCGTCGGCTCATTTGTGGTGCAGGGAGTGTGCGATGCCTACCGCACAAACGGCGGCACTGCATGGGTACATTTGACATTTCTTGATCCGTTTACCGGAAAGGGTTTTGTTGACTGGACATACGGGCAGCGGCGCTTTGGGGAAGGTGCTGATTTTGCCGAAGCCTATCTCAATACCGATGACCCGGTTCCTTCAACAAACAGCAGCTTGTCCCATGCACATAACTTTGATGTGACGGCACTGGCACCAGACTTGCTCTCATCGCGTGACCGACACTGGTGGCCGGTACTGTTCTATATCGAAAGTATTGAGCACGCAACGGGGCGCTACGGCTATCCTCTTTCGCTGATGGCAACCGGCGACAATAACCCGGTGACACAATCGGAATTCCCTGTCGGCAAAACAACCATCCTATCGGGTACGGAAGAAGGTTTTGTGCTCAAACATAATCCTTTCTAACTGATAATCCCTAAGATGTAGTCGCGTGTTCGGGCTTGCTGGGGGGTGTCGAAAATCCGGTGTGCGGGGCCGTGTTCGACAAGTTCTCCAAGATACAAAAACAATACATGGTCGGCAAGCCGCCGTGCCTGCCGCAGAATATGGGTGACGATCACGATCGTATAGTCCTTTTTCAACTCCATGAAAATCTGCTCGATGTGTTGGGTCGATGCCGGGTCGAGCGCTGAGGTCGGTTCGTCGCACAGAATGATTTCCGGTTCGACGGCAAGGGCGCGCGCAAGACAGAGCCGCTGCTGCTGACCAATAGAGAGTTGGGATGCAGGGCCGTGCAACCGGTCACGCACTTCATCCCACAGTCCTGCCATGGTAAGGTATTTTTCCACGATTTCGCCGAGCAGCCGCCGGTTTTTGCATCCGTGAATCCGACGGCCGTATGCAACGTTGTCGAAAATCGACATGGGCAACACCTGGGGCCGTTGCAGCAAGAGCCCCATTTTTTTCCGCAATCGGGTTACATCGATTTGCGGGTCAAAGATGTTTTCACCGTCAACCAGCACTTTACCGCTCACGCGCACGTTTTCCTGCAGCTCGATGAGCCGGTTGAAGGATTTGAGAAGTGTCGTTTTACCGCAGCCCGACGGGCCGATGATTGCCGTAATCTGCCGGTCGGGTATCGCAAGGCTGATATCTTGCAGCACCCGCTGACGACCGTAATGGACGGTGAGATGTTCGGTCATGATATGTGGTCGGGCCGGTGTGTTCATCGTCGTTCCTCCTCAGGGTTACCTGAGTACATGCCGGGTAAATTTACCCGAAATCAGGCGTCCTGCAATACTCACAGCGAGAATCAGAATGGCAAGCACCAGTGCCGCAGCATATCCGCGCTCCTGAACCTCGGGGAACGGCGTGCCTAGCTGGAAGAAGATCGCCAACGGAAGTGTAGCAACCGGTTTGAACAGCGAGTAGGGAAGCGAATCTGTGAAACTTGCGGTAAACAGCACCGAAGCGGCATCGCCGATGCCACGGCCAAACGAGATCAACACGGCGGTGACAAGGCCTCCTAGTACCTGCTTGAGCACAACCTGCATCGCGGTTTCAAGCCGCGTTGCACCCATAGCAAAAGAAGCTTCTGTGAGTTCAAACGGGATGGTTTTCAAAACCTCGTCCATGCTGCGTGCCATGATCGGCAGAATAAGAAGCCCGACCGTAATAATGGCAGCAAGCAGCGATGCCTGCAGTTTGAAAAAGATCATCACTGTGAAACCAAACGCTCCGTACACAATAGAGGGAATGCCCCAGAGCACATCGAGAAAAAAACGCATGATAAATGCACGGCGTGAATTTTTCCGAAGATACAGATTGAGATAGACCGCCAGCGGCAGGCTCAGCACCAGTGCAAACAGGGTTGCGCCGATACCGAGCACGATCGAACCGGTGATGGCATTCAGGATGCCGCCTTCTTTGCCGAGGTAATACCCGCCCTGCGGGGTTTTGACGAGCATATCAAGGGAAAGCGCATGCCAGCCTTTGATAAAGACGGTTCCCAGGATAAACAACAAACTCCCCACGACACACACTACCGAGGTAAGCATCAGGAATTTGAATACGCTTTCTTCAATTTTTCGCAGATCCATTACATGCCTCTTCGCTCGGTGCGCAACAAAATGCCCCAGCCTGCGATATTGCACAGCATGGTTACGAGCAATAGTATAAACGCTGCCAGCAACACCGCTGCGTCATAGAGCGGCACCGACATCATTTCGCCGTAGGTATTGGCGATCAACGCAGGCAGCGGATAGGCAGGGTCAAAGATGGAGCGTGGGAAGCCCTGGATGGCACAGCCAGCAACCATCAGCACCGCCATGGTTTCCCCGAACGCCCGGGACACACCGAGGATAATGGCAGCAATGATGCCCGGACGTGCCTTTTTCAGAACCGTGAGTTTTATTGTTTGCCATTTGGTTGCTCCCAGCGCAAGTGATGCTTCCCGAAGCTCAAACGGCACACGGCTGACAACCTCTTCGGTGACTGAAATGATGATCGGAAAAGTCATGACCGCAAGCACGATGCCCGCCGTCAAGGTGCAGAAGCCGGTATAGTTATCCGATGCAAACGGGAAAAAAGGCAGATGCTCGCTGAAAAAGGGCATTAGGTAGTCGCGCACAATTGGCACGATCGCCAAGATGCCCCACACGCCATACACCACCGGTGAGATTCCTGCGAGCAGGTCAACAACCGGGCGCGCAATGTTTCTGATCTTTGCCGGCGCATATTCGGACAGATAAATTGCCGTGAACACGCTGAGCGGCACTGCAATGATGAGCGCAATGGCGGTTACCCATATGGTGCTGATGATGAAGTTTGCAAGTCCAAATTGGCCCTGCGAGGGGTTCCAAACTGTATGAAACAGCAGTTCTTCAAGCGGCTTTGTCACAAGAATTGGACGTGCCCGGAGATAGAGGCCGAACGCCATGAGAAACGCAAGGCTTATGACAAAGCCCGCTACAGTGCGCATAAGGCTATGCGCACATACCTCTTTGAACGTGCGTGCAGTCATCGGGACACAAAAGATAAAAATAAGAAGACAGGAATCAGACAACAGAAAAAGCTGACATTCTGTATTCTAATTTCTTTCTTGTATTTATCTATTCGATTGCCTTGAGTATCTTTTCCCGCTCCGGTTTTTGCAACGGCAGGCTGGTGCCGACCTGCTCGACGATTTTTGTTCCCTCATCAGAGAGGGCAAACAAAATGAATGCTTTTACCAACCCCTGCGGTTTGCCTTTTACGAAAAAATAGTTTTTCCGCGTCACCGGATACGTGCCTGCATCAAGCGCGGCGATTGCCCGGTCACGGGTTGTATAGATTTCATGTGGGTCCGCCTTTCCGTTTTCATTTGCATCAATCGGTACAATCCGAACACCCGGCAACACTGTTCCTTCGCGAGTAAAGACGTAGCTGAAATTGGAGTAGGTTACGCCCAGCGGATCTTTTTTGACTGCATCCAGTACACCGGGGTCACCATAGACGCCGATGCCTTTTAGGTCTTCCTGTTTTTTATCAAAATATTTTGCCCAACTTGCTGCCGCACCGCAGGAATCTGAACGGGTATAGACATGCAGAGGCTTCTTCGCACCACCTTGCACAACCGCATCCCATGAAGTAATCGTCCCGCTAATATACATAGCCTCCCAGACTTTTTTAGGCACCCCGCAGGCGAGCAGCTCATGAAGACTCGGGTTCTTGTCGCTCACTACCGGATAGACAGCATCGTGCAACACATAGACAGCTGTAATGCCCTTCTCGATTTCTGCCGGTTCAGGGTCGCGGGATACCATGCCGATGTCCACAAGCCCCGCGATCGTATCAGCAACGCCTTTGCCCGCACCACCAGCCGATACGTCAACTTTAACTCCGGGGTGAAGTTTCTGAAACGCCTCGGCCCAGGCAACCGCTGTCGGATACATTGCCCATGCGCCGCACAAGGTGATGGAGCCGCGCATCTCCTGCTGTTGTGCCCATCCGGTGGTGGCCCCAATCAGTAACCATACACAAACTACCCAAAAAAGAGCGATAAACTTTTTCATAAAAATGCCTCTCTAAAAAGTTGAAGAGAAAATTTCTATTATATGATACGGGCATTGTGTTTCGGGTTGTGTATTTATGTGAATCATATTTTTAACATCATACGGCTTACGGCGCAGGCTGCCCGCGTTTTTAAAATCTAAAGTTCATATCAAGCTGGAGTTTCTGCTCGTCAAGGCTTGAACCGGTTATCTTTTTGGTATTGAAGTAGCTGCCCGTAAAGTCAACATTCTCAAACAGCCCGTACACCAGCATCAGTTTGTACCCTTTTACGTTGGTCTCACCCTCGTAGGTGTCTGCGTCGGGCAACATGTCCGGCCACGCATCCCGCTCGAGATGCTCATACCGAACGCAGGCCTGCCAGTCATGGCGTTTTTTCACCTTCTCCATGCCAACCTTTACCCCGTACAGATACCCTGCATTTGCTCCGCCGTGTGCGGTGTTTTGTACCCAATCGCCGTAGAGTGCCGCAAACGGGAGCCGCGCAAACGGTGTCTTGTATCCAAGTTCACCGCTCAGCGCTACTGCATCATAGTCGTATTTGAGCGTATTCTTGAACTGCCGCAATGTATTGCTCTTGCTGGTGTAATCAAGCGTTGTCCCCTTCACATTATCAAACCGGTATACCGCCGCCGCACTTTTGAGATACGCCCTCGTGCCAAGTCCTATCCGCGCTCCGGGCTGGAGCACCCACATCCGCGGATCGTTTTCATCCTCTTTGCGTTCATCGATCACCCACAGCCCCGTGTTCATGAACAAATCAATGGAACGGGAGAGCTTGTAACTAAACTGCGCCGATATCCCTTCGGGTCTGATGTCCGTATCAAATAAGAGGTCCGATGGCATGAAAAGGGGGTTAGGGAATTTGCCGCCGGTGAGCGTCACCCACTCCCACGGCCGATAGCTTGCATAGGCATAGTCAAGCCGCAGATCTCCACGCTCAAAACTGTTATCCATGGTTTCATTGGTCGAGCGCGGATCACTGCTGCCGCTTGCAAGACCAAACCCGACCTCCAGATCATCGCTCATCGGAACCACCACGCCAAGCCGTAGCCGATATCTGCCCCGGTTACGGTCGGCGGTCTCATCCCGTTCAGTCCACTCGTAGCGCAGCCGCAGATCACCCTTGAGTTGCATCTTCCGCACCCATCCGGGAAGATCGGCAAATATCGCAGGCTGTTCTTTTTTCAGGGCTTCTTTTGTTTCCTGCACCATTGCCGCCCGCTCCTGCCGCGCCTGCTCTTTGACCTCTTTGAGAATATCCTGTGCGTCTTCCTTGGTTAAAATGCCTTTCTGCACCAGTTTCTCAACAAGGATATCCACCTCGCCGGCGTCTGTCGAACCACACATCAGCAGTGCCATGAACCCCAGCATAACGGCAAAAAACGCATATCGTGCTTTTTGTAAAACCCTTCTCCCCATGTCACTCCTTTCTTAAAAAAGGTTATCGGTTTGTGCTACAGCATATCCTGCAGTGTTAAAGATTCAAGCCGTTCGGCAATATAGTCGCGAATCTCCTTCATGACGCGGAGTATCTTCTTTTCTTGTTCGAGCGGCGTCTCCCGATAAAAAAATTTGCTTGCAGACGGTGTCGGCGCGAGCGGCCCATCGAACAGGCGAACGATCTGTGCAAGGGTAATCTTGTCCGGCTGCAACGCAAGCCGATAGCCCCCTGCCTTGCCCTTTGCGCTACGCAGAATCCCAGCACGGCAAAGTTGCGCCATAATCCGCTCCAAGTATTTTGCCGGTAGTCCTCGCTGAGCTACGATTTCCGAGAGCGGTACGGCATGCGCGTCGCGATGCCGGCACATATACATGAGGGCGATAAGCGCATACTCGCTGAAGGTGGTAAGCCGCATACAAATTCCTACAATTTGTGTAGGATTTATAAAATTAAATTATGGGGTTGTCAAGCACAAATTGAGTTTGGAGCGGGCGAAGAAAAGGAAGGATATGGTATGGTGTTCGCCTCCCCCTGCTTACCTAATCCATCTCGGGCGCCACAATAACCGATGTGCGATTTTTACACAAGGCGATTTTGTTTTGGACAAAAGTTTTAGCCGGATCTTATTTGAGAAATAAAGCCTCATGTGGTTACCGCTTACAAAAATTTTTTTTTAGACGAAAAGATAAGACGATTGCTTCAGCAGATTGTTTGTGATAATGTCCGGCACCATACCATAAAGAACAGTATATCACGACATATCGGAGATACCCTCATGCGATTATGCTCTTTCAATCATATCTTCGGTTTATACAAAGATAAGTGGCTGTTTTCCCGCACCAGATTAGCAATAATCGCCGTGCTCTTTGTTGTTTTTACTGCACTTACCTGCCATGTAACCTATGGGTGGATGGGTAAAAAGCAAAAGTCGGAAAACTATGCATCGCCTGCGCCAAAACCTGATGTTTTGCCTTTGGATATCCCTTCCCTGTTTGAGAAACGGCTGTTCTATCAGTCAGGCGTTCCCCCGGTCTTTACAAAAGCAACGCCACACGGCGAACTGACCGTGCATACGACTATACAACCACGTATACAAGAACATATGCTGCAACTTTTTCAACGATATGCGCCGCTGATCGCTGCAGGGGTTGTGCTTGATGCGACAAGCGGTGCAGTGTTGGCCATGGCAAACTATACCAAAGGCACTGCTGGCCGTGAGCTGTTGCCGGACGGTGAGGATAATTACTGCCTGTTCGCAGGGTTTCCGGCCGCCTCGCTGATAAAAATCGTTACCGCAGCAGCAGCGCTTGAACACAAGGGATTTTCTCCGGATACAACCCTGCCGGTCGTCGGCCATTATTATTCGTTGTGTCGCAGCCAGCTTGGACTTGACGGACTCAAACACCGGGGCGAACAGGTGCCGCTCGATAAGGCATTTGCCTTGAGCATCAATCCATTTTTCGGACTCCTCTGCATCTCGTACCTCAGTGATGCAGAATTCACCAGCACTGCGCGGGGATTTCTTTTTAATACCCGGATTCCCTTTGACCTGCCGCTCCAACCCAGCATGCTGATGGAGCCGCATGATGATTTTGAACGCGCACAAATGGCAAGCGGTTATAACACCCACACATTAATTTCGCCGCTCCATGCTGCCCTGATTGCATCGCTGCCGGCAAACGATGGCGTTATGATGCGACCATATCTTGTTGACCGGATTGTCGATGCCACCGGCAAAGAACGGTACACAAAAACCGTCACGGCATTGGGCAAACCCTTGCATGCGGCAACTGTTCAGCATCTGCGCTCCTTGATGCAGGGGACGGTTCAAATTGGTACGGCACGACACGCCTTTGCCTACCTTCGATCACACGCCGAAACCAAGGACTGGATTACCGGAGGCAAAACGGGATCAATCAACCTGCCGGATCAGCGTGGCCGCTGTGACTGGTTTGCTGGATTTGGCCAGGATGGCGACAAGCGGGTTGCGGTTGCCTGCATCCTCATTCACGGCCAAAATCGTACAGTTCGATCCGCATACGTCGCATCGCAGGCTGTTGTTGCGGGGCTTGCCGACACCCCATCGCTGCTGGCAGGACGGGTAATGTCTGCACGCTCTATGCAACAAGTAGCGCTGCAGAAAAAGAGAACTACGTCCACCGCATCTGTGCGTGCGCCGCACCACCAGACCAAAGTAAAACGTATCACGACACGAAAACGAACACCGAAAAAGACCGGACCAGTAACCGGTGGCTGATGGGGGACACGCCACGGCGCACGGCACGTTTTTTTCTTCTCTGGCGTTGTTGTCCTCATATCCCGGAGCGACCCGCCGTTCAAATAACTCCTTGCAATTTTTCACTGTTTCATACATTATTTGCCTTTTAATAGATGGTGCCGCCATCCAAGCTCTTACGACCATCCTGACCGGTATACAGAAAGTATATTCATGAACGATGACAAACGACAGATACTGCCGGATCTTTCCGCGCTCAGGATTGATCATGCGACGAGAACCGCTTCCAAAGCAAGTCGTTTAAAACTAATACTTGCCGGTGGGGCGCTGGTATGCATTGCCGCTGCAGTGGCCGTCGTTGGTTCCCTGACTAAAAAAAACGTTGTTGAAATCACCAAAGCCCGGGCGTACACCCATACTGAAGCAACACCGGTATTGAACGCGAGCGGCTATGTAACACCACGACGACGCGCGACTGTTGCTGCAAAGATTACCGGACGCGTGCAGGAAATGTTTGTTGAGGAAGGCATGCAGGTTACCGAGGGGCAGGTGCTGGCACTGCTTGACAGCTCCGATGCCCGTGAGCGGCTCCGTGCCGCCGAAGCAGACCTTGAAGTCGCACAGGCTGCTGTTGCAGATATCGAGGTGAATCTTGCTGATGCCCGACGCACCCTTGCGCGGGTACGACAGCTCCACCGTGATGGTGTTGCAAGTAACGAAGCACGGGATAAAGCAGTTGCTGCCGTTGACAGTCTTGAGGCGCGTCTTCGTCTTGCCAAAGAACAGGTCGAGGCGGCGCAGAAGCGTCGAGACGTTGCCGTGCAGGATGTTGAAAACTGTGTTGTTCGTGCGCCGTTTGCCGGCATTGTGGTTTCCAAAGACGCACAGGTCGGCGAGATGGTTTCTCCGATTTCCGCAGGCGGTGGTTTTACGCGGACCGGCATCGCAACGATCGTTGATATGGCATCGCTTGAAATCGAGGTCGATGTCAACGAGTCCTTTATTGCAAAGGTTGCAATTGGCCAGAAAGTCGATGCGGCCCTTGATGCATATCCGGAATGGCATATTCCGGCAACGGTGAGAACCATTATCCCCACCGCAGATCGCCAGAAGGCAACCGTTAAGGTGCGCATCACGTTTGACCAGCTCGATCCAAAGATTTTGCCCGATATGGGTGTAAAGGTGACGTTTTTGGGTACAGCCAATAATACCGGCAATCGTTCGAGCGTTCTCGTAAAGCGAGAAGCATTGCATGAAGCCGATGACGGCACCTACGTTTTTGTTTTTCAGGACGGCATCGTCTCGCGCCGCAACGTGACGGTGGGTGAGGCATTTGCACAGGATATTGAAATCGTCGCAGGCCTCTCCGCCGGCGAACAGGTTGTCATTAGTGCTGCCCAGCCCCTGCGCGACGGACAGCGGGCAGTTCTGAAACACTAATCACCGATGCAGCAGGTATCATCCTTCCATAATTGCGCTTTCATTCCATGCCATGGTAAACGTTAACGGACAGCGTCATCCCAATGCGTTAATCAGTGTTCGCAATCTCGATAAGACCTATGAACGCGGCGGCCAGGTGATCCACGTCCTCCAAGGTCTGAATCTCGATGTGGAAGAGGGCGAGTTTGTCGCGTTTATGGGACCGAGCGGCTCGGGAAAGACAACGTTACTTAATTTGCTCGGCGGCCTTGATCTGCCGAGCGCTGGCAGTATTACGGTGGCCGGCGATGAAATTACCCACATGTCAGGCAGCAGGCTGACACAGTGGCGCGCACGCCATGTGGGCTTTGTGTTTCAGATGTACAATTTGATTCCGGTGCTGACCGCATTTCAGAATGTCGAATTGCCGTTGTTGCTTACGGGGCTGACCAAAGCCCAGCGTCGGGAGCGGGTCGAACTGGCGTTGAGCGTTGTCGGACTTGCCGATCGTATGCATCATTTTCCCCGACAGCTTTCAGGCGGCCAGGAGCAGCGGGTATCTATTGCGCGCGCCATTGTTGCTGATCCTACGTTTCTTTTGTGCGACGAGCCGACCGGCGATCTCGACCGGGCGAGCGCCGATGAAATTTTGGAGCTTCTTGATCATCTGGTGAGCGCCCACCGCAAAACCGTACTCATGGTTACCCATGATCCCCGTGCCGCAGAACGTGCGCACACGGTGTTGCATCTTGAAAAAGGGGTGCTCATCGAAGGCATTGCTGCGCGATGATGCTCGTGAAATGCCTGCCGCTGCTGGCGGCGAATCTGATGCGCAAAAAGACCCGGACCATCCTCACCGTAGGGTCGTTTGGGATTGCTGTGTTTCTGTTCAGCCTGCTCGCAACGATTGAAAGCTCGTTTAACCAAGGCGTTGAGGTTGCCGGCGCAGATCGGCTGGTGGTCATCAATAAAAACTCGATCATTCACCCTCTGCCGCTTGCCTACATGGAACGTATCCTGCAGGTGCGCGGCGTTAAAGAGGCAACCTACGCAGTGTGGTTTAACGGCATCTATCAGGACGAAAAAAACTTCTTTCCCCAACTTGCCATCGATCATACGACATACCGCCGGATTTTTCGGGAATTCAAAATCGATGACAAACAGTGGGAAGCATTCCGTGCAGACCGCGAAGGGTGCATCGTCGGCCGCAAACTCATCCAGCGGTTCGGCTGGCGTCTCGGTGACCGTATCCCTATTCAGGGCTCGATCTGGCCGGGAACCTGGGAATTTAACATCCGCGCTATATACAGTGGTACCCGCGAAGAGGACGATGAAAACCAGTTCTGGTTCCGCTATGACTACTTTGATGAGCGCCGTGATCTCGGCAAAGGGACAGTGGGGTGGTACATCGTGCGGGTTGAGGATCCGGACAAGGCAGTGCATGTCGCCAAAGCAATTGAAGACCGGTTCGCAAATTCACCGTACGAAACTACGGCCGAGACCGAGCGCTCCTTTGCAGCAGGGATTACCAAACAGATCGGCAGTATCAAGGCAATTATGCTCTCGGTCGGGAGCATTGTTTTTTTTACGTTGCTGTTTGTCACCGGCAGCACGATGGCCATGTCCGTGCGGGAGCGCACGGGTGAGCTTGCGATTTTGAAGACCCTTGGATTTTCCGACGGATCGATCATGGGACTAGTGCTTGCCGAAGCATTGCTGTATGCGCTTGTCGGAGGGTGCCTGGGCGTGAGCGCAGCAAAGCTGTTTTCCTTACGGGGCGATCCCACCGGTGGTTTTTTGCCTTCATTTTACCTCTCTCCGCACAAGATGTGCCTTGGCGTGCTGTTTGCGCTCATTGCTGGTGTTGCTGCCGGCATTATCCCGTCGGTTCTCGCCATGCGTCTGAAGATCGTTGAAGCCTTGCGGAGGGTATAACGCAGCATGGCAATCCCTCTTATCTATAATATCAGAAGCGTCAGCGTGCGCTGGGTATCGACCTCGGTTGCGGTGTTCGGCATTGCAGGCGTGGTGACAGTATTTGTCGCAATGCTTGCAATGGCACAGGGGTTTCAGGCCACGCTGGTCGCATCAGGGTCACCCTTGAATGCCATGGTGAGACGCGGCGGGGCAAATTCAGAGATGGACAGCGCCTTGCCGCTCGAGCAAATCAGGATTGTCGCCGATGCGCCGGGTGTCATGCGTGATGAGCACGGTAATGCGCTGATCAGTCCTGAGGTCGTCATTGTCGTATCCCTGCCGCTTCGCAATTCAAACGACCGTGCGCTGGTGCAGATGCGCGGCGTTTCGCCGAGGGCACTCACCATCAGAGATATGGTGAAGGTGAGCCGCGGCAGGTTTTTTACGCCAGGACTTACGGAACTTGTTGTCGGTGCAAATGCGGCAAAAGCATATCGGGATTTTCATCTTGGGGGGCAGCCCCGATTTGCCGGCAGGCAATGGACGGTTGTCGGGGTGCTGGATGCGCAGGGCAGTGCATTTGATTCTGAGATATGGGCAGATGCCGAAATCCTGAAGCAGACCTACAAAAAACCAGAACATCTGTTCCAGTCAGCAACCGTACGCTTATCCTCACGGGAAAGCTTCGGCGTGTTTCGGCAGGCGCTTGCGCGGGATCCGCGACTTTCAGTGCAGGTTGAACGGGAGCTCGATTATTACGAGCGGCAATCGCAAGCGGTTGCCACAATTATCCGTGTACTTGGGGTTATGGTTGCCGTGGTGATGGGTATCGGTGCTATCTTTGCCGCGCTCAATACCATGTATTCATCGATTGCGGCGCGTTCCCGGGAAATTGCCACGATCAGGGCGCTCGGGTTTTCTGAAGTGAGCATCATTGTATCGTTTGTCTGTGAATCCCTCTTTATTGCACTGATCGGCGGCATTATCGGGTGCATCGCGGTCATCCCCATTAATGGGTATTCAACATCGACCATCAACTGGCAGACCTTTTCAAGCATTGCCTTTTCGTTCAAGGTTACCCCCGTGCTGCTGGTGCAGGGAATGCTGTTTGCGCTGTTTATGGGGCTGCTCGGCGGTATTCCGCCGGCGGTGCGTGCAGCGCGGCTTCCGGTTGTTGTTGCGCTGCGCGAGCTGTGATGCTGGTTCGGGCAAAGAAATGCTTTTTTTTCCACCGAGGTTGTGGTAAGTAAAATCGGTGCTGTAGTGCCGCGTTGGAAGACCATTACGGATCCCGATCAGGAATACATGCGTCTTGCACTCGATGAGGCGCGGCAGGCTCGTTTACGCAACGAGGTTCCAATCGGTGCGGTTGTGGTGTTGCACGGCGAAGTCATCGGTCGCGGCCACAACAGCTCGATAACCCTGCACGATCCTTCGGCGCATGCTGAAATACAAGCGCTGCGCAGTGCAGGTGAGTATCTTGGAAACTATCGGCTGGTTGGCAGCACGTTGTATGTGACCATCGAGCCGTGCATGATGTGCATAGGCGCGATTGTGCAGGCACGGGTTCGGCGGCTTGTTTATGGTGCTGATGATCCCCGCGCAGGAGCTGCAGGGTCGGTCTTTGACTTTTGCGCAGATCACCGGCTTAACCATCGCATCGTAGTGCGGCGCGGTGTGTGTGCCGATGCATGCAGCAGTCTTTTGCGGGATTTTTTTGCAGGACAACGACAGCGGAGAGATGGCCGAGCTGGCTGAAGGTGCACGACTGGAAATCGTGTGTTCCGCTACAACGGAACCGAGGGTTCGAATCCCTCTCTCTCCGCCACGTGTCGTCATTCTCGTCCATGCACGGACGATGACCGTGATGTTATATAAGGCCGGATCCCAGACAACGGATGATCTGTGAACCCCGCCAGGTCCGGAAGGAAGCAACGGTAGCAGAGATGACGGGTGTCTGGTGTATCCGGCTTTTTCTCCGGTAACCCATTCCGGTACAGGCATGGCCTATAAGGTACTTGCACGCAAATTCAGGCCCCAGACATTTGGGGAAGTCATTGGGCAGACGCATGTAACCCGGACACTGGTCAACAGCATCCGTGAAGGGCGTATTGCCCATGCTTTTTTGTTTGCCGGGGAACGGGGTGTAGGGAAAACCTCGGTCGCACGGATCCTGGCAAAGGCACTCAACTGTCATACCGGCTTAAGCGATCAGCCGTGCGGCACCTGCCCGTCATGCATTGAAATCGCAGCAGGCACCTGCATCGATGTCCATGAAATTGACGGCGCTTCAAACCGCGGCGTTGATGATATCAGAACGCTTCGGGAAAACGTGCGCTATCTTCCGACCCGCGACCGGTATAAGATTTACATCATCGATGAAGTGCACATGCTGACTGAGCAGGCGTTCAACGCATTGCTCAAAACCCTCGAAGAGCCACCATCGCATGTAGTGTTCATTTTGGCAACGACCGAACCGCATAAGATTCCCGATACAATTATTTCCCGCTGCCTGCGCTTTGATTTCAGACGCATTCCGACCAAAGAGATTATTGCCCATCTGGAGCAAATTGCTCGGCAGGAACATATCAGCATAACCCGCCATGGTCTGTACCTCATTGCACGCGAAGCAGAGGGCAGCATGCGGGATGCGCAGAGCATTCTGGAACGAGCAGTATCCTATTGCGGGTCGCAGATCGAGGATCACGACCTGCAGGATATGTTGGGCCATATCGATCGACGCCAGCTCTTTAATATTATGGAGGGAATCATTGCCGGCGATCCGCATGCTTGTATTGACGGCATTGCCCGGCTCTATGATGCAGGGGTTGACCTGAAGCGCTGGTACTATGCGTTTCTCGAGCTGCTCAGAGATATACGTATCATCAAGATGGTGCCCGACCAAACCGGGCTAGTCGAGGCATCGGACGAGGATTTGCGACAGATTCACGAGGCTGCAGAACGCATAAGTGATGAAGGCCTCCAGCGCTGTTTCAGGCTTTGGTTTTCAGCAGAAAATGACATTGTCCGCTCGGCAAACCCTAAAATCGCGCTCGAAGTCTGTCTGCTCGAAATGCTGCAGGTAAAGGAAAGCGTACCGATTGACGAACTGCTTAGCACAATCGAGCACCTCCAGCAGCACCTTGAACGCAGCAGTACCGGCAGCCGTGCAGTACCGCTCCCTGCGCAACCCCGTCCGGCACCGGCCGCCCCGGCGCCACGTTCCTCCCCCCGCGCCGAGGCGCAGGTGTGTGCTGCCACACCCAGTGAGCCATCTGGCGAGGAACTGATTGCGTTTATTGCGCGCACCGATGCCAAGTTTGCAGCATACCTCCGGCAGGCTTGCATAACGATTGAGGACGGGAAGGTTACGGTTGCCTTTCCCGAAGGCGATATTTTTTTGGATATTATGAAGGAGGCTCAGACCGAACAGAAGCTCAATGATTTGTGTCGATCATTTCTGCAGCGCAATGTTACGGTAACGGTACAGACACAGCCAGGAGGCGAAAAAAAAAACAGAAATCTCACCGAGTCTCCTGACCAGATAAAACGGAAACGCGAGCAACAAGTGCTGCACAATCCGGTGGTGCAGCAGGTCTTGAAGACATTTAACGGAAAGATCGTCGCAATTCATCCTGCAGATCGATAAGGAGATATCCATGAATATTCATACGATCATGCAGCAGGCACAGAAACTCCAGGAACGGTTGCAGCAGATTCAGGAAGAACTCGGTGAAAAAACCGTCACGGCGTCGGCAGGCGGCGGCATGGTGGAGGTTGTTGCCAACGGCAAACAGGAAATCCTATCGATCACCATTGCGCCCGAAGCCGTTGATCCGCGCGATATTCCCATGCTGCAGGATTTGGTTGTGGCTGCGGTGAACCAAGCGCTCAAAGCATCCCGCCAACTGCTGCAGGATGAGATGCTGAAAATAACCGGGGGCATCCGTATACCCGGCATCACGCCATGAGGCCACGATTATGCTCGATCCGATTCAACGGTTAATTGCAAGCCTTGCCACATTGCCCGGCATCGGCGAAAAGAGTGCAACCCGACTTGCGCTGTACCTCATAAATTGTCCGCGGGAAAAAGCACTTGAACTATCCCATGCCATTGCCGATGCGCGGGAGAAAATACGGCTCTGCGCACGCTGCTTTAATTATGCGGAACAGGAGCTGTGTCAGATATGCGCCAATCCGAGCCGTGATGGAAGCGTTGTATGCGTCGTCGAGACGCCCGGCGATCTGTTGTCAATCGAGCGGACCGGGTGGTTTCGCGGCACCTATCATGTGCTGCACGGCTGTATCATGCCGTTTGATGGGATCGGACCGGAGCAGCTCCATATTGCCGAGCTGTGCGAGCGGATCAAAAAAAATCCGGTTGCAGAGGTCATCATAGCCACCAATCCGACAACGCACGGCAATGCAACGGCAGCCTATATTGCCGATCAACTAAAAGAAAGCGGCATCCGGGTGACGCGTATCGCTCAAGGCATTGCGCCGGGCAGCGACATCGGCTATGCGGATCAAATTACGCTCAAAAACGCCCTCGAAGGACGCCGGGACATGAACAGATAAAAGCCGCAACCTGCGCACGGAAATAAAGGTTACACAGTAAAGAAAATATGATAGCCCTATTCCTCTGCTCATCCTTGTTTCTTGTTCTTGTGACGGCAACGCTCATCGTTGCGTTTTCAGATACTGTGCATCCCGTGCTTGCCAGTGTGCCGATGGCCATCGCCACATCATTCATCCTTTCCGCACTACTTGGCTTTACCCTTGCCAATGAGCTGCTTCAAATCCGGCATCCGATCGAACTCACCGTTGCCGGTATGCTTTCCGGTGCTGTAATCATCAATCGAATACAGCAGGTTGCGGTGCCGAAGAAAACATCACTTGCCGATATCGTGCCGGTGTTGATCGGCGTGGCACTGTTTGTGGCCGCACGGAGCATTATGCACGCGCTCGGGCTGAACATTGTTGACCAATTTGAGGTATTTTTGGATTAACGTTTTCAGCCGTGGTCATCCCTCCGTTTTTTCCGGCTTTACCGCGCACCCAGGGCGATCGCATTACATGTTGGTCTCATGCACGCTGCCGCGACTCTGGGGATAGAAAAACTGCTCTGCAGCCTGCGCAAGCGCTGCGTCATGCCTGTGGTCAAGGGCAAAAATGCGGAAATGTACGACGCGCGCAGGAATATAACGGAAAATGTCGTGCAGCGGCTCGGCAGAGATCGTACCGGTTGAGGGATTGTAGATGTGAATGCGCCTATTGGTTTCTGCCATCGGATTGAGCGGACGGGGGTCTTGCGTTGCAAGGTCAACCCGAAACTGTATATGGCGTATCGATCGGGGCAGCAGGGAGCGGATCGCTGCCTCGAGCTGATCGGGTCGGCCAAGGGACAGCATTCCTTTTTGTGCCCGGTCAATGGTCAGTTCGGTTGCATAGGCCATTTTCCATTTGATGCTGCGATTAATAATCTGCGCCCATTCGCGGCCGAGCCGTTTTTTGCGTGCATCCCGTGACCGCTGCCATGATTCAACCTCTTGAATAAGCGACCAGTCATTCAGAAAGAGGTATTTGTTCAAAGCGCGGAGCGGATTGTAAGGGAATATGATCCGCATCGTATCGGCAAAAATCTCCTGCATATGGAAGTCAATGGCGCGACTGGTCCGATGATAGTAAATGTTGGCATACAGGTTGAGGCGGGCGTTCAAAAAACGGGTGAATGCAGAGACCCCTGCCTGATGCAGGGTGAGTCCCTGCGCAGAAAAAAAGGAATAGAAGAGCAGTCGGTTGATATCGACAATGTCCAAGGAAAACCCGGTCATATAGGCGTCGCGCTGGACATAGTCCAGATTATCAACCGTATAAAGGCCTGAGAAAAGCTGCCGCAGAAAGTGCAGCCAGCGAGGCATTGATGCCGTATGAGGGTGCGGATTTTTCTGGATAAGAAAACCGATATACTCGGGCTCGAGGCGTTCGCCGTCGGCAAACGTGCCAGAGAGGCTTCGCCGTATGCCCCGGATGATCGGCGCAAGTTTCCGTACAATGATTTCCCTGCCCAGCCGCTCATGGGTGAGACCGTAGCGGGACAGAAAATGATCATCAAAAAAATGGCCGTACGGTCCGTGTCCGATATCGTGCAACAGCCCGGCAATCCTGAACGTGGCTTCAAACAAATTGTATGAGGGGGCATCGGGACAGACTGCTTTCAGGCTGGGGTAGAGGTGCGCTGCAAAACGACCTGCCATATGCATGGTTCCGAGTGAATGCTGAAAACGGGTATGCTCGGCAGAAGGATACACCCAACGGGCGCTCTGGAGTTGGTGGATGCGGCGGAGCCGCTGCATCCACGGCGTGTCGATCAGGTCTTCTTCTGTTTTCTCATCAGGGTGGTCAGGATCGGGAACCGTGATGGGAATGTAATTATAAATCGGATCGGCAATCAAAGCCGTGCCGCAGCACGGCAACGGTCGCTGGCCTTTCATACATGCCTACACATCGCGCTGCCGCTTCAGGGTTTTTATGCGATTTTCCATACGCCCTACAAACTCCTGCAATGCTATCTGCAGCGAGCTAAGACTGTCGGTCTTTTTATGGAGGATTTTTTCAAGTTCAGCTTTCCAAAAATCGACAACCTCGATTTCCTTGCTGCACAGCTCTGCAGCGACTCTCTTTTTCATCTGCTCGACAAACGCCTTATCCATATGCCTCCGGGGATATTCTCACTGCGCATACTGCAGCGCCTATCTTTTATAGCCGATAACGCTTCGCAGCAGCGCCCGCCGTTTTTCACGATCCTCAGGGGTTTCGATGCCTCGCGGAGATTCGCCGTCGATCACGCCCATGACGCCGCCCCCCTTTTCGTGCTTTGCAACGATTGCCGTTACGGGATTTGCCGTAGCGCAAAAGATGCGGCATACCTCTTGACACTGTTTGATGCTGTTGAGGACATTGATGGGGTAGGCATCTTTGATCACAATGACAAAAACATGCCCTGCACCGAGTGCACGGCAGTTCTCGGCAGCGCAACGAACCAGCCCGTCATCGTTGCCTTCGGTTCTGATAAGGCACGGGCCTGATGCTTCGTTGAACGCAATCCCGAACTTCATGCCGGGCACGGTGGTTACCATAATCTCAAAAAGGTCTTCAACGGTTTTGATAAAATGCGCCTGACCGATGATGACATTGGTGTTTTCGGGAAACGAGATCGGTACAGTGGTGATCTCCATGCGTTCTGCCCTCCTGCTGTAACTGTTTTAGTTATATCCTGCGCCGGGAGATGCTCATTCAGTGCCGAGCCATTTCCCCCCGAATCGCCATCGGCGGCGGCGCGGCTTATCGTGCACTTCGGCACTTTGCGGGGCAAACACAAAGACGTCGCGCGCCACCGCCTCTTCCATAGCAATCTGGGTATTGCCGCATTGCACCACAAACGAAGGATAGCGCTGGTGCACCTTGACGGTTGCTCCTGGCATTATACCAAAATGCGACAGCTTATGCATCCGGGAATTGGACAGAGCATTGATATACGCGATTTTGACTTCGGTGCCGGGTGGTACACGGTCGAGCGACACAATGGCGCTACGCACATTGGCGTATCCCCCCTGACAGCATCTGCCTTCAGGGATCTTCAGCCCATGCGGACACTCGCGAGGATGCCCGAGCAAGGTACAAATGCTGTCCACGATTTCGGGGGCAATGATATGTTCAAATTCACAAGCCCCCCGCTCTGTTTCCTGCGGCTGCATGCCGAGCACATCGGTGAGCAGCCGTTCGGCAAGCCGGTGGCAGCGGACGATCTGGCGCGACTGTTCATGCCCCTTGGGCGTAAAGATGATCTTCCCTTCCGTCTCGACAATAATAAGCCCTTGCCGCACCAGCTCATCAAGTACGTCTTGGCTGAACGTTTCCGGCAGGTACTCTTTCAGTGAGGCAACACAGGGCGTGCCCTGTTCGGTGAGGTACCAGAGCGCCTCGATGTATTCATCAAGTTCTTTTTTCTCCATCGCTTAATCCTCCAAAGCTCTCGCTCGTGTTCACAGGCTTTTTACCACAACATTAGCCAGTTAAAGGAGCGGAGCAGAAACGATACCAGTCCGCCAATGGCGAACGCGGCTGCATTGATGACCAAAACTATCACGATGGCAATTTTAAAGCCGAGCATTTTTATTATCGCCATGATATTTGCAAAACACGGGATAAATGCTGTAATAACGATCAGCGATACAACGACCTGGGCAGGGGAAAGTTCCTGGTGCTGCGCCATTTTCAGCACGATTGCGGCGCCTGCCTCGAGCCTGAGCAAACACAAGAGAAAGACATCGACCATCTCGATCGGCAGGTGTAAAAACGACACAACGAGCGGTTTGAGCAGATGTTTTATGGCAAGCAGGATTTTAAGCTTATCGATGACAAAAAGCAGAAAAGCGCCGATCACAAAAAGCGGGATTGCCTCGATGCTAAACCATTTCAGCCGGTAATACGTCTTGACGGCAAGGTTTTTCAGCCTGGGCAGCCGAACCGGTGGGATCTCCAAAATAAATTCAGGCTCACGGTCAGTTTTAATGAGACGGTTAAGCGCAATACCGGCAAGTACCTCGATCGTTACGAGCACGCCAAACACAAGCAAAAAAGCACCAAACGGCATGAGCGCAAGGGTGGCAAGCATCACGCCGAGCAGCGGTGCACAGGGAATGGCAAACGCAATGAGAAAGATTGCAATAATACGCTCTTTGCGCGAATCCAGTATCTGGGTAGTCAGAACCGCCATGGTCCTGCACCCAAAGCCAAGGACAAGCGGGAGCATAGAGCGGCCGCTCAGTCCGAATCGCTGAAAGATACGGTTTGTCAAAACGCACAGATTGGCAATATAGCCGGTATCCTCGAGAATATTGAGGACGATAAAGAACATGCTGAGAATCGGCAGCACCGTGCCGACAGCATTTTCAAGTCCGGTGGTGAGGACGCCGTAATCGCCGATCAAAAAATCGCGGGCAAGGTGCCATGGCAGCGCCTGTTCAACGAACCGGTTGAACGGCGCAAACAGTGTGTCTTCAAAAAACGGTACCAAAATGAGGATGCCGACCCTGCCGACCAGAATATAGACGCAATACACCACAAGCAGCAGAATAAACCATCCCCAGAGGGGATGGCGGCAGAGCGCCCCAAAGGCGTCGGCGACACGGCTTGTGCCGGAGGCATGCTCTTCGACAACTTCACGGACAATCCTGCTTGCCCATCGCGCACGCTCTTCCAAAATAATACGGGAGAGGTCTTTATTGGTGCGCGCAAGGGCCTTCGCGATACGGGATTGCAGTTGCGCGAGGATTTCATCGCCGTATTGCTTATGGATGAAGCTGCGGATCCCCGGCGCATTGGTGAGCAACAGCAACAAGACGCCGTCAGAGGGTACGGCACCGGCTGGAAAGCATGACGAGAGCTCATCGAGGCAGGATTCGATAAAATGTTTGTATTTAATCGTTGCGCCGCGTGCCGGCCGGGCATGAGCAAGCGCCCGCAAAAGTTCCTTTGTTCCGCGGCCTTCAGAGGCAACCGTCTCGATGACCGGAACGCCGAGCAGTGCCTCGAATTTTTTGCGCGAGACGGTAATGCCTTTTTGGCGTGATTCATCGGTGAAATTGAGGCAGACGATCACCGGAATATCAAACGCAAACACCTGGGCAGCAAGCTGCAAGGAACGCTGCAGGTTATTGGCATCCATGCACATTATAATCGCTTCAGGGTGTTCTTCGAGCAGAATGGAGCGCGTGATTTGACTGTCTTCTGATTCGCTGTCAAGTGTGTGTATGCCGGGCGTATCGATGATTTCATACGGCTTGCCGTCGATAACGATGGAAGCCCGCTGCACCTCGATGGTTGTGTGGGGGAGGTTTGCAACCAGCGAATAGGTCCGGGTTATACGGTTAAACAGCGAGCTCTTGCCGACGTTGGGGGTCCCAATGATGGCGATTTTATTGACGTGCAGCCTGTGAGACCGATCGCACATGGAGACATTCTGCCTTGCCCGATACAGGCGGTGCAGCCGCGGCAATTCCCTCAGTTACGGAACTTTCACCGCAAGGGGTTGACCTCGTGGACTTAGTGATAGCTTTCGCCGCAGACGTTCCCATACGGTTGGCCGAACCGCAAACCGCTGCTCGAGTATTTCGTTAATGCGGCAGGCAATGCGAAAATAGCCTTGTCGCGTATAGTGTCTGATGTTGTGGGAATGGTCGACTTCAGAGGTTATGAAGCTGCGCACGTCGCAGATCACCACATGGGGCATACCAGCAACCGTCTCCTCCAAGATGCGGTTCATCATCCGGTGATGTTCCCAGCGATTGTTCTGCGGATTGCGGCGATAGACGACTTCGGAGCCGTTGAGCACGATCAGGAGTTTCGATTCCGGGATGCGACGGCAGAGCCAGCGGATGTTTTTTTGGAAGCGCTCGGGCGGTATCGGTCCAAGGAACGTAAAGTTCCCCTTAAACCATGCGAGAAATGAACGGTCGAGCCGGTGTTTTGCGCTCCGATTGCTGTGATATGGCCATGTGTTTTCGTCAGTCAGGTCCATGCTGAAATCGCCAAACGGGACCACAAAGTCTGTGTCGCGGTATCGGTAGAGTCCCCGGGTATAATCATCAAGAACGCTGTAAAGGTACACATCGTAGGATGGGGAAAAGAATGAGGTGGTAAACGCGGTCCGGTCAAAAAAACGGAGCGCGTCGATCACCTCGCCATAACGCTGCAGCGTTTCGGGAGTACAGCGGGTGAGGATTTCTGAATGGGAGTTGTTGATCCGATAGCTTGCTGCTGAAACATAATCAACTTCTGCGGTAAATTGCACGCCGTGCATGAGATAGTTTTTAATGCCGGTAAGATCACATCCTCCCTTGAGGATAATGTTTACCGACCTGCCCTTTTTTTGTCGGGTGTCAGGCTGCACCAAAAAGTTGCCGCTCACCTCGGTGATCCAGTCCGGTCGCAGACTGGTGTCGATCGGGGTTGCAACTTCACCGGTAATGTCAAGCGCAGGACACCCTAAGCGGTGATACACCCAGTGCTCGACCCCCATATGCAATATCCTGCATGAAAAAACAAAATGTTCGAGCCGATGGTCGGTGCGGGCGTAAAACCCGCAGATGCCGTAGTCGCCGTAACGGTCGCTGACCTGTATGTAGGCTTTGTCGATCTGCGGATCTTCGCATAACCGCTCGAACTCTTCCCGGGTGAGCCGCTTTTTGGTGTAATTGAGTTGATTGGTGCGGTTGATGAGCTCGACAAGACGCTCAGCATGTGCGGCGCAGTCTCTGCCTATGCGCACCTTGATATCGCAGCTTCTCAAAAAATCTTCGTTGCTGCCGCTATGGGTTTGCTGGTCGCGTGCCTTTTGCTCAAGGACTTTATATTGTTTGAGACGGGAAAGTGCTTTGTCGTTCTTGCCGCGGCATGCTTCATGGTCAAGCAGGGTGTCAAGGATTTCAGGTCCGGCGGTTTGAATGCCGGGATTGTAGTGTTCGGCTTCGATGCGATTAAGATGGTTATCGTCGATAAACAGCACATTTTCCGGACGAAGCTGGATCTGCTCGATAAGGTCTGCAATAAGTTTCCCTTTTGGCTGCCATGCAATACGGGGAAACACAAAATAGTCCCAAATCCCTTGTTCCTCCAGCACCTTTTGTGCATCTTCAAAGGTGTTTTTTGAAACAATGGAATTGATAATGCCGCGGCGACTCAGCTCAATGACAATATCGTGGTTTTTTTGGATATAGGCCACCGGTCCTTCTGAAAGCGTGCCTTTCCAGAAGGTTTCATCAAGATCCCAGATAACAAGTTTAATAGGTTTCATGATTGGTCATTGTTGTGGATATCTCTATAAACTATATTTTTTGGTAATTTTCAATAAATTTTTTACTTGACAGGGCATGCTGTATTCTTGTATACAATAATACAATTATACAATTCGGTTTTTTAGGAGGAACTATGCTTAGATTCAGCAGAAAGACGAATACCCTTATCCATACAAATTTCAAATACAGCCTGCAAGACGTCAGGGATCCCAACCTTTACCGGGAAATCTACAGCTATGACGAGGTGCCCAAAGTTCCGTTTAACCATATCCGGGTGCCCATGTCGCCGCCTGATGAAATATGGATTACCGATACCACGTTCCGTGACGGTCAGCAGGCTCGCAGTCCTTATACGGTCGATCAAATAGTAAAACTCTATGATTTTATGCACCGCCTCGGCGGTCCAAAGGGGATTATCCGGCAATGCGAGTTCTTTATTTACAGCGATAAGGATAAGGAAGCGGTTCGCAAATGTCAGGAGCGGGGGTACCAGTACCCCGAGGTGACGAGCTGGATTCGTGCTACCAAGCAGGATTTCCAATTAGTCAAGGACATGGGAATCAAAGAGACCGGCATTCTGGTGAGCTGCTCAGACTACCATATCTTCAAAAAGCTCACCACAACGCGCAAGCGGGCAATGGAACAATACCTTGATATTGTCAAGAGCGCACTCGATATCGGCGTGCGGCCGCGGTGCCATTTTGAGGATATAACCCGTGCCGACTTTTACGGCTTTGTGGTGCCCTTTGCCCTCAAGCTCAAAGACCTGATGGATGAAAGCGGCATCCCCATAAAAATCCGTGCCTGCGACACGCTCGGCTACGGCGTTCCGTATCCCGGCGTGGCGCTTCCCCGAAGCGTCCCCGGCATTATCTACGGGCTCTATTTTCACGCCGGATTCCCGAGCACACTTATCGAATGGCATGGCCATAATGACTTCTATAAAGCGGTTGTCAACGGCGCCACAGCATGGCTCTACGGCGCTTCGGCCGTAAACTGCTCGCTGCTCGGCATCGGCGAGCGCACCGGCAACATACCGCTTGAAGCGATGGTCATCGAATATGCCCAGCTCCGCGGCACGACCGACGATATGGATTTGTCGGTTATAACTGAAATAGCAGAGTATTATGAACGGGAACTTGGCTACGAAATTCCCCCGATGACGCCGTTTGTCGGGAAAAAGTTTAACATTACGCAGGCAGGCATTCATGCCGACGGTTTGCTCAAGGATGAGGAAATCTACAATATCTTCAATACGGAAAAGATCCTGCGCCGGCCGGTTGCAGTTGCGGTCAATGCGCATTCCGGGCTTGCTGGCATTGCCCATTGGGTGAACGATTACTTCAAACTCAAAAACCGTGCACCGGTCGATAAAAAACACCCTGCTATTGTGGCGCTCAAGGAGTGGGTTGACCAGCAGTATGCCCATGACCGGGTTACCGCAATCGGCGACGAAGAGCTTGAGGCAGCGCTCAAAGACATTGCTCCTGATTTTTATGAAGAGATCAAAGCGTAATGCATTTGCACTGATTTCTGCTTTTGAGGAGTAAAAGAAAGACTATGCATACGATAACACTGATTCCTGGTGACGGTATTGGGCCTGAAGTGATAGAGGCAACACGCCGGGTGCTCGAGGCAACAGGCGTTTCTATTGCATGGGATGTGCGCCATGCCGGCGAAGCGGTTATGGCACAAGAAGGCACGCCGCTGCCGCAGGCGGTTCTCGATGCAATCAAAAAAAACCGTGTGGCACTGAAAGGCCCGATTACCACGCCGGTCGGGCACGGGTTTCGCAGTGTCAACGTAGCGCTTCGCAAGGAGCTCGATCTCTATGCAAACCTGCGGCCGTGCAAGTCCTATCCCGGCGTTCCGGCGCGCTATACGGATGTGGATCTCGTGGTGGTTCGGGAAAACACCGAAGACTTGTACGCAGGGGTGGAACACATGGTCGGCGAGGATGCTGCGGAGAGCATTAAAATCATCACGCGCAGGGGCTCGGAGCGGATTGTGCGTTTTGCCTTTGAGTTTGCGCTTCGTGAAGGAAGACGCAAGGTGACGGCAGTCCATAAGGCAAACATTATGAAATGCACAGACGGGTTGTTTCTCAGTGTCGCGCGGCATGTGGCAGCACAGTATCCGTCGATCGAGTTTGAGGACATGATCGTCGATGCTATGTGCATGAAGCTTGTACAGTCGCCGCACCAGTACGATGTGCTGGTAATGCCCAATCTCTATGGCGATATTATTTCTGACCTGTGTTCAGGGCTCGTCGGGGGGCTTGGGATGGCGCCGGGTGCAAATATCGGTGAGGGGATTGCGGTCTTTGAACCAGTGCACGGCAGCGCACCGCGGCGGGCAGGACAGAATATGGCAAACCCAACGGCAACCATGCTTTCAGGCATCCTGATGCTCAAGTACATCGGTGAAACAGAAGCCGCGCTGCGTATGGAACAGGCAATCGCAGCGGTGCTTCGAGATGGAAAAGCGGTCACCTATGATCTTGGCGGCACGGCAACCACCAGCGGCTTTGCCGATGCAGTAATAGAACGTCTTACCTAACATGGGCAATCATGACAAAATAAAAATCGACTCTGCCAATTCCTCAAGCCTTCGCCAGAAGGTGTTTATTGCGATCGAAGATGCAGTGCTGAGCGGCAGGTATAAGCCGGGCGAGTGCCTTGTTGAATCAAAGCTTGCCACAGAACTTGGGGTAAGCAGAACACCGGTGCGGGAAGCGCTTACCCAGCTTGAGCGTGAAGGGCTGGTTGAACTCGTGCCCAATAAAGGCGCACTGGTTACCGGTATAAGCCCCAAAGACATTCAGGATATTTATACGATCCGGATTATGATTGAGGGGCTTGCCGCACGATGGGCAGCAGAATACATAGATGAGGAAGAATTAAAAGAGTTACAGGATGCGATCGAACTTGAGGAGTTCTATACGCTTAAGAACGATATCGAGCATCTCATTCAGCTTGATTCCCGGTTTCATCATATCATCTATAAAGCGTCGAAAAGCAGGCCGCTTCTGTATATGCTGAAGACCTTTCATCAGTACATCCAGCATGCCCGTACCTTGTCGCTTGAACGCCCGGGCAGGGCATATAAAGCGCTTCAGGAACACAAGCTGATATTTCAGGCGATCAAAGAGCATGACGGCCAGCGGGCAGAGCAGCTCACCGCAGACCACATCCGCAAGGCAAGCGCAAATTTATTGAACGTCATCAATTCCGGCAAATGATAAATGCCGTTATTTGCGGAACACGCTGAAAAACTTGTCGATTACGGTTTTCTCAAGCGCTGCAACCTGCTCAAGTTCTCCTGCGTCAAGCCACACGCCTTCGCATTCCGTACACTTATCAACTTTAATGCCGCGATAATCAATTTCCACAAGCTTCATGCCGCACTTGGGGCACTGCATATAGTGCAGCTCTTTGAGCCGCTGTCGTTCTTCGGCTGCGAGTTTCTGCTGCCGCTCTTGCTCGATTTTCTGAAGCCGTTCAAATTCAAGGCGCGTAAAGTATTCCTCTTCGCGCTCTGAAGGGCGTACCGGCATAACCCATTCCTCCTCCCATAGAATACAACGCTGCTCCACGCGGAGTGTATTGTACCGGTTTTGACGCAAAAAGCAACCTTTTTGCAGTCACGGAGTTGCCGCAGCAGCAGGCTGCAGCGGAATAGTTTTCAGCACCGCTGCAACGTCGCGGTCAATCTCCTCCTGTGTTTTCTTCATGACCCTGCTGATATTAAAGACTCCTTTAACCCTCAGCCCTTTTTCCCGCGCATACGCGGCAATCGCTTCGTTCTTTCGCTCCATCGGCCCGCCTGAGGTGGTTATGATATAGACATCACGACCTTTCAGCTCAG
>JAOAHH010000033.1 GCA_026415325.1 Thermodesulfobacteriota bacterium | reverse complement strand
ATGGCGGAAGGGGGGGGATTCGAACCCCCGGTCCCGCGATTGCGGGACAACGGTTTTCGAGACCGCCGCTTTCAACCGCTCAGCCACCCTTCCGTTAGAACGTAAACAGGGAGAAGTGAGACGTGAGATGCAAATGTTTCGGGGAATTCCTCTTCTCGCCCACTCCTTCCGTTTTTAGAGCGCGCGCATGAACTCACTGCGAAGGCACCTTTCATCGCGCGATGCGATGACCGCATCGAGCGCTCGGATGATTTTATCTTTATCCCGCGGCAGGCGCGCTTGCACGGGAAAGTAGTTAGAGGCATGATTAGAAAAAAACAGGCAATTGTCAAGCGCAGATTCGGCAATCATGGTTCTCAGCTCTGCAAGCAGCTCAAACTTGTCAGGCAACGCAAATTCGCCGCGCTGCTCTTGCTCATACAGCGGCGTTCCCGGCACCACCATGAGCGTGAGCGCGGCAACATGGTTTGGCTGCATTTTGTTAAGCACGCGCATTGTTTCTTGTGCATGGATGCGGCTGCGCTCTCTGCCGCCAAGCCCGAGCAGCACAGTGACGTTTAGTTTTATGGTTGCTTCTCTGACACGCCGTGCCGCTTCGATCATCTGCTCCGGGACGACGCCTTTCTGTACCTTGTCAAGCACAACCGGATCGCCTGATTCAAGCCCCATGTAGATGATGCCGAGCTTTTTTTGCCGCAGCGCCGCAAGCTCTTCGATGCTCTTGCGCAGAATGCTTTTGGCATTGCCGTAGATGCCGATACGCTGCAGTTTGGGAAATGTTTGATGCAGCAAGTTGAGAACCTCTATGAGCCGCTCCTGCGGCATGATCAGCGGATCACCGTCGCATAGAAACACGCGGCGCACTTCGTCGCCGTACATCCGGGCAGCCTGTTCAATATCGCAACGAATATCTTTTTCAGACTTTATCCGAAACTGTTTTTGCTTATAAGCAGGACAAAACGTGCATCGATTGTGTGAACAGCCGACGGTGACCTGCAGAATGAGGCTGTCGGCCTCACTGGGTGGCCTGATGATGAGTCCTTCGTAGTTCATGGCTGAGAAAGGTTGTCACGGAGCACCGCAGGAAGGGTATGCTGCGAAACCACGGTTTGTGATCCGTTCTGCATATTGCGAAGCGTTACCGTGTTGTCCCGCGCTTCATCAGGTCCAATGATCACGACAAACGGAATCCTGCGGTTTGACGCATAGGTGAGTTGCTTTTTCAGTTTGTCAGGGCTGAAATAAAACTCTGTCCGTATGCCGGCGTCGCGGAGCATCTTTGCAATGCGTATGCTGATGTCAGCTTGCCCGGTATCAAACAAGGTTACCAAGACCTGTGCGCCGGCGCTGGTTTGGATGCCGGTGCCGAGCTCTTCCATCACCGTGATAATCCGCTCAAGCCCAAAGGACGAGCCGGTTGCCGGGATGGATGTGCCGGTAAACATCCCGATAAGGTTGTCATATCTGCCGCCGCCGGTAATGCTGCCGATCTGGGGTTCGGTTACGACGGTCTCAAAAATCGGGCCGGTATAGTAATCAAGGCCGCGGGCAAGCGTCGGATCGAACCGGTACCGGCTTTCAGGGATGCCGTATGCTTCGAGAACGCATCGGATGGTTTCAAGCTCACGCAACCCCACATCTTCTGCAGGCACGGTGTGAAGCAAAGCGGCGAATGTTTCAAAAAAACGGTGCGGTGGAGCATCGTTCATCGAGACGATGGCACTCAGGCATGCCTCGAGCCGGTTGTGCAGCAGGTTTTTGCTGCGAAGTTCCTCCCGCACCGCATCAATGCCGACTTTGTCAAGTTTATCAAGCGAGCGCAGGAAAGCGGGAATCTGGCGATTGTCAAGGCCTGCAGCGCGTGCAAGGGAGTTGAGCAGCTTACGGTTATTGATGCGGATGCAAAAATTGGAAAAACCAAGCCGTGCAAGCACCTCATGGGTAATGATGAGTAGCTCGGCATCTGCATACATACTGTCTGTGCCGATGATGTCGATATCGCACTGGTAAAACTCCCGGAAGCGGCCTTTTTGGGGTTTATCGGCCCGCCAAACCGGGGCAATATGGTAGCGTTTAAACGGTTTTGTGAGTTCTGGATGCATCGCAATGACGCGGCACAGGGGAATGGTCAGGTCATAGCGGAGCGCTACCATACGGCTGCCGCGGTCTTGGAATTTGTAGATCAGTTTGTCGCCTTCTTCGCCGTATTTCCCTTCAAGGGTTTCGGCGTATTCAAGACAGGGCGTGTCAAGGGGTTGGAAACCGAACCGTTCAAACACCTCGACCATGTTTCGAATAACGCGCTGCCGCAGCGCCATCTTCTCGGGCAGAAAGTCACGAAAGCCTTTTGGTATCTGAGGAGTAAGCATGGTTTTGCAGAGGTGTTATGCCGACGCAGTCGTACCGCCTGATCCGGATGCCTGATCTGATGTTGGCGGTACACTCTTTTTATATGCTTTTTCAAACAGCGCAAACGTGCCGCGGATAATGCTGCAGCAGAGTGGGATGTCGGCTGGAACGATATCGGCGGCGACAAAATTCTGCGCTGCTGCAAGTGCTGCTGCAGCGAGGGTGCGGCGGTCTTTTTTGAATAAAAAGTAGGCTGATTCCTCAAGACGGCGTTTAAACTGACGGCACCGTTCCGGCGTAAAGAACTGTATGGCTGTTTCTTTGACAAACTCCTCAATACGGCTCTGCTTTTGTTCGTCGCTGAGCACGATCGGACTGTACAGGATATTGGCGAGCTTCATCCAACTGTCGCGTGCTTCAGGCGTGACGGCAAACCAGTACATGCTGTGCGTAGCATGCATCACATCATCGGGGGTAACTGCTTCGCGCGCAGCGGCGATCTCCTCTGATGAGATAACGTCATACACCAGCGGCGTCTGGCGCGTGCCGAGGCTGTCGGCAAAGGCGCTGCGCAGCTGCGCCATGGTTTCGGGAATGATGCCGCCACGCTCCTGTGTCAAACGAGACGCTTCTTCAACAAGGAATGTCGCATAGGGCACCTCGGTTTCAAGAAATTCGATCTTGGTATCGTCAAGAAGTCGTTTGATAAATTTTCGGGTGTCGCGTCGCAGCGCGGTGATGACCTCGATGTCATGAATGCCTTTGCGGTCACTCATCAGGACGTTGAATATTTTTGTTTCGTAGATGCTGACCGGTTTGATCAAGAACACGATCCGGATACCGTCGGCATCCACGATAGATATAAACGCGCGCGGCTCAGGGAGCACGGCCTGCTGAAAGACGGGTTGCGGTTTTTCTTCAGGAACCGCGATCTCGGTGACTATGCCCTTTTGCCGCAAACTATGGGCGGTTTTTTTAAGTACTTTTGCAACCTCTTTACTGCCTGTTTTGGCATACACGTCGTTGAGAATTTTCAGAGAGAGCTCATCGGGTGTGTGGGTGAGGCATTGGAGAATCTGCATGCCCAGTGGCGCATCATGTGCAAGAAGAGAAGCAACAAGAAGAGCACATTGCACGCCGGTTTCTTCACGCAGTTGTGCAAGGATGCCTTCGCGCTCGAGCGGTGCGCGTTTGATGAATTCCTGGAGCAGTGCTGTGTCCAGTGACCCCTGCACAAGACTATGCGTGATGCGCCGGGCAAGTGCATCAAGCTCAAGGAGCCTGCCCGTTACCCCTGATTCAACCATGGCATCGCTTTTGTTGAAAATTTCGAGGATCATCATGCCGGTGCGCGGCAGAAACGGCTCACGGTTGATGAAATCCTGCAAAAAGGTGATATGGGCAATGCCTTGCATATGCCGCAACAGCGGCAACAGGAGTTCTCGTTCCCGGTGCGTTGCCTTCAGGAAACGCTTTGCAAATATTGGAAAAAAGTCTTCGCCACTTTCTTGCAGTGCCCGGGCTTTTGCAGCATAAAACGAGTCAAATTGAGGCGTTGCAGATGCCTCGGCAATGAGTGCATCGAGCAGCTCTTTTACTTTTTCCGATGATCGGCTTTGAGGCGCTGTGTCGCGCTTTTTTGTTTTTCGTGTCCCCATGGAGCATCAGTCCTTATCTCAAAATTAATAACGGGTGAAGGCGCATTATAGGGGAAGCAGCGCTATAAGTCAACGGCAAGCATGGCGGCTGGCATGTTGCACAAGGTGCGTTCGTGGGGAAACGGCGACAGGACCCGTTGCAATACGCCGTGAACATATGAGATGGCGATGCCGTAGTTGGTGATGGGTATCCTTGCCGCATGCGCTGCTTTGATACGAAAGAGCATTTCCTGACGGTTGATCATGCAGCCGCCGCAGGCGATAATGAGTCGGTAGGTGGAAAGGTCTTTATCAAGGAGGGGGCCTGCGTTAACGTCAAAAAGAATATCTCTGCCGGTGAACTGTCTGATCCAGCGGGGGAGTTTCACTCGACCGATATCGTCGGGCATTGGATGGTGGGTACATGCTTCCATGATCAGTACCGTATCGCCGTCTTGCAACCGGTCGATCTGACGCACGCCTCTGACAAAGGTCGCAAGGTCGCCTTTTTGTCGGGAGAAGAGAATCGAGAAGGTGGTGAACTTGATATCAGGTGGAATAGCATCGGCGACTTTTTTGACAACCTGAGAGTCGCAGATAACAAGGCTCGGCGGATGTGTGAGCATTTTCAGCGAATCTAAAAGTTCGTGCTCCTTTGCCGTGAGCGCAACGGCATTATGGTCAAGAATATCACGAATCACCTGGACCTGCGGCAGGATCAGTCTGCCTTTTGGTGCTCCAAGGTCGATTGGCACAACGAGCAGCACAAGTTCCCCCGGCTGAATGATATCACCGATAAGAGATGGTTGTTCCGGGGAAATCTTGCTGCCTCGCTCGATGATTGTCTGTTTTGCCTCTTCAATACCCTCACGGGTTGCGCAACTAACCCTGACGCACGGGATGCCGTATCCGGCAATGCGCTCAAGGATTGCTCCATTGGGTTGCAGGATATCAATTTTATTACAGACAACAATTATGTCGCATCCTCGAGAGTGCAGCTCTTCGACAAGCCGAATGTCGGCCTCATCAAAACCTTCTGCAGTGACAATGACGAGCGCAAGGTTTATTTTATTCATTACTTGTTTTGTCTTACCGACACGCTTTAGCCCAAGCTCTCCTGAGTCGTCGATACCTGCGGTATCATAGAGATACACCGGACCGATACCGGCAATTTCCATGCTCTTGCCGACCGGATCGGTGGTAGTGCCGGGCTGGTCGGAAACAATCGCAATGTTCTGTCCGGTCAGTGCATTGATAAATGACGACTTCCCTACATTACGCTTGCCAAAAATGCCGATGTGGAGCCTGTTGGAAACCGGTGTTGTATGCATGTGCCTCCGGGAACAAAAATTTTATGGCAGTATACGGCTTTTTTGTTTTATATTATATGCAGAGCTCCTGCAAGGCACAAGCATATTACAGCAATCTGTTGTTGATGCAGGGAAGACATGCATCATGAGGGTCAAACGACCTTTAAATAGTTGACATTTTATTAGTGGGGGAGGTGCCTATGCAGTCTTTCTTGGAAGAAGAATTCAGGAAAGGGTATGAGCGGGCGCTCAGCGGAAAACAGTTTGCTGATTCGCTGGCGGACATGTTGAACATTTTTCGTACGGAAAAAGAGCGGGAAGCGCGGCGCGAGGGATTTAAAAAGGGGTTGCAGGAAATCGCGCAGAAAGACCTCGAGCGGAAACTGGGCATTGATTACTGAACAACGATTCTGAAGCAGATGTCGGGCGGGTATGGATTGGTGGACGATTTTTTGGGGTGTGGTCATTGTTGTGGCGCTGATCGTTGACACGGTCTACGTGTGGTGGCGGCTGCAAAAACTATGGAAGAAATCGCGCTATAATCCTGCAAACCGCAAAAAAACTATTGTTGACGAGTATAAAGAAACCTACTGGAAATAGCGCACATCGTGGTCTTTGTCGTTTCTGGTAACGGTGCGCTCTGCTGTTGTTATATGTGGACGCTTCATGCGCTCATTGCTGCCGCTTTAACCTGCTCGATGTGCGATTGGTTGTTTGCGCGGGATTTTTTATTGCGCTATCATGTGGTGCCGGTTGTGTATGTGACGTTATGGCAGTCCCCCCCGAGCAGCAGATCTATTACCAAAAAGAGATAGAGGCATTTGAAGCGCAGGATGCAGCACGCCCCCCGCGAAACGGGGCCGTTCTTTTTATCGGCAGCAGTATCCTGCGGTTCTGGTCAACGCTTGAGCAGGATATGCAGCCGCTTCCCGTGCTGAACCGCGCTTTCGGCGGTGCGCGCACCTGGGAAGTGCTGCACTATATGGACAGAATCGTGTTGCCATATCGACCGCGGGTGATTGTGTACTATTGCGGCAGCAACGATGTGCAGTGCGGTTCACCCCCGCGCGATATTGTCAACCGGTTCATTGCATTTACCCTAAAGGTGCACGCAGCACTGCCTGCCACGCGCATTATTTTCCTTTCTGTTATCAAAGCGCCTCAGAAAAGAGAGAGATGGGATAGCATTGATATCGTCAATGCCCTCATCAAGCAGTACTGCAAACAAATTCCGGAGCTGTTGTTCATTGACCTCAATACTGTCTTTTTTGACAAGACGAACCGTGTGCGAGCAGAGTTGTTTGTATCCGACGGCGTTCATCTTCAGCCAGCAGCGTACCGGGAAATGACCCGGATCATCAAACCGGTGCTTGAAAACGCATGGCAGGACAATGGGGCTGCGCATGCACGATAAACATATACTTGCATCACGATCATTATGACAGACGATGAGAGGGAAGGGAGATGAGCGATGTATATCGACGGACAATGGTGTGAAGCGACGAGCAGAAAGAGTTTTGAAGTGTTCAATCCGGCAACCCGTGAAAAGATCGGCGAAGTGCCGAATGGTACCCGTGAAGATGCCCGCCAAGCCATTGCTGCTGCGGCACGGGCATATGCTTCGTGGTCAAAACTGACCGCATACCAGCGCTCTGCATATTTATACCGCGCATACCAGCTCATGATGGAGCGTAAAGAGGAGCTTGCGCGGCTTATGACTACCGAGCAGGGGAAACCGTTGCGCGCTGCACGCAATGAAGTGCAGTACGGGGCAGACTTTTTGCTTTGGTATGCCGAAGAAGCAAAACGCGTGTACGGTGAAACCATCCCCTCGGCGCGGCCTGATCAGCGGTTTATCGTGCTCTACCAGCCGGTTGGCGTTGTTGCGGCAATCACGCCGTGGAATTATCCGATTTCAATGATTACCCGCAAAGTTGCACCCGCGCTTGCTGCAGGATGCACGATTGTGCTCAAACCATCAGAGGAAACGCCGCTGTGCGCTGTTGAGCTTTTTAAGATATTCCATGAGGCAGCGATTCCTGCGGGTGTTGTCAATCTCGTGACCGCACAAGACCCCGACCCTATTGGACGTGAGTTTGTCGAGAACCGGCAGGTCAGGAAAATCACCTTTACCGGTTCAACCGAGATCGGGAAGTTGCTTGCCAGAGGAGCCGCAGAGCAGATGAAACGCGTGTCTCTGGAACTCGGGGGACATGCGCCGTTTATCGTGTTCGAGGATGCCGATCCGGTGCATGCCGCGCGCGGAGCATCGCTGGTGAAATTTCTCAACACAGGACAGACGTGCATCAGCCCTAACCGCGTTTTTGTGCAGCGGGGCATCATTGAACGATTTGTTGCAGAGCTGAAAAACAGGGTTTCACAAATGAAGGCAGGCAGTGGGTTTGATGAAGGGGTAAGCATCGGCCCGTTGGTGAACGAAGCGGCGCTTGCCAAAATCGAACGGCAGGTTGATGATGCGGTCATGCACGGTGCCTCGGTTGTCACGGGCGGAGCACGGCTGCGGGGCGATATTTTTGACAAGGGATATTTCTATGCTCCGACCGTATTGCGTGAGGTTACCACCACCATGCTCATCTATCGTGAAGAGACGTTTGGCCCGGTGTTGCCGGTTATCGCATTTGATACCGAAGAGGAGGTGCTTGCAATGGCAAATGATACGAGCTACGGTCTTGCATCTTATGTCTATACCCGTGATATCTCCCGTGCAATCCGGATGTACGAGGGCCTTGAGTTCGCCATCGTGGGCATCAACGACATTAATCCCACCTCTGCCGCAGCGCCATTTGGCGGCATGAAGGAAAGCGGACTGGGCAGAGAAGGTGCACGCGAGGGGCTGCAGGAATATCTGGAGACAAAACTTGTGGGGATAGCGGTATGAGTATAAGAAAAAATGTTTTATAAAAAACGAACAGGAGGATATGCAATGATTATTGATTGTTATCTCAACAAGCACCAAATACAAGAAATAGAAAAAAACGTTGTCCTAACACCACACGCAGAAAGGGATATTGCTGATTGTTTTGAGGGAGAAAAGCCTCAAGAGTTTTACCAAGGGCTCTTGTCAGGATACTATAACTCTTTTTTACTGATGCAAAAGTTGCCTCCTCATCAGGCTCAAGAATATATCAAAGGAATATTACGCTATTTGACACAACAGCTCCAAAAAACAGACAACGTCTGCAAGCAATAAGATTAAATAAGATCATTGCTCCCGAAAAGCTTTGAGGTACGCTTTTCCAGCAATGCCGCCCAAGTCTTCAAGCCCTTTGAGCTTGAGGCTGAATTCGGTGGCTCTGACGACAATCTGGATGCTGTCAAGTGTTGCCGAAAATGTATTGACCGCATTGGCAGCATCCTGCAGGGGAGTATAGACTGATGCGGCAACATCAAGTGCTTCGCCGAGCGGGTCGATGATTGTCTGCAGCCCCGCAAGCCCTTCTGCCCAAAGATGCATCTCTTCCTGCCTTTCCAGGGCATCCCATGCCGTTTTCTGTGCGGTTTTGATTGTTGATCTGAAATTATAAAACAGGGTATTGGACGTTGTGACGCGCCACTTCCATCTATCAAACTCCGTTGCCGGCATCGCGGCAACAGCCTGTGATCGATTTGTGCTGTCGGCCAAGGCTGCTTGGAATGCATCGACAAAGCGATCTCTGATGAAAAGCGCATACACCACATGGCGTATCAATACGTTGATGGCATCATCAACTCGCAATCTTAGTATTTGTTTTCCGTCTTCTAAATTCGGTACAGTTATGGTTGCAAGGTCGCAAAGAAACCCGGGAATAAGCTCGGCATATTTTTCCGACACGCCCCGGCTTTCAAGATCATCAGCCCATCGCACCATGAGGGTTTTGACCGCATCTTCTATTGCGTCTCTTGTATATATGGCAAGCAACGACCCTGTTGCATGTGACCATGCAGATAAGTGCGATCCCATCTGGTCAGTAGGTGTTCCACCCCACAAAACCTGTACCAGATTCTTGAGCATTGGTTTTACCGCCTTTTCTGCCGGCGTTTCGGTTTTGAGCGCAACAAACGAGCTCTGGAGCAGTGAAGGTGGGACATTGACAGCCATCTGCTGAAGCAACAGGTGAAGCCCAATGGAAGACGCGGCATTCCATAGTTTGTTGAGGTTTTGTTCTCCACTGGTATCTGAATCGTTCCAATGTTCGTACAGGTCGATACCGGCTGTAAGCATCATGAGTATTGGATGGTGCTCCTCAATGCCCGTTGCCGTGATGATGGCATTCTGTAAAAGATCGACAAGTTCGCTAAAGAAGGCGTCCGCAAGATAGTCAACGAGCTGCACCAGTAGCGATTCGACCGTAGTGATGAGTACCTCTGCTTGTCCTGCTGTAGCGATATCAAGTGCTGCCCGAAAGCCCACTGCTGCAAGGGCATCTTTCCAGCTTTTATCTGTTGCATCCTGAAGATCGCGGATTGCCTGAATAAGCCTGCCAA
>JAOAHH010000107.1 GCA_026415325.1 Thermodesulfobacteriota bacterium | reverse complement strand
AAACTGCCGGTACCGACAAGGCAAAGATCCGTGATGCGATTGAGAGGACAAAAAATTATGTCGGTATCAGCGGCGTCTACAATATGTCGCCTGATGACCACTGTGGTCTTGCCGTGGACTCGATGGTTATGATCAAAGTAGAGAATGGAAAATTTAAACTTATACAGTAAAACCCTCAACATTCACTCGGTAATATTTTTGCTTGAATCAGAGCACCAGGTATTGTAAATAATTCCACTCCAATAAACGTAGGATATACTATAAACACACCTCTATTATGACAAAGAAAGGGCACAACGCATGACACAGGAGAAAGTTTTCGGCATGCCGGCAGAATCCGGCCGATGGGTGTATGTGGTTATCTGTCTTGTTATGTATCTCTGTCTCGGCAGTGTGTATTCGTACAGTATTTTTCTCCCCGAAGTAAAGAAGGTTTTCAATGTTTCTGCATCGCAGGCCAACCTACCGTTCATGATTTTTCTGGCTTCATTCTCCGTCCTTATGTTTTTCGGCGGTCAAGTTATGGGGAAGCTGGGCACGAAAAAACTTGCACTTATTGGCGGTATCATCGTCGGGCTTGGGTGGGCGCTCTCGGCTCTTGCCTGTTCAAGTGCAAGCATTGGTTTTCTTATTACCACGTACGGTATCATTGCGGGCGGCGGTGTGGGACTCACCTATGGCTGCCCTATTGCCATAGCAGGTCGCTGGTTCCCCGATAAAAAAGGACTTGCCGTCGGCCTGATGCTCGCAGGGTTTGGCGGTTCTGCCCTGATTACCGGGAAAATAGCCAATGCACTGATTCCCTCGGTTGGACTTGCAACCACGTTTCTCTATTTCGGTATCGCTTTTGCGATCATCCTTGTACTGCTTGCCCTTCCGTTTAAACTTCCAGCCGAAGGATGGAAACCGGCGGGATGGACACCTGCAGCAGGAGGAGCAGCAAGTGTTGATTTTTCAACCGGCGAAATGCTCGGCACCGGCTCTTTCTGGGGGCTGTTTCTGTGCTACACCATCGGTTGCCTTGCCGGACTTATGGCAATCGGCATTTCAAAACCTGTAGGGAGTGAAGTCATCAAAATAGGAGGCGATACAGCGGCAACGCTTGTCGGTATATTCGCTATTTTCAATGCAGTCGGTCGGCCGCTGTTCGGGTCATTGACCGACATGATTACCCCGAAATGGGCAGGTGTGTTGAATTTATTGATCATTCTATTGTCTTCAGCGTTGATGCTCCTAGCAGGAGAAGGATCGGTTGCGCTGTATGTGATTGCATTTTGCGGATTCTGGCTTACCCTCGGTGGTTGGCTTGCCATTGCCCCTACGGCCACAGCAACCTATTTTGGCATGAAAAACTATGCCCGTAACTACGGTGTTGTGTTTTTTGCGTACGGTATTGGTGCGATCCTCGGCGGCATTATTTCAGGCAGTGCAAAAGATACCTTTGGTAGCTATGCAGTGGCTTTCAAACCGACGCTTGCCATGGCCATCGTCGGTATCATCATCGCGATCGCGCTTCTGAAACCGCCGAAAAAGAAAGCGTAAAAAACAGAGGGAAGGCCGGTGGCCTTCCCTTTTTTGTTTTGCCAGCACGTATGTATATTCTTGATCCTACCGCGGCATGCGAGCACGATACCCGTCAGCAAGGTTGACATTGACGTGCACCACGCCTTTGTTCAGATCCTTGAGTGGATAATCGGCGGTTATGACAGGCAGGTTGTCGGCATCAGCCTGCTGCTTTACCACCGAACCCGCAGGCACATAGCGGCCGTCGGGAATGGTGACGCCCATAATGAGGCATTGTGGCTCGATTACACAGTTTTCCCCAACGCGCGACCGAAAGATGAGCGACTGCATGCCCACAAAGGTTTCATCACCCACGCTTGCAGGCCCATGAATTTGTACCTGATGCGCAAGGGAGACCTTTGCGCCAATATATACCGCATACCGTTGCCCATTAACCTCAACCGTGTTCTTGGCAACCAAATCTCCATTGTGCTCTGTTTCAAGCCCATGGATGACCACACCGTCCTGTACGTTTGATTCGTCACCGATATAGAGCGGCTGCCCTTCATCGCCCCGAACCGAAGCAAACGGCGACACCATTACCCGCTTCCCAATGACAACATTGCCGATAACTGCTGCGAGCGGATGAATAAATGCTGTCTGATCAACTCGTGGAGTGCTGACAACGGAAGAGAAATCTGTTTTGACATTTTCATGCTGCATCGTTTCACACCTCATATATGGTTTTTGGACATCACAGTTGTTTATTGTAACGGTAAGCAAATCAATAATCAAGATGTTCGAGAAAGAGAGCAAAAAAACTGATAGACATTGCATCGTTCTCAATGCTATTCAATAAAGAGAGAGTTAATTTTTCCTATAGGTATCTGAAAGGAACGTGCAGCCATGATATCACAAAAGCTTCTTACCCTGATTGTCAACAATGAAAGCAGACTTGCCAAACGCTGGAGCGAAGAGGTGCGCAAAAGCGACTACATGAAAACCTACCAGCGATTCAGCGAAGAAGAGCTGATCAGGCGCAATACACGCTTTTTTGACCAGCTTGTGCGCTGGCTTGAATCAAACGGATCGAAATCGCTCATCGGAGCATTTTTTGTGCAAATCGGTAAAGACCGGTACAAGGAAAAATTTCCACTCCCCGAAATGTTGTACGGGGTATTTCTTGCAAAAAAAGTCTTTTGGGACGTAATCGTAACGGAAAGTTTCTTGGACACTATGGTTGATGTCTATAAAGCGCTTGAAGCTCTAACCTTGATTTACAATTTCTTTGACCAGGGCAATCTGTACATCACCCGCGGCTATCTTGAGGAGATGTATACCGAAATGATCGGAGACAAAAAGCTTTCCGCTGAAGAGATCAAAAAATATTTTCATCCGGGATCGTTCTTCAAACTCGACCTGCCTTTTGATGTGGCATCGAAAAAGTAATAATGTCTGCATCCCTCGATGCAGCGCTGCATTATGCGTTTTGAAAGCATATTCTTATGGATATCACCGCTACTATTGCTCGGTTGAAACAACAACCAGGTTTTTCAGACAATGTCGGCATGATCTTGGTGCATAACGGCGTGGTGCGCGGTTGGTCGCGCCGTGACGGCAGCACAGTCACTGCGGTCGAGGTATCGCCTGACCTGCAGAAAATCGAGGCGCTGCGCCAGGAATACGAACAAAAGCCGGGCATCTACCGCATTATTATCGAGGCACATGCAGGATGGCTTGCCCCAGGTGATGATCTTCTGTTTATTCTGGTAGCCGGCGACATACGCGAGAACGTCAAACCAGTGCTTGCCGAGCTGCTTGACCGTATTAAAGCCGAAGCAGTGATCAAAACAGAATATCGGGAATAGAGGAGTCAGAAGGCAGCATGTAGCGTTACGGGAGAGCTTTGAAAAAATTTTTATCCATCAGATTTACCTCTACCCCCCTGCCTGCAGTTCTCGTTGCAACCTTCACCTCCGGCTTTGCCTTCGGTGTGGCGCTGCCGATTGCATCCGTCATCCTCGAAGAGCGTTCCGTTGCGACACCGCTGATCGGGCTGACCGCTACCATTGTATTTGTCGGCTGGGCACTCGGCTCACCGTTTGCCGGACGTATGATCGAACTGCATGGCGTGCGTCGCACATTATTCAGTGCGATGTTTATTGCCGGTTGCTGTATGGTTGGGCACGGGCTTATCCGGTCACTGCCGTTTTGGTTCTTTGTGCGTCTTTTTATTGGCTGTGCTTCAGCTGCGATCTTCACTGCATGTGAAACCCTGATCAACCGCATCGGCACAAATGCAAATCGGGGCATGTATCTCGGCTTGTATGCCTGTGCGTTTTCTGCGAGTTTAATGGTCGGGCCTGCGGGATTATGGTTACTGCAGTTCGGCACATGGCTTCCCTTCTTGGTTTCTGGCATATTTTGCTGCTGTGCAGCCTTTGTGGTCCGCCCGTTTATTCCGCAATCACATGAGCCTGCGCCTGAGGCAACTCTTGATCTTTCCTTTGTGCGGCGCATTGCTCTGTCGCTTACCGCAATGCTCATGGCAGGTTTTTTGGAAGGCGCCTTGATTTCTCTTATCCCTGTCTATGCGCTTCGGAGGGGGTTCGGTGAGGCACAGGCGGCCATGCTGATGAGTTCGTTTATGATAGGGCACGGTTGCATGCCACCACTCATGGGACTGGTAAGCGATCGCATTGGATTGCGCTCCGGATTACTGGTAACGTATGGACTGGGGAGTGTCAGTTTTGTGATGCTCATTTTTATTCCTGGCAGCATTTGGATCGCAGGAATGCTGTTCATAGGCGGTGCTGCGGTCGGTGCACTGTATCCGCTTGCGATTGGGTTGCTTGCAACAGCACTCTCCTCCTCAGAACTCCCGCGTGGCAATGCACTCACCGCATTCTGCTACGGCATCGGCAGTATTATCGGGCCGTTTATTCCTTCACTGATCATGCATGTTACCGTACCGCATACTCTTTTTGCAGTTGCAGCAGTACTGTACCTTGGCGCCTTTATCATTATGCAATGGAACACAAAACAAGCACCGGCACCACGCTCATGAATAAAAAGACAGAGTATCACTGCATGCTTTTTTATGCAGCATGCTTGCTTTATCTAATGCTGGGAATTGCGTTACCCTGGAGTGCAGCATCGGAAGCGGCGGGCATCATTATAGCACCCATTCCGATTTCGTCATGCTCGGAGACGGCTCTCAATCAGCTTCTGGCAAAACTCGCAGAGCAACGCGCCGATTTTCCTACACGCATAAGCGCCATCGCCGCGGCCTATATTGGCGCGCCATACGTCCATCATCCTCTGCGCGATGAAACAAGTGACTGGTTCCCGTACCGGACGGTTGATTGCACGATGTTTGTCCTGTGTGTCACCGCACTTGCCAACAGCCGCTTGATCGCCGAAGCACGGCAGCATATGCGCCTTTTGCATTACCGAGACGGCATTGTTGACTTCAACCATCGGTATCATTTCACCGCAGACCGGATAACCGATCCTGCAAACCGATATTTTAACGCGATCACAGAGCGCTGTGTCTGCGATCCCAGTGTACTTCAACGCATAACCTGTACGCTCAATAGAACAAAGGATGGCGGGTATTTTTTCGGAAAACGGCTCGGCAGTTGGAGCAAGACGGTCACGCTCGCATACCTGCCCCGGCATGGCTTTCATCCCAGTATGTTGTGCAGGCTGCCTCGTGTATGCGGTATTGCCTTTATCAAGAAAGCGAGTGTACAGCAGGGGGTTCTCATCAGCCATGAAGGCCTGTTGATCGACAATGACCTCTATCATGCATCACCGGAAAAGGGTGTCTGCATCGAAAACGGGTATCTCGAACGCATCTACCCCACGACAGCATGGGACGGATGCGTCTTTTTTAGTATTAACGAGGTCCCCCTACTGCGGCATGAGCAGTAAGATGGCCTATGCTACCAAATCGATCAACGTATCTTTACCCTTATGGCGTTGTGCTTCTCTCTCCTCCTGCCGCAAGACCATTTCCGGAGTGGCATTAAAAATCGTTGCCAGAGGCACTGGACTCCCTTCTTCAGTACGGGCAACTGCATGCACAGTTGTCTTTTGCAACTGCAACTGAAGCAATTTATGGCGCAGCTCACGATATTCTTCGATGGTGATGGGACTCCGCAAATATCGCTTTACCAGCTCAATGTTATTGGTATTAAGTACGTAACGCACATCGGGACCAATTGCAGGATCAGCAAGTTCTTCCATACCCTCTTTATCGCGCATCCCTTCGGCAAACCGTTTAATGCGCCAAATGGTAAGATCATCCAAGCCGGATGCACCGGATGTAATACGCATAGAAAACTCCCTGTTTCTACGTGAATACAATACGCTGTATGCCTCACCCGAGGCTCTCTTATTACGGAATGCTTAAGTGGTAGGGAAGTGACCTATGGTGCGAAGGCTGCTTGTGCATCCGTGCACCTCAGCGCTTCTTGTTGAAAAGAATTTATTCCGGCCTGCTTCCCTGTAAGCGGAACCATCTCTGCATGCACTTTTCGTATCGGCAGCGCGTGTGCAAAATATTATACCGGGACAAAAAAATACATAAGGTGTCAGCGTTCAGACATTGCTATAGCACCACGGCATACGGCAGGCCTTGCCATGAGGGGTAAAAATGGGTTACAGTAACCGGTAGTGGAGCTTACAATGCGTTGTGCCGTATTTCTTGACCGTGACGGAACCCTGAATATTGAAAAGGGATATATCCGGAATGTTGCCGATGTCGAGCTCATTCCTGGAGCGGCCCGGGCAGTGCGTGCGCTCAACGATGCTGGGATTCTGTGCATCATTACCAGTAACCAGACCGGTGCTGCCCGCGGTTATTATCCCATAAGCCACATTCACGCCCTCAACCATCGGGTAGTTGAGCTGCTCATGCAGGAAGCCGGGGCACGGATCGATGCCGTCTATTTCTGCCCCCATTATGAAGGAGGGATTGTCCCCGAACTTTCCTGTTCGTGCGTCTGCCGCAAGCCTGCACCCGGCATGATCCATCAGGCCATAAGAGATTTTCCCGATATCGATCTAAAAAAATCGTTTGTGGTGGGTGATAAGGCAACAGATATTGCCTTTGCGCGAAATGCGGGTTGTAAAGGTATCCTGGTAACAACCGGCTATGGGCAGGATGTGCTTTCTGGGAGGTACCAGACACTGGATGTGGCACCCGATGCCGTCTGTTCGGATATTACCGCAGCATCTACCTACATTCTCCGGACGGCAGTGCGCTAAAATAGACACACATCTCTATAAGGCCGGCCACCGCTATAGAATAAGTTTATTTTTTATATCCTGTCCGGGTATCACAATACGGGATGCTGCTTCAAGCTGGATGCGGCGTGCCTCTTGAATCAGTTCATCGACAGCTTTTTTTGCGGCATTGGGAAACGCTGCGATCGCCTCATCAAGATTCTTTGCCTCGAGCATAAACTGGATCGGCAAAGGGCCGGCGTTTGACATGATAGTCGTCTGCCCCATAAATGAAGGGCTCCGGGAAGGATCAAATGAGCCGTCTGCCTTTACCGGTACGAATTGCTTTATGGTGCCCGCCTGCAAATCAGTAAAGGTCTCCTCGCGATAGAGGTTGTTTTTGTCAATAATGACATTGCCGACTATCTTCTGGTCGTTTGCTGCCATACCATACTCCTTATCTTGGATATCGAACTGTGCAACAGCAATGCGCACAACGGAATAGAGAATTACTGTATCAGAAGCCGCTCTGATGCGCAAGCACTCCTTTCAGCCGTGCCGCAGCTTTAACAGGAGCACGATAACGGCAAAAATAAGCGAAACGCCATTTGCAAGTACAATCGGCACTTCCCTGATGAGAAGACCATAGACACACCAGAAAAAAATCCCGACACACAGAAGAATATAGGTAACCAGCGAAATATCGCGAGTCGTTCGTGTGCGCAGCGCTTTCCATACCTGCGGCAGGAGCGATCCGGTGGTGCACACGCCTGCAACAAGACCGATCATCGACGATACTTCCACATCCATACCAGCCTTTCTGAACAGCATAAACATTCGCTTGCAATATATCCGTTGCGCCGTGCTTTTATGGTACGGACGATACCACCCTTAATTATTTTGTTAGGTGCCGATTGCGATCATTGCATCCACTGCCTGACGCGCCCGGGTTGCGATATCAGGAGGAACGCTGACGATATGTTCCATGCGCTCAAGCGACCAGAGCACTTTTTCAAGTGTTGTCTTTTTCATATTCGGGCAGACCGCTGTATCAGATGCAGGATAAAACCGTTTTTCTGGATGCTCGGTCCTGAGCCGGTACAGCACCCCGATTTCCGTACCCACAATCAGTTCCTTCACCTCAGGCCGGCCTGCATACCGGCAAATGCCTTCGGTTGAAAGCACGGCGTCGGCGCGCTGAATGACCGGCGGGGTACATTCCGGATGCACGGCAACCTTTGCAGCGGGATGTTCTCGTTTGCGCCGCTCGATATCTTCGGGCTGTATTTTCACATGGATCGGGCAATAGCCGTTCCACAAAATCAACTTCCGACCAGTCTGTGCAGCAACATACGACCCGAGATATTTATCTGGAATGAAAATGATGTCGCGATCCTCAGGTAGTGACTGAACAACATCCTGTGCATTTGATGAAGTACAGCAGATATCGCTTTCAGCTTTAACCGCAGCCGACGAATTGACATACGCGACGACGAGCGCGCCGGGATGTTCTTGTTTGAAAGCACGGAGCTGCGCTGCACTGATCATATCTGCCATCGGGCAGCCTGCATCGGGCTCGGGCATGAGCACGGTCTTGTGCGGTGAAAGGATTGCCGCGGTTTCTGCCATAAAATGGACGCCACAAAACACAATCACCGCGGCATCCGTCTTTGCCGCAGTTCTACTGAGCGCCAGTGAATCGCCAATGAAATCCGCAATCGCCTGCACCTCGTCCGGTTGATAATTATGCGCAAGGATTATCGCATTTCGCTCGCGCTTCAATGTCTGAATCTTGTCAACGATGGTTCGAGCCGTCATCCTTGTGCCTTCCCCAATGTGCCCCGTCTGTTAAATGAGCACTTCAAGTGCTCGATACGGACACACCGAAATACAAAGTTCGCAGGCAATACATTGTTCTTTGGAAAAGCTGACCTCCATTGTTGTACGGTCAACCGATAATGCATGCGTCGGGCATGCAGGGATGCATGCGGTACAGTGGGTGCATTTCTCCTCATGCCATTTGATATCCTGTGCAAGTGACTGCACCTCAACGCCGAGCGCCTTGAGGTAGGCAATACCATCATCAAGCTGTTTGCGTTGACCGCTGAGTTCAACAACAAGCCTGCCCTGTTCATTGGGCGTCACCGTTGCCCGCAGGATGTTGAGCATCAGGTCATAGTCCTTCACCAGATGATAGGTGATGGGCTGACCGACAAGGCTTGGCGGGAATGTCAAAACTATTCTTTTCTTCTGCATAACATTGGCTCCTTGGCGGAAGTATAATATTGCTATTTTGGCTTGACCGGCCGCTCGTTGAGCGTCTTGAAGGTAATACCTGATTCCACTGACGGCAGGGGTGCAACTGGTTGAGTCAACAAAAATCGGCCCGCAAGGATACGCTCCTTGAGAAGCCGAGCAATTTCCCGCGCTTTGCTGTAGCTGGAAATGCCGCCTGTCGGTATTTTTTTACCTTCAATCGTAATAAAGCCGCTCTTGAGTTGTGCATAACTTACCTCGGCAATCGCACCGGGTATCAGTTCCGGATATCCTTTGCTGTAATCGACCACTGGAGCATAAATATCCTCATCGCGTACCGCCGTATATTGGGCAATCTCTTCATTGAGTAGCGGGATCGGGATGCCAATGCCGACGGTCAGTGTGCAACCGTACCCCGTAAAGCTTGCTCCTTTAAGCCATGCAGGGCTCATCTGCTTAAGATCCCCGATAACGGCAAGCGTGCCTGCCCCTGCACGTGGCACGCCGTTATCGCCGCGCTTGACAGATGGATTATGCTGGGTTCCGTTCCATACAATATACCCTTCGCCGCCGCCAAGGAATATCCGGGTGCCGATACCGATTGTCTTGTAGTACGGATCGTTGAGCAGCGGTGAGAGCTGGCCTGCGCTGCAGTAGTTTGCATTGCCGAGCCGGGGCTGCAGCCGTCCCATATAGGTATAGATCACCTTATCAGACAAATTCACCGCAACATTATAGTTCTGATAGCAGTTGCGGGGATTGAACAAAACCGCTTCGTTCATATCCTTGAGACTAATCCATGTATCAAGCTCCCGGCGTGGATAGCAATTGGTACCGTACGCGGTTGCTTTCAGCCGCACGCTCTTGCCTGCAACAAGATCCTCAATGACATGCCCGCCACCGTACTTAAATGCCCCGGGAAAAACCGCATTTCTCGGATCGTTATCTGGTAGGGCAGTTGCACCAATAAAAATATCAACTGCTGCAAGACCTGTATAGCAGGGCACATCGTTCAGCGTACACGTGCCGCCGCCGATTTTGATGCGCGGCTTGGTATGCCCGAGATTGAAATAGGCGCCTGAAGAGCACATTGGTCCGAATGTGCCGGTCGTCACGACATCAACCTCTGCTGCAGCCCGTTTTGCGCCTTTTTTGTGAACAATATCGATAATTTCTTCTGCGGTTACAACAACGGCCTTACCGCTCTTAATCTTTTCGTTGATTTCCTGAATTGTCTTTGGCATTGCACCTCTCCTGCAATGAAACGATTATTGCTTTTGAAAAACCCATGTCGTAAGATACCGCTCACCTGTGTCAGGTAAAATCACCACAATTAACTTCCCCTTGTTTTCTTGCCGATGAGCAACCTGCAAAGCAGCACACACCGCAGCGCCAGAGGAAATGCCAGCCAAGATGCCCTCCTCACGGGCGAGCCTTCGAGTCATCTCACCGGCATCTGCGCTTTTGACACGGATAATTTCGTCAATGATGTCCCGGTTCAGTATGTCGGGAATAAAACCTGCCCCGATACCCTGAATCTTGTGCATGCCCGGCACGCCACCAGACAATACCGGCGATTCATCAGGTTCTACGGCAACGGCTTTGAACGAGGGTTTTTTTGACTTAATCACCTCTGCGACACCAGTAATTGTGCCGCCGGTGCCGACACCTGCAACCAATATATCAACCTCACCACCGGTATCATCCCATATTTCCCGGGCAGTTGTTTTTCGGTGTATATCCGGATTTGCCTGATTTTTAAACTGCTGGAGCATGATGCAGCGGGGATCTTGGGCGCATAGCTCCTCTGCCTTCCGCACCGCCCCCGCCATACCCTCACTCCCAGGTGTTAAAACGATTTCTGCACCGAAAACCGAAAGCAACTGACGCCGCTCAAGACTCATAGTGTCGGGCATCGTGATCACCAAGCGATAACCACGTGCCGCGCAGACAAAGGCAAGCGCGATGCCGGTATTGCCGCTGGTGGGTTCGACGATAATGCTCTCAGGCTTCAGTTTCCCTTCTCGCTCCGCAGCATCGATCATGCTGACACCGATGCGGTCTTTAACGCTTGCACAGGGATTGAAAAATTCAAGCTTTGCCGCAATACGGGCATTGCAATCCCGCGTAATTGTATTGAGGTACACAAGCGGCGTGCTGCCGATGAGCTTTGTTATATCTGGTGCGATTCTTTTTTCGGGCATGGTGTCACCTTATGATCAGAATGTTGCTATCAAATACAGTAAATGGTTTGCTGCCCGGCATGTTGCACATGGTGCTCGGTCAGCATATCTAGAGTTGTCGTTCCGAGCACATCCAGCATTGCCTGTCTGAGTCGTGCCCAAACCGGCCGTGTGGGGCATGCGGCAACGCGGTCACACTGCGATGGATTGTCAAGACACTCAACGGGTGAAATCTTTCCCTCCACCGCCTCTATGATTTCGCGAAGCGTAATGTTTGCTGCCGGCCGCGCAAGGACATAACCGCCCCCGCGTCCACGAATATTCTTCAAAAGGCCTGCCTTTCGAAGTGCTGAAAGGATATGGTCGAGATATTTTGGCGCAATATCCTGACGAGCGGCAATATCTTTCATAAGGGTCGGACCCTGTGCACTGTGCATAGCAATATCGATCATTGCCCGTGTTCCGTATCTCCCTTTGGTTGATAAACGCATATGAAGCAATCCTTTAATCTACAAGATTAATAGAATATTAATATCTATATGTCAAGAAATTTTTCCGCAAACCGGACAATCGGGCAGTTTTTTTAATGGAATTTTTGTAAATTCCATAGTTGTTCCGTCCCAAATCAACAGGCAACCTTTGAGATTTATTCCTACCCCAGTGAGATGTTTGAGGGTTTCAAGTGCTTCGAGACACCCTATAACTCCTGCTGTTGCCCCAACTATAGGAAAAATCGAGGTCGGTACCGAGCCTGCATGCATACACCAAAGGCAGGGTGTTTCCGGCGGCTTAATAAACATCATTTGACCGTTCATGCCGTACACGCCGGCATGCACCATAGGGATGCGGCGCTTTACTGCATATCGGTTCAGCACATGCCGGGTATCAAAATTGTCAAGACAGTCAACGATAATATCTGCTTCTCCTACAAGGTGATCAACCGTAGCGTCAGTAATCTTTTCCTGCAAGGCAATGACACTGATATCAGGATTGAGCCGTGTAAGGGTTTCCCGTGCTGAATCTGCCTTGTTTCTTCCTATTCGGGTATCATCATGCAGGATTTGACGATTAAGGTTTGAAAGCTCTGGCTCCCCGAAGTCACAAATCCTCAGCGTTCCCACACCTGCAACCGCAAGATAGATCGAAAGCGGGCTGCCAAGCCC
>JAOAHH010000057.1 GCA_026415325.1 Thermodesulfobacteriota bacterium | reverse complement strand
CCGACGACTTCACTGCAGAATCTCACGCACAGACCACACCTGATGCACAGATCCGCGGGAGGTGCCGGCGGCATGGGTGCAGCGCCAAGATCTTTGGCAAGTCTCTGCACGACCGGTGCATCCGGGCAATGGCTTGCGAGCAGTCCCACAAGTGTTTTCCGCAGGGAAAGGATACGCCGCGATTGGGTGAGGATACGCATGCCATCTTGCACCGTTGTTGTGCATGATGCTACAATTCGACAAATACCGCGATGCGCTACTTCCACGATACAGAGACGACAGGCACCGTAGGGCAGCAATGCTTCATGACTGCACAGTGTTGGAATGCTGATGCCGCAGCCCCGGGCAACATTCAGGATGGTTTTGCCTTTGGCACAACGAACTTTTTTATTGTCGATCCGGATCGATATCTGCATAGCGCCTCACGAAATAATGACCGCACCAACAGGGCACACGGCACTACATGCCTTACAAGCAATGCAGGCTTTTTGATTGATGCGGTGCACTTTTTTCGGCAATCCGCTCACCGCACCCGCCGGACATGCTTTGACGCAGGCACCGCAACCGATACACGCTCTGGCATCGATGGAGAGGCGAATCAGTGCTGCACAGACCCCCGCAGGACATGAGCGGCGGTTGATATGGGCTCCGTATTCAAATTTAAAATACCGAAGCGTGGTCAACACGGGATTAGCCGCAGTTCTCCCGAGCCCGCACAAGGATGCGGCTTCAAGCGCCTCGCAGATCATACGGAGTCTGTCGAGGTCTGCCATGGTTGCAGTACCGCGGGTAATAGCATCAAGAATCGTATAGGCTGCTGCAATGCCTTCCCGGCACGGCAGGCATTTGCCGCATGATTCGTCTTTGAGGAATGCCATAAAGAATTTGGCAAGATCGACCATGCAGGTCTTCTCATCCACAACGATCATCCCGCCTGATCCCATAATTGAGCCGAGCGCTGCAAGGTCTTCATAGGTTACCGGCACATCCATACGGCGCACGGGAATGCATCCTCCCGAGGGGCCGCCGGTTTGTACTGCCTTGACGCGCGTGCCGTCTGCGGCACCGCCGCCGATATTCTGTACAATGTTTTTAAGCGACACGCCGAGCGGGACTTCGATAAGACCAACATGTTTCACGGCGCCGACCAGTGAAAATACTTTTGTTCCGCTGTTGCCACGGGTGCCGATACGGGAAAACCATTTCCCCCCACGGGCGATGATCACCGGCACGGTGGCGAGCGTTTCAACATTATTGATGCAGGTCGGCATGCCGTGCAGTCCATGCTCCACCGGGTAGGGTGGACGAGGCCGCGGCTCACCCTGTCTGCCTTCAAGCGATGCAATGAGTGCAGTTTCCTCGCCGCACACAAAAGCACCAGCGCCTTGGACGACCCGAACCGCAAAATTAAACGAAGTTTCTAAAATATTGCGGCCGAAGAGTCCTGCGCGGCGCATGATGCGAATGGCGCGCGAGATTGTAGCAACAGCATGGGGGTATTCCCTGCGCACATATACGATGCCTTCCTGCGCACCGATTGCATATCCAGCGATCAACATCCCTTCGAGCACGCTGAACGGATCGCTTTCAAGGATGTTGCGGTCCATATAGGCACCCGGATCGCCTTCATCCGCGTTGCAGATAATATATTTTTTCTTGCCGGGTGCTGCCCGGGCAGCACTCCATTTTGTGGCCGTCGGAAAACCGGCGCCGCCACGGCCGCGGAGGCCTCCGCGGCTGATTTCGTCGATGACCTGTTCGGGTTCCATCCGCGTCAGCGCTGCACAGACGGCGCTTAGTCCACCCCGACCGCAATACTGCTCAAGGCTCAGCGGATCAATGATACCGCAGTTGCGGAGCACAAGGCGTTTTTGGTGTTTGAAATAGGGGAGGGCAGATGCTGATGGCACCTCACGCGCGGTGCTACGCCCCTTGTGCGTATAGGTGAGCGGGGTGCCGTTCATGATATTTTCTTCAGCATCGAGGCGATAGAGCGCCTTGTGCAGTGAAATGGTCTTTGCGGCAATGCTCCCGATAAGGTCGGGCACGTCCTGAGGGGTGAAATCCCCATAGGTGATTTTCGGCATGCCCGGAAGGTGTACGGTTACCAGAGGTTCCTTGCTGCACCAGCCTGAGCACCCGACGCGGTCAAGCTGTGCTGGAATGCCACGTGCGCTGAGGTGCCGCTGCAATGCCCTAAAAACTTCTTCTGCACCACGCGCACAGCCGCACGTTGCACAACCAACTGTTATGCGCGGCACGCGCGGCAGAAGCAGCTCCTGGCCGCGACGTTGCAATCGCTGTATATCCAAGGGGGTGAGTGGTTTACTCATCGATATTGCTCCAGAATCGAGAGTGCATCATACGGTGCAACACCGGGATATACGGTATCGTTGATTTTCATAACCGGTGCGAGCGCACAGCAGCCGAGACACCGTACGGTGTGGAGGCTGAACACACCGTCGGCACTGGTCTGACCGGGTTCAATGTGAAGGGTGCGGCCGATGTATGCGGTAAGAGCGGTGCTGCCGCGAATATGACATGCGGTTCCATGACATACCTCGATGCGGTTCTTCCCGGTTGGGGTAAACGAAAACCCTCCATAAAAGGAAGCGACGGAAAATACCCGTGCACTTGAGAGCCCCAGATGTGCGGCAACCTGGCGGAGTGCAGACTCCGGAAGGTGACCGTAGTGGTGCTGAATATCCTGCAACAGAGGGATGAGATCATCAGGCGTTCGGCGATGTTGTGCGAAGATGTGTTCAATGGATACGGTTTGTCTCTTCATCGTTCATTGTCGTGGTTGCATGGTTGTTTTTGCTGTCCGTTGTGTAAGTCTGTCAAGATATTCATCGATACGCCGTTGCAGTGCAGCAATCTCATCGTGTTCGGCGTACAGAAAAGCATGATGCATACGGATATATGCATCAACCGGAATGCGCTTCTGTGTCAGAGATTGCATGGTCACAATGCCGTTGACTGCTGTAAAAAGCGGAAAATAGCCGCTGTTGACCGCACGATGCAGAGCCTGGCGCGCATGCGCTGCAGGGTATCTGCATCCGGTCGGACATGCGGTCAGGATCCCGAGGAACGCCGCCGTGCGCATTTCTAACGCCGTGCCGACCTTTGTAATCAAATCAAATGGATGGGCTGCTGTTGCCGTTGCCATAAAGGCAAGGTGCATGTCCTGCACGGTCTGGAGAATGGCCTGTATCGACGCAATTCGCTTTTCCCACGGCAGTATGACATCAGGCTGCTGTGTCTTGAGATGCGATGGATGGCGCTGAATGCCGGCTTCGTTAAAACAGCATACAACAACCAACGGGCTGCCACGCCGCCGTGCAGCCTGGAGCAGCGGCATCATGTCGGGCATCACGCCGGCATCTGTTGCAATGATGCGGATGTTCTCAGGCGATGTCATGCGTTTTTTGGAAACACGGCGAGGGGGGAAGATGCGCCAGGTAAATTGCGGCATCGACGATATAGATGCAGCGGGAACTGCAGCACCGTAGGGAAAACGATTGTGGTGACCGATCGCCTTGCCGATAAGGCGCACGGCAAGCGCCTGCCCACAGCCCGGACATGAGCGCTCCTCAGGCAAAAATGGCTCACCCGACGGCAGCAATTTTGGTGCATAGGCAACAGAGATGTCCATAAGCATATTCATGGTTAAAGGGTTGTCATCATGTAAAACACAAGTACGTAACGAGCGATGTTTTAAGAAGTAAAGCATACCCTGGCAGATATCTTATGCTTTACCTCGGGTAACGCTGCACGCCTTTCATCGCTCACTGTCCACTGCAATTAAGTTATGGTCCCGGCTGCATGGCGATCGCTTCGTTTGGACATTCACCCGCACAGATGCCGCACCCCTTACATCGCTCGGGAATCATGTCATAATATCCATCATTGCGCAGGGTTATCGCAGCGTCGGGGCAACAAAGAAAACATGTCCCACATTGAAAACAGCGCTCTGTATGCCAAACCGGATGCTGCTCCCGCCAGAGCAAGGCAGTATACTGCGGATTGGGTATGGCAGGACAGAGCAATATATGGGGAACAATGTGGATGCGTTGTTTGGTCACGCTGATATCTCCGTAGATCGGTTAACCATGTCTTTCGCTCCGTTGCGCGGTCTTCGGATATTCATGATGGCATATCAGGAGTTCACGCTTCCCCGCCAGGATGTCTGCGCAGAAGCTCTCGTTTTGCCTTTGCCAAAGTTGTCGCGACATTTTCTATGGAGCGTACAAAGGTATAAATCTCTTCATCTGAAAGCTCTGAGAGAAACCGCTCAAGCTCGCGGCGCCGCACATTCATCACATAATCCACCGTTTTTTTGCCTTGCGCCGAAAGGCGCACCTTGACGACCCTCCGGTCTTTAGTATCACGTTCGCGTTCGATATATCCCATGTTCAGCAACCGGTCGATCATGCTCGTCATCGTCGAGACCGAAACCCCGTGCGCCATACTGAGCTCGGTCATCGTGTAAAACTGCCTGCCGTAGAAACTGACCAGCACTTTGACCTGAGAGCTTGTCAGGTCTATTTTCAAAAGCCGCATCGGGTTGATGCTTTTGGATATTTCATTATACGCTAACAGAATGCGTTTAATGAGGGCGCCCCATTCTTTACCTTTTTTTTCGAGTTTCATGGCATGTGCTCCTTTTATGGAAAAGATGTTATGATGCTGATCGAGATTTACATCAGTCTTGTCCCACTGCCGCGGCGATTACATCAGACGGAAACCGGAACATGGTTGCGGCAAGCTGCTGAACGATATCGGGCCTGTCCTTAAGCATCGCGGGCAAAGCTGCCTGTAGTTTATTGCCGAGCAATCCGGTTGCTGTGTACGGATTGAAGGTCGGCGGAAACGGATCGGTGCCGAGTCGCTCGAATATATAATCAATAATATCAGGTCGTGCGAACATGTACGCAATGCCGAATACCGAAAGATATTCTTGATAATCGTATTGCTTGATATAGGTATTCAGCCACCAGTCTTCATACAGGGCAACGGCACGCGGCATCACGCCGAGTTGCTGCTCTTTAAGTGCTGCCGCAATCGCCAGACCGCCTTTCCAGCCACTGAGCATGGCACCAAGACATTCAAGTTCTTGACAGGCGGCGGCATCGCCGAGAACGAGCACATTGTTGCGAAACGGCCTGAGAATAGGCGAATATATGTATTCGGTTGCTGCAAAGTCGCGGACCCGACGCGCGTTGGCAAACCACGAGGCGTAACGCTTATCGCGCGTGATGGCATCATAGGTCTTGGTCAGGTCAACCGACGGCTCCAACGTAAGGAGAATAAAATTCCACTCCTCACCAGTTGGCCGCGGCAGCAGGAATAGGTACACGGGTTTATCGTTAACGGTAGTAATTGCGGTGATAATGCTGTCTGGATATGGCGGTGTAAAACCCGTGATGAAATATGAGGTCACGTACAGGGTTGCAATATGGCGGCGGTTGGTGTTGTAACCGAGGTGTTGGACGACACGCGAGTTTGCACCATCTGCCGCGATCACGCACGAGCCAGAAAACCGTTGTTCGCCTGCTTGCACCATAAGAGCACCTTGTCCGGGTATCAGCCCCGTGTATTCGGTTGCCGGAAACAGCTCAACCCGGTTTTGTGGCAGGTCGGCAATCATGGATTGCAACATCACTTCTTTGTCGTAGGACAACGCAATCGGCGCACCTTGTTGTGGGCCATATCCGAACTGCATCCGTTTCATGGCCGGTGAGAACATATGCCAGGTATAGAGCGGTTTTATCGGGCCGGTATAGGGAAACGAGAGCCCGCTGAGCGGAAAGCAAAATCGTTTGTCTTTTTCGTTGTAATGGAAGATGTCTCCAAAAAAATATTCATTTGGTGGCAGGAGAGACTGACCACAGGCACGGGTAACAGCAGCGAGATCTTTTTTCCGTTCGATCACCGCGACATCGAAGCCGTTTTCACCAAGGGCTTTGGCAGCAAGGAGCCCTGCTGGTCCAGCACCTACAACGACAACATCATAACGTTCTTTCATGGCTTAACTCCTCTCTTCTGACTTCTGTCTTCCGCCCATTCACTTTTTCCCATGTCCTGTGGCCATCACATCCTGCCCACACGCTTTGGTTGTTTCCCGAATAATCTCGGAAAGCGGCAGTGACATACGACCGAGTTTTTGGGCTAGTGCAGGACGCTCAGCGGCAATGCGTGGCATGATGTGGTGCAGACGGCTGCCAAGATGAGCAATCGCCGCATAGGGATTCCAGCACGGCGGTAGCGGTGATTCTATGATGCTAAAAAGGTAATCGAGATCCGCTTCGGTATCGACGATATAGGGCAATACAAAGTTCATCATATATGTTTCATGCGGGCAGGCTTTGATATAGATTTCCTGCCACCACCGTATATAGTCGGCAATTGCCTGTTCAGCGATCCCTTTGTGCTGTTCATACACTGCCGCAGCAACCGCACAGCCTGCCTTCCAACCGCTCAACATGGCGCCGGTGTTTTCAAGTTCCTGACATGATCCGGCATCGCCTGCAAGCAGCACCCGGTTTCGGTAGGGATTGATGACCGGCGAGAGGATGTGCTGGGAAGAAGCCAAACTCCGCAGCATGCTTGCCTCTTTGAACCAGCCTGCGAACAGAGGATTATCCTGCATAAAATATCGAGCGACAGCCGCAAGGTCGGTACGGGGATCGAGGGTGAGGAATGCGACGGTATGTTCATTGTGATGCGGCCGAGGGAAAATAAACATAAATCCCGGTGCCGGCTTTGTATAGGCGATGCTTGAAATTAAAATATCAGGCTCAGGCAGACGGAGACCTCGGAAATAACCGCCGCTGCTCAGCAGATAGCAGTAAAAGGTTCTGTCAGTATTAAAGCCGCATACGCGTGCAATGCGGGAATTAGTGCCGTCCGCTGCGATGAGATATGCACCGGTAAACGTTGTTTCCGATGCTGTAACCGTGACCGAAGAGGCATCGGTAATCACCTCGGTTACGTCCATCCCTGTGAATATTGCAACACCCAGCGCCTGTGCATGCTCACGAAGACTCGCAAAGAGTGCTGCTTTGTCGATCGCAATGCCGACAGCACCGTTGCTCCCGAGCGGTCGGGTTTTCTCGGGCATGCCGAAGGCAACCCGGACGCCGTCCGGCGAGTAGATGTGCCATGCATAGCAGGGCTGTACTGGGCCGGTATAGGGAATCGATATACCGCTTTTTACAAATCCGATACTCCGGGTGCTGTTGTTGTAATATACAAGATCATTGAAGTAATAGTCATTAACCGACACCAGCGTTTGGCCGCAGAGGCGGTCAAGCGTATCGATCGAAGGCTTTCGCTCAAGGAGCGCTACAAGCAGCCCCGCACGCCGTGCAGCAAGAGCGGCAAGGAGACCTGCCGGACCAGCGCCGACAACAATCAGATCATAAGTTTGCATAGAACAAAAACCCTTTTCGTGCCGAAATCCAGCCGGCCGAGATGTTTAGGTGTTTGGAAATCCGGTCACGATGAAGCTTCGCATCTGCTCTTTAAGCGGCACCATACTTGCTTTTTGCAGCGCCATGAGGATATCCGGCCGCTCTTGTTGTATCTTTCCGATATTCCTCATGATCGAGGTATTCACGGATTTAATCAGGTTATACGGATTGAGGGAGCAGGGCAGAATATCGGTCACGAGCTTATAGAGGTAGTTTGCCCGATCTTCTCCCACCGAAGCCGAGCTGAGGAGCTGCAAAAATTCCGTATAATCCATGGCGTTGGGGAAATGCTCGTGCCACCAGGCAATATATTCGGCAACGCCTTCGGCATCGTGTTTTCGGTCGCGCAGCGCTTTGGCAACCGCAAAGGCAGCTTTGAGCCCGCACATCATCGATCCTGTGCATTCGGCTTCGACTGTCCAGCCTGCATCGCCTGCGATCAGCACGTTGTCTTTAAACGGCACCGGCGCAGGCGACCAGATATTAGCAACATGCGCCTGCATCCGTTTCACCACAGGACGGGGAAACCACGCTGAAAACGGGCTGGAGCTGATAAAACGGTCAAGCTCCTCTTTGTACGAGATTGCCGGATGTGACGGCCCGCCGACGTAGACCCAGAACTCCTCGTCGGCAAACGGGCTCGGCTCGATCCAGATCATGATCGGGTATTGGGTTTCTTTATGAAAAAGCATCGGATAGTTGATCGCTTCGGGGTAGGGGAGGTCGAGGCCGGTCATGTAATAGCTGACGCCGGTCAGGGTTCCGTAGAATGAGCGGTCCTTATTCAAACCGAGCAATTTCATCATACGAGAATTGATGCCGTCGGCGGCAATCACAAAAACACCGGCATAGGTTGCGCCTTCGGCAGTTGTCAAGTATGCACGATCACCGTGGCGCCGGAACGACACGACGTTTGCACCGGTCACAACATGCACGCCTGCCTGTCGCGCATCGGCGAGCAGACGTTCCAGCAAATGGTGTTTGCTGTAGGTAACCGACAGCCGACCTGATGCGCCCCGTTCACGGTTTGCCTCATAGCTGCCAAGCCGAATAATATGCTGCGCATCTGAGGTGTAGAGATGCCACGCATAAAAGTTTTTGTACGGACCGTCATACGGCAAGGAAAAACCAGTGACCGGAAACACCAGCCGTTTTGTCGTCTCGTTGAAATACATGCGTTCGCCGAAATAATAATCGTCTTCGATGGCAAACATGGTTGCGCAGGAGCGCTGAATCGCTGTAATATTCTCTTTGCGCTCGAGAAGGGCTACCCGCAGCCCGTTTTCTCCAGCAACCTTTGCCGCCATGAGTCCTGCCGGACCTGCACCGACGATTACCAGATCATAGGTTGTTGCCATGCCGAATGCTCCTTTTTATTAACGTCCTTTTGTGGCTCGTGCATCGTGATTTGTGAACCGACGAAAGTCGTTATACGATTTTAAACCCCCATGAAATCCGTTTTTTCATATCTTCTTCCATGTTTTCACGAACCTGTATCATCCGTTCCATGGTATCGGGGCGTTCTTCATAAATTCTGGTCATCAGCTCGCCATAAACCTTTCCGATGTGATTGACGACCTTGAAAATATCAAGCGTCTGTGGAAATTTCTCTTCGGGAAGGCTTGCAAGGTAATCGATATCATCAGGCGTTAGGTATTGCGTAAAATCCCTGCCGCCCTGTTTGCGTTTGCCGAACGGGCCGTAATAATGTTTGGCATACCATTCAAGATATTCTCGTATGCCTTCCTCATCCGTTTTGCCCCTGTTTAAAGCATCTGCGATGACGGTAGCGGCCTTGTACCCTGAACACATGGCGCCGACATTGCTGATCTCCCGTCGCCAGCAGGCATCGCCGATAAAAAGGACGTTGTCGCGAAACGGATGCTCGATCGGACTCATGAGCGATACGACACAGGCAGTGCGGTGCTTAAGTATCGTTGAGTTTCGGTACCATGCAGAGAACGTCGGTGCTTCGGTGACAAAATAGCGGAGCAGTTCAGGGGGTTTTTCATCACGCCGCATAGTGGAGGCATAGATGTGATAGCAACCGGCTTCGGCAAGCGGAATCATGGAAAAAATCCCTCGGGGTGTGATCATGAACAAAAAACCGTCGGGATCAGGGCAGTCGGTTCCCTGAATCGTGAGCGACGTGTCTCGAGACGTTCCGTAAAATTCACGCTCTTTATTGAATTTGAGCACGCGCGCAAGCCGTGAGTTGATGCCGTCTGCCGCGATGACAAAAGCACCGGCATATTCTTCTCCGTTTTCGCATTCGACGACGACAGCGGTGCCTTCTTTTTTGACCGAACAGACATTGGTATTGGGAAAAACCGCAACACCATGGTTTTCCGCTTCGGTAAGAAGCTGCCGAAGCAATTGTTCTTTGCTGATCGATGCCCCCATACGGTTTTGTTTGGGATTCTTCCGCAGCTCTGCAAAGTTGCCGAACTCAAGTCGTCTGCCACCGGGTGAATAAATATGAAAGCCATAAACATTCTGGAACGGACCGTCGTAATGAATCGTCCATCCCATCGTCGTACACTGAATCAGGTGATTGTCTTCATCAAGGGTTACGATCTGGTCGTAGGTCGGTTCGTTCAGGTTTAGAACCCCGCCGCATGAGCGATGGATCTTGGGGATGTCTTTCTTGCGTTCAAGCAGTGCAACGCGTAGACCGGCAGCTCCAGCGGTTCGAGCTGCCATGAGACCCCCGGGACCTGCTCCAACAATAACGACATCATAGGTCGGTGCCATAGGTATACCCCTTTCAGACGGTTATGGTTTTTTCAAAGCTGTACGGGTTGCCCGTGTATGACGCCGAGGCCTTTTTTCATCCTGTTCAAAGGCACGGCGCAATATCGTACACACACTTTCCAGAGAACGCAGCAGTTCTTTTTGGTCGTTCGGCTGTACCCGTTCGAAAATCATCCGAGCAACCCGATGTCGCTTTTCAAGAAACGTGCTGCGGATTTTTTTCCCCTTGTCGGTCAACCAGACATTAACTTTCCGGCGGTCATGTTCGTCACGCTCCCGTTCGACGATGCCGTCTTTGACTAAACAATCGACCATAATGGTCATGGTCGGCATTTTAACGCCAACGCTGTCAGCGAGTTCGCGCATGGTCATTATATTGCGGTCACGGAACGCATAGAGTGCTCTGATCTGCGAAAGCTTGAGATCGGTTCCCAGTGAGGGGGTTTCGCTGATGATTTTTCCGGTGTAAATGCGACCAAAATCACGAAGCACTGCCAAATATTCGACGAATTTTTTTTCCATTCCGGGTTCCTGATACATCATCGGTCAGTCTCCTTCAGAGCACTTTGTTTACAGGGCAGGGAACCCCAGTCGGGTTGCCGGTTTCATCAGCGCAATCGATGTCTCTGGACCGAACCGATCAAGCTTACGGGCAAGCGCCGGCCGTTCGCGCCTGATCCGTTCGCGGTGCGGCTTAAGTGCATGCATGATATGTCCTGCTAAATTAAAAGGATTCAGTGACCATGGCAGTTTGTGCCGGATAAGTGCATGGAGATAATTGAGTTCATCTTCGTCAAACAGTTTGAAAAAGACGGCATAGCAAAGAAACGATTTGTAATCGTGCGTTTCTGGCCAGTTGCGTTTCCACCAGGTAAGGTAGTTCATGACCCCTTTGCGATTGGGCATGCCACGATGTAATGCCTCGGCAACGGCAAGCGCAGCGCGGTGCCCTGAAAGCAGCGCCCCGGTATTCTCCGCTTCGGCAAACCAGCAACTATCGCCGACGAAGACCACATTGTCTTTAAACGGTTCAGGCGTCGGACTCCATGCAGTGATCACGGCGGAACGCTTATGGGTGATTTCGATATTTTTAAACCAATGGCTGAACGCGCTCCGCCGGGTGAAAAAATCGAGCTTTTCATCGCCCCCGATGTACAACCAATATTCATCATCACGATACACGCTCGGGAGCATGCAGAAGTGTACCATCCCAAGTCCGTTGTGATCATAGGCGTTACCCATGCAGATGACTTCCGAACGGTCAAACTGCACACCGGTGATATAATAGCTCACCGATCCAGCGGTGAATAAGAAGATACGTTGGCGGTTCATGCCGGTAAGGCGTGCGATGCGCGAATTGATACCGTCTGCGGCAATGCAAAAGGTGCCCGCCAACCGGTCGCCCTCTGCGGTTTTTACCTCGACACAACGACCGGAGTGCGGAAAAACAGCCGTTACATTGCGTTCGAGGAAATAGTCAACACCTGCATGACGCCCTTCGTCGAAAAGTCCCCGCAGCAAATCATTTTTATTGAAGACACAGGCTGCAACTCCTTGTCCGGAGGCATTGCTCTCGTAATCGCCGATTTCGATGCGATCGCGGGCATTGGGGGCAATAAAGTGGCATGCATAAAACTTACGGTATCCGCCGGTATAGGTCACGGAAAAATTGTTGACCGGGAATACCCATTTTTGCGTGCGCTCGCAAAAATACATGTGCTCGTTGTAGAACGAATCCATATTCATGAGGAACATTTGAGCGCAGGATCGCTGGACTTTTGCAGGATCGCTTTTTCGCTCCAAGAGCGCAACCCGCAGACCGGCCTGCGCAGCGGTTTTTGCCGCCTCGAGTCCGGAAGTACCGCCGCCGACAACGATCACATCATAGGTACGCGCCATGGTTTATATTTCCCTCTGCTTGACATCTCTTACACATTTGGGAATCCCACACGTGATACCGGTTGCACGAGCTGCAAAACCTTTTCAGGTCTGAACATGGCAATTTTTTTTGCCAAAGCCGGTCGTTCTTGTCTGATTCTGTCCATATGCGGCCCGATGCCTTCCATGAGCCTGCTGTAAAGTTTAAACGGATTGAGTGTCCAGGGAAGTTTTTGCGTTACGATATGATGGAGATAGTTGTACTCGTCTTCGGTAAACATTCGGTTAAACAACGGATAACAGAGAAAATCTCGATAATCGTGAGTGGCAAGCCACGTCTGCTGCCACCAGAGGATGTAGTTCATGATCCCTTCGCGGTTCGGCAATCCGCGGTGGAGCGCCTCGCATATTGCATTTGCAGCCCTGTGGCCGGAAAGGAGGGCGCCCGAGTTTTCCGCTTCCGAAAACCAGCAACTGTCGCCGACAAACACGACATTGTCTTTAAACGGCTCGCGTGCCGGACTCCAGTTGTTGACGACATTGGCACGGGTATGGGTGATTTCAAGGCGCGGAAACCAGTGTTTAAAATTACTCCGTTGTGTGAGAAAATCGAATTGCTCCTGACCGCTGACAAAAAACCAGTATTCATCATCACGGTATACACTCGGCAACAGGCAAAACGGCACTGGCCCCAGTTTCTCTCTGTCCCAACTGATGCCGAGGAAAATTGCCTCCGAGCGTTCGAATTCTACGCCGATGACATAATGGCTGATCGATTTTCGCGTATTGATGAAGCGACGCTCTTTGTTTAGTCCGGTCACCTTTGCAAGGCGAGAATTGATGCCGTCGGCAGCAACACAGAAGGTTCCTTCCAGTACATCTCCTTCAGCGGTTTTGACCGTGACGCCGCGCGCCGTGCGTTGCACAAAGGTAACGTTGCGTTCCAAAAAGTACTCAACGCCGGCCTTTTGTCCCTCCTCGTAAAGGCCTTTGAGCAAGATGCCTTTATCGAATACAGCCGCAGGCCTGCCGTTGCCCGAGGCATTGAGCTCATAGTCCCCGATTTCAATACGGTCTTTTGCATTCGGTGCGATGAAATGGCAGGCGTAAAAACTGCGATACGGACCCTTATAATTGACTGTGAAGTTGTTGACGGGAAAGACCCATTTTTGCTGTTCTTTTGAGAAATACATCCATTCTTCATAAAACGAGTCCATATTCATAAGAAACATCTGCGCACATGACCGCTGTACTTTTGCAGGATCGCTTTTTCGCTCAAGAAGCGCAACGCGCAGGCCGTTTTCGGCAGCGGTTTTTGCCGCTTCAAGCCCTGAGGTACCGCCGCCGACGACAACAACGTCATACAGTTTCGACATGCTCATAACTCCTTTCTGAAATTGGTGTGCAGTATGAAGACTGGTATCCTGTTCATCCGTCACCGTTCTGCGTGTATTCAGCTTTCAAAAGTCCGCCAGCCCAAACTCCTCTGTATCGTACCGGAAACCGGAGATAATATTCCATGTTGCGCCGCCGTCTTCTGTTTTGGCAACCGTGCCCCGAGCACCGACGATAAATCCTGTTTGCGCATCGCAAAACGCAATGGAGCGCAGCCAGAATTTTGTTTTAATGGCTTCAGATTGTTCTGCCCATGTTTTGCCGCCATCAGTGCTGCGAAGATAAAGCCCCTTGTTTCCGACCGCCCATCCCTGCTGCCCGTTGAC
>JAOAHH010000131.1 GCA_026415325.1 Thermodesulfobacteriota bacterium | reverse complement strand
AAAGATGATGGAAGTGTGCAATCGTCTGCGGCAGGCGTTCAAGACCGATCCGATGAAAATGGGATTGTATGAATTCGGAAGCCTCTGTCTGATCAACGTCGCCAACCGTGACGGATGGCTGCCGTGGCGCAACTTCCAGGGGGGTGCACATCCTTTGGCAAATAACATGTCAGGAGAAACCCATTCCCAGACCGTGCTCAAACATCGTGAAGGATGCTTTGCATGCCCGATTTGCTGCGGTCGTTTTACCCACATCAAGGAAGGCAGATGGGCAGGTGAAGAGTTTGGCGGTCCTGAATATGAACATTCGGTTCCAACCGGTCCGCGTGTCGGCATTCTTGAGGATGCAAATGATATCTGGCACAATGCGCGGCTCACAAACGATTACGGTATGGACGGTATCGAAACCGGCGGGGTGATCAGCACGGCGATGGAGGGGGATGAAAAAGGCTTTATCACCACAAAAGAGACCGGCGGCCTTGAGCTTGAATGGGGCAACGAAGACGTGGTGGACAAACTGATACCGATGATCGCAAAGCGTGAAGGCTTCGGCGATATTTTGGCAGACGGTGCCGAAAGGGCTGCAACCCGTCTCGGTCTGCCTGAAGAGGCCCGGTACTACACGATTACGACTCGCGGCATGACGCTGCCAGGCGACGATCCGCGCGGACTCGGGTTTGGCTACGGTCTTTCGTTTGCAATGGGGACGCGCGGCGGTTGTGACCATCTGCGGTCTCTGTGCTGCCTTGAGCTGTCCGGTGCGCTGTATACCGGTCTGAACACCAAGATTCTAGGCGACGAGCGCGGTGCAAAACCGGTTACCACTGCCAATAAGCCCTACATGGTGTTTTATGAGGAAAACCAGAAGGCAACCACAGACTGTCTCCAGGTGTGCTGCTTCACCACGCACTGGTCATACGCCGTCCTGACACCTGACCAGGTTGAGTACCTCAATGCCGTTACCGGCCTTGATTTTACCGAGGAAGAGTTCCAGGAAATCGGCGAGCGCATTGTAAATCTTGAGCGCGCATACTGGAACCGCATGATGTCAGGTGCGCGTGAAGATACGGTTCCCGAGCGTTTTCTGAAAGAGCCGATGCCGCAAGGTGTTGATTATCAGACCAATGTGGGCGTCGTACTGCCTCTGCACGACATGCTTCAGAAGTACTACCGATACCGCGACTGGGATCCCAAGACCGGTTTCCCCAGCGAGCGCAAGCTGAAACAGCTCGGTCTTGAGTACGTAGCACGGGATCTCGCGCCGCTGCGCGCCAAGTATCTGTCTGAAGCGGAAAAGAAGAAGAAAAAATATTACTATTAATACCAATTCTTCGCACGTTAACTGAAAGGAGGTAGTACCATGGCTCTCATGACACAGGCACAGGCGAAGAAGTTCATCGCAATGGACGACAAAATGATCGATGTGCTTGATTATCTTCAGGAGAAAGGCGTGCTTGACGCAAAGACCCATCGGCGTATCCTGCTTGAAGGATACTCAAAGCTGGTGGAGTATCTGGAGCAGAAGAAGTATATCAACGCCCATCAGGCAAAAGAAGCCATAAAAAAGGGCTTTGATTATCTTTTGCCGGTTCTCGCCGAATAAGCGCGCTTTTGTGTTGTCCAACAGGAGCGGGTCTGATCCGTTTGGGTTCAGACCCGCTTTTTTGTAGTGCTCCGGTGATTTTTATCGGTAGCGGGTTTATACGTGCCAGACTGCTCCATGTTGAGCGTAGTTTAGAATGATGGTTTGTAACTTAATGAGAAAAAGGATTAGGCCGTACGGTTTACTGTTTAAGGGAAAGACCGTGTGTGAAGAGAGTTGACATAACGGATTTTGTTCTATTAAAGTAAAAAAGGAAGACGCATGCTCCCTCCATGTGCTATCAAAGATAGGCGGATCGATGGTTATGCCTAAAGCACTTTGTAGAACCGTTGTGATAGGGATGATTTTGTTCGGCATCTGCGGGCATTTACAGCACAGTATTGCGCAGCAAGCCGGCACTGGTGCAGGAGATAGAAACCGCCCAGAACAATATTGCGTTAAGCGGGGCGATACCCTGATGTCAATTGCCCGGAAAAAAGAGATTTTTAACGACCCTGCTCTATGGCCGCTCATCTACAAGGCAAACCGCGATCAGATTCGTGATCCACGCATCATTTACCCAGGGCAGGTGCTCACCATTCCCCATGATAGCACAAGCCAAGAAATGGCAGAAGCCAGAAAACAGGCGGGAATATTTGCTTCGCAGCCCCCTGCTGTCTCACGGCCCGATATGCCTAAGAGTGTTGTGCCTAATGGTCATCGGCAACCCGAACAGTCTCATCCCGGGAACGATAACCATACAAAGTCGGAGATGCAGCCACACGGTAACTTCAAGCAGTAACGTGTAAAGCGTTATTTACATGTTCCCAGAAATACCTTTTTGTAGCCATTGACGACTTTTCCCCGAAAAACTGTAAACAAGGCCGGACATTCATACACTTTAATCTACTCTTGTGCCGTCAAACAATTTATGTGGTTTGGTAGACAGGTGCAGGTTTTTGTATGCCCAATTGCTATCTTAGAACGGTAGAGAGTCTAAGATTCTCTTATAGCGAGTGGTAAGGCTAACATCACGTTTTCATTCATTTCCAAGAAGCGCCTCCATTAACCGACCTGGAAAGCGGCCCGACTATACCGCAGCCAACGTTACTGGTGGAGCGGTGATTTTTAATCTCCGCTAATCTTCTTGTATGCCATTTCGAAAAGAGGAGCGAATGTCGTCATGTCTGTTTTTCCTGGCTCAATGTAGGAGACGGCTTCTCCCCATTGCTCATCGTATCGGGTCATGGGGATTTTGACTGTCTTGGCTTCCTTTTCGGTCAGCTTAAAGAAGAAACCGAACGTCTTGGAGCCAATGAACTTGATCCCGCAGGCGTTGAAGAAGCCTGCCTTGAATCCGCAGTAGTGCTTGTTGTATTTCGTTTCAAGTTTCCATCCCTTTGACCTCACGAATGCCGTGAGTTCCCTTGTGTACCGGAAGAAGTCGTCTACGCTCTTTTTGTTATAGAGGGTTTTGGAGAACGCCTTGTCGTACATCGGCTGACCGGTGACGGACTTTGTTGTCTTCTTCGGTTCTGGTTCGAGTTTGTTGACCAACAGAATCTCGTTATCCGCCTCGACCCATCGTTTCACCTCAATCAAGTCAACTGGGTAGTTGATCTTGACGCCCAGATCGAGCGTTGATCGGAGAATGTTGGGAGCAATGATCAGAATTCTGACTTTGACATTCTCCCATGTGACCACGATGTCGTCAGGACGGCTGTGGCATTCGAGCCAGAGGGATTTAATGGAATCAGGATTGCTCTCGGCCCAGAATGCGTACTGAAGGACTTGCGGTATGATCGACGCGTGAACTGCGCAGTTCTTTATTTCGATAATACAGATGTTGCCATCGCTATCTATGCCGATGATGTCCGGTATGCCTGATTTCGAGCCACCGCGCACTTGGCGCTTGAGAAGGAAAATGTCTTCGAGGAGTTCCGAGTTTTCGAATACGATCTTCTCCAGTTCCTCTTCGGATTTGAATGGGGTGGCGAGTAACGCCTTTACGCCTTTGGTGGTCTTCCAAAAAAGTTAGCCATAGTCTCTCCTTCCTTTCACCGACGTTTTGTCAAAGTTTCCGGTTTTTTTATAGTTAAATCCCAAGAAACTTTCTGGTATGAGTGTAAAGCAGCTTGCCCCCCGCCATTGTAGATTAAAACAGTATCCGGTGAGTCACTCGAGGCATTGATGCTATTGCCACCATCCGGGGCAAATGGTCTAAAATTATTTCCCTGGCCATGTGTTGATTCTATCTGTCAAAAATCAATGCTTCTTATCCTGTTTCTTGCACTGCATGCTGCCGCTGCCTTCGCCTATCTGCGTCCTTTTTGCTATGGTAGAAACACTGCTTCAACTACCACCTTATTAGATACATTCTCTCCGCTTCCTCTAAGCTCCCCCCCTTCATCCCCCTATCCAACTTTTTATAAAACTTTTGACATAACGGCTTGCGTTTCAGCCGCAACGCGGAGCGCTATCGGCTGGAAATGCATGTATTAGCCACTTGCTATCATAAACCCCGTAGGTGGCCTTCTGGAACCACACGGAATATGCGCTTTGTATGGTACTCGTTGCACTCATGATCGAAAGCACGGGTTTCTTCTCCAGACTGTGGGTCCAATATCTTTTCTCGATGCAAAATAACAATGTGAGAACCGGTTACCCAACCTTTATCGTCTGGTTCGCCAAGTATAGCATTCGGATCCAGGGTTTTGTAGTAACTCAAGGTAAACAGGTCATCTAAAGCGACCAATTCTTGCATATAGTACTTTATTTTCCTCACATCGGTTGGGCAATAGGCAAGCTTCATACCGTGAGGTCTTAACGCTTCTGACCACGAAACAGGGTCTTGTGTGTTGATTCTTCCCTGGAAGTACTCAGGCTGCTGTCCAGTTAAGATGCCAAGAACAGTGGAAACACAGTGCGGTCCTCTTTGTTTCATTACCTGAAAAGTTCTATCGCGGAAAAACGATTCATCGTCTCGTGGCCAAAGCGGACTTGTAGCATCATACGGCATATTCATTTCCTCCCTTTGGTGGGTAACGTTTGAATTTACCGGTCTTGCTTGGCGTTATGCGTAATGCCCGGTGGAATGATGGGTTGGGCCGACGGCTTGACCTCGATAATATACAACCCATAGCGCTCTAAATATGGCTGGTCGGAAGATTTTTGAAATGACCAGCCATGCTTTGTCAGACCATTTTGCCGAATCATCCGTTCAAAATTACTTCCGCGGCTATTTGATCCATCTGTAATGATTAGGCCTCCCTGAGGGGGAAATCGTCTCAGTATGAATGGGAGAAATGAATCGCCGAGCACAAAGACACCGCTACCGCCCTCGCCCGAACTGTCGCAACGATAGAACAATACGTCTATAACCTCGACGCTTGCAATAACCTGCCTTACATCACCTATCAGGAACGATGCGCGAGGTGTCCTCGATGTGGAACTTACAGCTTTTCTCCAGTGAGGAAACAATGCCGAGTTGATATCACAAAAAATCACTTCGTCTGCAAATGGCTTCAAGAGGGCAAGGGGTTCCTTAATGTCTTGGCCGCAGCAAGGATAGAATGCAATTTTAGACCGCATCTCTCAGCACCTCGAACGTTTCATTCTGGGGAACATGGAGTTTATCTAAGAAGTCGAACCACTTCTCCAGAAAAAGCTGGAAGTCTGGGGGTGCCACTAACACGAACGAATAGTCCTACACTTCCTTTTTGTCATTGACATTGACCTTGATAAATATGATGGCTTCTATCGGGCACTTGAAAGTGGAAATGCTTCCGTGTGCCAGCGCATTTCGAATGACACGAAGAACACTTCCAACCGTCTTGTCGGATTGAAAAGGCTATCGCTTTACGAAATCCCTCACACAAATCAGGATCACCCGTTACTGTATTTCAACTTCCCAGAACGCCACATTGAAACAGTTTTATCTCAATTGAAATATTGATAGGAACTCATTTTCGGATGAAAGAAATATGTGGGGCGATTATATGTCAATAAAACTTTTGTCGCAAGATATGGGCAAGGGGCGATTTGCCAAAAAACTGCAGGCAGGTGAAAAGGGGGGAAAGGGCTTCATTGTATTCGATGAGATGTTATATCAATCGATACGGCGGTTTTTGCATGCACCTGTCCCGTTCAGCCTTTCTTGGGTTTTTACAGATATGCTTCAAAAGGGTAATCCGGGTCGACGTATGAATATAATGGGATGTGCTCAGGTGCATATAAGTTCTAATGGCGGCAATTTTGTCTTTGGTGGCGCCGGTTCTGCCTCTTCTCCCACAGTCCGACATGCTGAAGGATCGGTTTTATGACCTCGGGCAGGTTTGGTCTATTGAAAGACAAGATTTGCCTCCTCGTTTCGCCCCTACAATGACCCATCGCGAGATTTTTTGCGACGTTGCCAAGTATCACAAAGCCGGCAATAAATACTGACAATCGCCTTTCGCATGTAGAGACCGGTAGACAATCTGCGCTGTTGACCGGTGCTGTTATACTTTTGCTATACCATTCCCCCCCCGAGCTGGCCGCAAGCCGCAGCAATGTCCGCGCCCTTGCTGTATCGAATCGGTGCGGTAAAATGGTGGATATGCAGAATTTTTTGGAATGCTGCCACGGTTTTTTCATCAGGCCTGCGGAAATCAACGGCAGGATGTTCGTTGAACGGTATGAGATTGATTTTGCAGGGGATGCGCCTGAGGATCCGGGCAAGAATATTGGCATGGTGCGGCGAGTCGTTGACATCTTTAATGATAATGTATTCAAACGTAATACGCTTGCGGGGCGACAGCGGGTAGCGTTGTGCTGCCTCAAGGAGCGCATAAAGTGGATAACGCTTATTGATCGGCATCAGAAAGCTTCGAAGTTCATCTGTAGGTGCATTGATCGAAATTGCGAGATTTACTTGCAATTCATTGCCCAGCCTTATCATTTTGGGGATGATGCCTGCAGTGGAAACCGTTATTTTTCGGTGGGAAAAGTTCATGCCCCACGGGTTCATCAGTATCCGGATAGCGGTCAGGGTATTGTCGTAATTTGCAAGGGGCTCGCCCATGCCCATGAAGACAAGATTTAGGCGTACTGTCGATAGTCCCTCGGCCATGATAACATTATGAACCTGATTGACAATTTCCGCGACGCGCAGATTGCGGACAAGTCCTGTGCGTCCGGTAAAGCAGAAGCGGCATTGCAGCGGGCAGCCGATTTGCGTTGAAATACAGAGCGTTGTATGCCTGCGCTCGGGGATAACGACCGTTTCTATTTTGTATCCGTCGGCAGTGCGAAAAACAAATTTTTTTGAACCGTCCCGTGATACTGCAATGTGTTCTCGCTCGAGATCGCTGATAACAATATATCGGGCAAGTTCTTGGCGTGTTTGTTTGGGAAGTGATGTCATTTGTTCAAGATCGTTAATGTGCTTTTGAAAGACCCACTGATATAGCTGTCGCGCACGATATGGATCAAGCCCAATGTGGCGACAGAGGGCAACCAAGGCTTCCCACGACATGTTTTTAATGTCGTTATCTTGGCGGGGGATGGAATTTTGCATGGATACACGTATCGCAGTTATCTCCGGTCTGCCTTTTGGCACCACCTCATCATAGCCATAAGGATGTGCAAAAAGCAAGTCACTCTGTATATCAAAAATTGTATTGACAAACAAAACGGCACAGTTTATACAACACGTTCATTTTTTAAATCATTTTCCCTTGCAGCTATTAATAGAGGCTCTATGGCAAAAAAGGCACCCACCAAGCAAAAAATGTCGCCGCTCGAGAAAGAGCTCATAAAACTTCGTGATGAGATTCTTTCCGGTATCGGTGTGAACATCAAAACAGAACGCAGTAGCCCTGACCGGGAAGTGGGCGATTTTTATGATGATGTTGATGTGGAAAAGGACCGCCAGATGGTGTATATGCTTGGGGAGCGCGAAAGGGCAAAGCTTAATGCCATTGAAGCGGCGCTCGAGAAACTGAAAGACGGAACCTATGGTTTCTGTGAAGAATGCGGTGCCGAGATCAACAAGAAGAGGCTCAAAATATTGCCATTTGCCCGGTACTGCATCACCTGCCAATCCGAAATAGAAAAACGCAGTAAGTATACCGCAGAAGAGACCGAAGAAAACCTGCTCTATAAAGACATATCCCTTACTGATATGGAGAGCGGCGATGAGTAGGTGCTCACAGCACCTCACGCTGAAAAAAAATTGTAATGACAGGTGATCGAATACTGTCTGTATGAGTGATGTGTCAAACACTCTCTTCCGGTAACGAAGTGCACCCTCGTTTTTCTGCCAGCAAACGATAGCTTGCCGTATTTATCCTGAGTTGCTCAACCTTCAGGATTGTTATGAATATCGAGCACTATCAGTTTTATTTGACAATGATAGGGATTTGTGATAATAATGACCGCCCTTTGTAAGGGCGGTCGTGTGGGGATTATGAGGTGTTTCCTGTTCGGGAGGACTCTATATGCTTGAGATCAGACTGCATGGACGAGGAGGGCAAGGTGCGGTAACGTCGGCTGAGCTGGTGGCGGCGGCGGTGATTAATGAAGGCCGATACGCACAGGCATTTCCGAGTTTTGGGCCGGAGCGGCGTGGCGCGCCGGTAAAGGCCTTCATCCGGATCGCTTCAGAACCGATCCGGCTGCGCAACGAGGTTGAGGAACCGGATGTAGTGCTCGTGCTTGATCCGACGTTGACCAGCGTGGTGAATGTCGGGGAAGGGTTAAAAGGTGGTGGGCTCGTGATTGTGAACACGAGCAAGACGCCGGCAGAGGTGAAACAGGAGTACCGGCTTCACGGCCGTGTGGCGACGGTAAATGCAACCAAGATCGCAACGGAGACGATCGGGCGACCGATCGCGAACACGACGATGATCGGGGCGCTGGTGAAAGCTACCGGAGCACTTGCACTGGAGTCGCTGCGTGAGGTTTTTATACACCGATTTGGGAAACTCGGCGAGAAGAATTTTGCATCATGCCGGCGTGCATATGAGGAAACACAGGTGGAGGGCCGATGAGATGGCAAAGAAGGATTTTGAGTTGACATGGCAGGAGATACCGGTCGGGAACATTGTACTTGAGCCGGGCAATGCCGCAGAGTACCGGACCGGAGACTGGCGGTCACAGCGACCGGTTGTTGACCGGAGTAAGTGTGTGAAGTGCGGGATATGTTTTAGTTTTTGTCCTGAGCCGTGTATTGTGAAGGACGAAGAGGGGTACTACGAGGCAGAGTTGTACTATTGCAAAGGGTGCGGGATTTGTGCGTATGAATGTCCCAAGGGAGCGATAACCATGGTGCAGGAGGAACACTGAGATGGCACGACGGGTAGGCGCAGAAGGATCGTTTGCGGTAGCGGATGCGGTACGGCTGGCAGATGTGGATGTGGTAGCGGCGTATCCAATCACACCGCAGACGCACGTAGTTGAGCGGTTATCGGAGATGGTAGCCGAGGGTGAGCTGAACGCAAACTATATGTACGTCGAGTCAGAACATTCGGCGATCAGTGCCTGCTTGGGAGCAGCGGCCGTCGGAGCGCGAACGTTTACCTCCACGGCCGGCCAAGGGCTTGAGCTGATGCACGAGGTTTTGTACTTGGTATCCTCGATGCGGCTGCCGGTAGTGATGGCAGTATCGGATCGGGCGTTGTCCGGGCCGTTGAATGTGTGGGGCGATCATTCTGATGTAATGGCGGTCCGGGATGTCGGGTGGATACAGTATTTTGTGGAGAATGCGCAGGAAGCGCATGATTTAACACTGTGCGCATTTCGGATTGCCGAGGATCCGCACGTGCTATTTCCGGTTATGGTGCACATGGACGGGTTTCATGTATCGCATGTCGTGGAGCCGTATTTTGTGTTTGAGCGGGATGAGCTCGGAGATTTTTTGCCGGCACCGCAGTATCCGTATCCGCTGGATCCGAACCGTCCGGTAACGATGGGCGCATTCGGCCCGCCGGCGGTATATGCAGAGTGCCGGAAGGCACAGGACGTGGCAATTAACCGTGCATACGGGAAGATTGTGGAGGTATGGGAGGAGTTTGGGCGGCGGTTTGGCAGGACATACCGACCCCTTGAGACGTATAAGACCGAAGATGCGGAGACGGTGCTTGTAGCAATCGGAAGCTTTAACCAGATGGCAGCAGTGGCAGTGGACAGAGTGCGTGAGAAGGGGAGGAAGGTCGGGCTTGTACGGCTGCGGCTATGGCGGCCGTTTCCGTTGCAGGCATTGCGCGAAGCGGTACAGAATGCGCGTGAAGTCATTGTGTTTGAGCGGGCGATGACGTACGGCGGAAGCGCAGGACCGTTGTGTACCGAAGTAAAGTCAGCGCTCTACGGGCTTAACACTATGCCGCGCGTTCTGAACTTTATCGGTGGGCTTGGCGGCCGCGATATGAGTGTACGCCACTATGAGGCAATGTTTGATCGGGCACGGGAGATTGTGGACAAGGGAATTGAGTTACAATACGAGACGATAGGAGTACGGGGATGAGCACAATGACATATGCCAAAACGCTGGAAAAATTACGAGAAGCCGGAGAGGTATTTATGCCGGGGCACCGGGCGTGTATTGGGTGTGGCGAAGTGCTTGCAATGCGGCAGGTGTTCAAGACACTGGGCAAGGATACGATTGTTGCATGCGCCACAGGATGCATGGAAATAATTTCATCGCCGTTTCCGACGACCAACTGGGCGATACCTTGGATCCATGCGCTTTTTGAGAATACGGCAGCGGTTGCAGCAGGGATTGAGTCCGGACTTGATGCAATGCGGCGCAAGGGACGAGGGCCTGCCCAGGAGGTGACGGTGGTTTCCATGGGGGGCGATGGTGCGACGTTTGATATCGGGTTGCAGGCGCTTTCGGGGGCGCTTGAGCGCGGGCACAATTTTATTCATGTGTGCTTCGATAACGAAGGATATATGAACACAGGCATTCAGCGCAGCAGTGCAACTCCCTATGGTGCAACAACGACAACATCACCGCACGGTAAGAACAGCATCGGGCAGACGACGCAAAAGAAGGACATGCCGCTGATTGCTTTGGCGCATCATATTCCGTATGTGGCAACGGCCACACCAGCGCATCCCACTGATCTTGCGCGGAAGGTGAAAAAAGCGCGGGATAT
>JAOAHH010000004.1 GCA_026415325.1 Thermodesulfobacteriota bacterium | reverse complement strand
CGGGCAGTGTTAATGATAATGGCATCCGGTTTCATCAAGGCAAACTGCCGTTCGCTGATGAGATGATAGCTTGTCGGATTGAGATCGCAGTTGATACTGATGATGTCAGCTTCTCGAAGCAGCCGCTCAAGCGACACCATAATGATACCGAGTTCTTGGGTGACTGTGGCGGGTATCTCCTTGATATCGTTGCCCAAAATCCGCATCCCGAATCCTCGTGCTTTTCGTGCCACAGCCCTGCCGATATTGCCGATACCGATAACGCCGAGCGTTTTTTCGCACAGGCAAAATCCAATTCTTTTATCCCATCCACCTTGTTTCAGAATACGGTCTGAAGGAATAATCTGCCGCGCAAACGAAAGCATAAGTGCCAGAACCGAATCGGAAACCGGCTCGGTAAAGGCATTGGGCGTATTAAACACAGGAATACCCTTTGAGGCTGCATACACTTTATCAATCGAGTCAATACCGGTGCCCCATTTGACGATGACTTTAAGCCGTACCGCAGCGTCGATCACCCGTGCCGTAATACGGTCATCACCGCAGATGATTCCGTCGTAATCCGCAATAACGGCAAGCAGATCAGGCTCCTCAAGCCGTTCGACAACCCGGGGCAAAAACGGCACAATACCTCTGGCTACAAATTCACCTCGGTACGCCTCAAAATCCCGTTGGAGATAAGGAGCCGATATGAGTACCCTATACATGAAACACCTCGCTCGGTAACAATAGTGCCCGAACCAGCGCAGTCTCAGCACCCTTTAGTGGCATGACAGGTGATGTCGACGGGGTAACATCTCTATAATTCACAAAAGCTCCGTTTTACAGGCAAGAGGCACGTCCTGTGTGGATGACTCCATTTCCTTTCGATAGCGCGTCGGATAGTAAAAACGTTCACGGAGCTCTTGCGTTATTGCCTTCCTGAATTTATACCCTTGGTAGGTGCCGTAAAATTGTGCCAGCCTGAAACACACGATGCTTCGCCACACAGCAAGGTACACCCTGTCACGCAGTGCATGCACACTGTCAACGGCGATATTCATAAGCGAAAGTTTTATAAAATCCCAAAAAGTAAACCGCGAATCTCTCAGAATCGAATGCAACGTAATGGCCTCTCGCTTATAGCGGTTAAAAATCTGTGCATATGTTTCCTCGTGCACATGGTAGATAACCGCGTCTGCATTATAGGCCAGAAAATACCCCCGCTCGATCATCCGCTGTGCCCATGCAAGATCTTCAAGGCCCGTTAATGCTTCATTAAACGGTTCCTGCTCCCACAGTTTCCTGCGGATTGCCGCGTTTGCATTGTTGCAGAACGAACTGTGCTGTCGTTGAACCGATTCCGGTGGAAACCATTTGGCGAAAATCTGCTTTTCTGAATACTTCGTTACATGGTTGCCGATCTGCCGGCCGTAGACGAGCGCGATTTTTTCGTCCCGAAACGGTTCAAGCAGCGTTGTAAGCCACCGGTTGTTTGCAGGATAGCAGTGCGCGCTGATAAAGGCGCAGTACTCTCCTGACGATGCCTTGATACCCTGATTGAGTGAATAGCCAAAAGAAAAATATTCCTTTTTGATGTGAACAGTCCGTACCGGATAAGCAGCGGCAATCTGCAATGTTCGGTCGTTGGACCCGGAATCAACCAGAATTACTTCATACCCGCCGGCAAACTGCTGGCTGAAAACCCCGTCAAGCAGCCGCTGCAGGTGTTTTTCTTCGTTATAGGAGCGAATAATGACCGAACATTTCATATGCATTTTTTCCTCGCTCAAAGGAACAACGCGAACGGCACTTCCAGATGATTGTGCTTAGAAAAGTTCGCATGGATAAGGGCAAGCCATATCTCACCGAGAAGTTGCGCATGATCGTTTCTGTGCCTCCAGTTCCGCGAGTCGATCCCTATTTCCCGAAAATGAGAATGTCTATACGGATGACTATAAAACAGCTCATGTTCGCTGATCGTGGCAGAAGAGGAGAACAGCGGAAGGTATTCTTTTTTGATAAGGGTCACATCATGGGTAAAAGCAGTGGCAAAATCAATGAGACATGGCACATAATCGTACTCCTTGACGACATGCAGGAGATAGGAAAACGAGCAGCCGTAGAATCCTGTTTTGCCGGTAGGTTTATACTTCGGATGATACAATACGGAAAATTTTACCGGAGGTGGTATTTCAGGATTCACCTCCATGGTAATCACATTAGGCCTAAATCCGCTGTTGAGAAGTTTCTGCAGGATAACGGCATCATATCCGTCGATGTCTATCTTCAAATAATCGAAGTCAGCAGGGCAACCGTGTTCATGCAATACAGCAACGCAATTATCCGGAGTGATCTGCCGCTGCACCTTGTGCACCAAAGGATTCGGCAATGTGTCGAAAATAGCATCAGGCAACGACGCGTCGACAGCAATACCGGAAAACCCTCTTTGAAAAAGAGGGTACGTCGGATCGTTATGGGATTTTCCATCACCTGACCCTATGTTCACCGCAAACCCCGGGGTGCTCCGCTGGTGTGCCTGCTGGATGCGCTCGACCACGTCAGCGGGCACGGTGGGTTCTTTTTGGTGCGAACCAACCGCTACAGAAGAGAACACGCGGCTGGAGTTTTTCCTGCTCTCTTTATTGAGAACAAGTTCCCAAAGGTAATGGGTTCCGTTCCGTTCATCTATGACGAAGTCAATCCCGGTTTTTTCCTTGAATGTCGCAAGCGCTTTTCTGACCCCGCCCTGCGGCGTAGCATCATGTCCTATCATTCTTCCTTCGGGTTTTAATTTGGGAAACCAATGGACAATATCGTCAAAGCAGGGCTGAAATGAGTGATCGCCGTCAATAAAAATCACATCAAGGGAAGCGTCTTCCCATGTTGCCGCGGCCTCTAAACTCGTTGCCCTTATAGGCGTAATAAAACCGTCCATACCCGTCTTGCGGATATTCTCAAGAAACATGTGATAGAGTGCATTGTTCCTGATCTCGGTCAGGCCTTGGTGTTCAATTGAACCAAGCCATGTATCAACACAATAAATTCTTGCTTTTAGATTCACATTTGCCAAAAGCCCGTTTGCAACGGCAATTGCCGACAGCCCCGCCCAACTGACGATTTCAAGATACGTCCCGTTCAGTGGCAAGGTAAGCCCCACATTAAACAGAAACTGCAAATCGCCAAGTTTCATATATCCTCTCACACCCTCAACCTCGGATATTGTTGTATCTGCCACCTTTTGAATTTCCAATATCCTGTCGAGCCATGACCGTGCATTGGCGGCCGTTGCAAACACAAATTGAGCCATATATTCCCCTCGCCGTTTTAGGTCTCCATCTGTTCCAAAACGTGATTGATTTTATCGATATCAACCCTCAGATTTTTTGCCATAGCAGAATGGTCACAGAACCCGTCCAACACAATCATCCCGTATTGTTCTGCGATCGCGCTGCTCGCCAACCAATAACAAGGATTGTTATAGGGCTGTGGCATGAGCTCAATAACCCTTGGTCTTTCGGCCCATACCATATTGGTCAGGCCGCCACCGTGAGGCGCAACAATGGTTTTTGCTGATCGGAAATAGTGAACCTGCTCTGTAAACGTCATCTCTTCGGGATGGACAATCTCAAATCCTCGTGTTTGCAAGTCCCTACATACATCAAGTTCGTTTACAATCTGACGTCGCTTTACCCTATCCCTGCTGATGTAAACTCTTTTCCCCTGC
>JAOAHH010000128.1 GCA_026415325.1 Thermodesulfobacteriota bacterium | reverse complement strand
GTTGTCAAAAAAGGGGAGACACTTTTTTCTATTGCCCGTATGTACGACCTGCCGGTCGACGAGCTGAAACGAATCAACAATATAACCGGCATGCCTCAACTCAAAGCAGGAGAAAAAATTAGAGTGCCTGCGCTGACATCTGCTCGTGATGGAGCAGGAGACAAAAGCTCCTGATCTTGCTGCGTTTCCACTTTTGATTCTTTACAAATCCGAAAAGATTATTTTATGATGCCTCACGAGGTGCAACGATGCGGTTTTACCATGCCGGGCTTGCCCGGATCGATTTTGCAGCGGCGCGCGTCATTGCCGGGCGCATTGGTTTTGACCCTTCCGCAGATGTCCGCGACAAAAGGGCATGCGGGCCGGGATGTGATTATCTTATCCGAGATAAACGTTTCTATGTAACAAGCCTTGTTCGTTACATCCGTTTTTTGCAGCAGACCGGTAGCATGCTGCCTGATGATATCCTGCGCTGGTGTGAGGAGGCAGAGGCAGCACTTTCAGACTATGCGGCCATGGAGCAGGCAATGCTGCCTTCACGGAAGGGAAAATAGCCCTGCACACAGAGTAACAACACTCCATGACAATATCCGATACCAACCGCAAAGACATAACGAGTGGGATTATAGTGCTGGTGGCTGCCGTGCTGTTGCGGGCATGGTTTTACCACTGTGGCGGTACCTTTATTGCTCGGCCGCTGCAGTTTGCACTTCAGTATCTTGATCCGAAGCTTTTGCACGAAGATCTTGCGCGGAGTCTGCTGTACCTGCACAGCCAGCCGCCGCTGTTTAACCTGCTGCTCGGTGTGGTCCTGAAATGTTCGCCCTTCCCCAATCTTTCCTATTGGCTGTTATTCTCTACGATTGGTCTTCTCATTCCGTTGTTGTTGTACCACTGCCTGAGGAGTATCGGTATCGGCATGCGCACGGCGCTTGCCGCAACCCTTCTCTTTGTGTTTAATCCAACCCTGCTCCTCTATGAGCATCTGCTGTACTATACCCATCTTGAAACGTTTTTTGTCGTGCTTGCGGCCTGCAGCCTTGCCCGCTGGTGTCACACGCGCAGTATGGCTTCATGGTGTATAGTGCTTATAGCACTGCTCTGCCTTGCGCTGGTTCGCTCATTGTATCATCCGGTCTTTATCGCCGGACTCGTTATTGCGCTTGTCTGCTTTGTTTTTTGGATTACCCAGGACGGCCGTCGCGGAGCACACATGCTCGGCGCAGCGATGTGCATCGTCATACTTCCGCTTTTCCTGCTCTGTATAAAAAACTATATACTTTACGATTTTTTCGGTACCTCCTCATGGGACGGCATGAGTTTGTGGAATAAGGTCAATGCGTATGACGAGATGGAACTCGAAGCACTGTGCGATCGCGGTATTATCAGCAGACGCGGGGTGGAAGCAGGCTTTGAGCCGTTCAAATCAATCGACCGATATCCTGGCCTTGCAGAACAGGTCCGCTGTCATCACCCGGCAGACTGCGCACTCTGGAAAAGCACAGGCAAACCTAATTTTAATCATAGCGGTTATGTGGCGTTATCCCGTGCGCTCCGTAGTGATGCCATTGCGCTCATTCGGCACGATCCGGCACGTTTTGCACTATACACGGCAGGGGCATACGCACTGACGCTGTGGTACAGCTCTGATTCCGTCCACGCATTATTTGAGAATAACATGACCATCCTTGCGCCGCTTGAAAAACTCTATCGCTCTCTCTGGTTTGGGTTTTTAGGGGTGCATAACCGACATTCAGATAAAAAGGTTTGGCTCTATGCTGCCTGTGTTACGGTAGTGTATGTGCTTGTGTATGGAGCAGGGGTAAGGGTTGCATGGCGCTCTGCTCGAACGGGGCGTGCATCTGGCGGCGCTGTTGCGCTTTTATGTATGGCGCTGCATGGCTATACGCTTATAGTTTCATCGCTCATAGAATTCGGCGAGAACAACCGGTTTAGGTGCCCGGTTGATGCCGCATTGTTGATCCTTGCTGCTACGGCATGGGTTTCGTGGCGCACGACCCGGAGAACAACCCGGACAAACATCACAACTCGGGAGGACATACTATGAACAGAAAATATCCATGGGCTGACGACAGCGAGGAGGTATTGATAAAACTCTGTGCTTTTTTCCCCGAAGTTATTCGTGAGCGTTGGGTTGAGCGCATTGTTTTAACCGCCGAACGTATTGCAGCTTATAACAGCCGGGAGCGGGTTGATCAGGATGTTTTTTGGCAGGCAGTTTCAGAAGTATTTCCCGGCGGCTATGATCCGCTGGTGCTGCAGATCAAGGATATGGATCGGCTGCGCGCTGAAATGGCTGCTGCGCGGGCACAAGAAGACCTTGCGCCGGGCAGCGAGCCGGTACAGATGGTACAATGGCGGCACGCCCTCGAAATTCCGGCTCGGGTCGATTCACAGGCACGCGTTCTTGCCGTGACAACAAGTCCCCGCAAGGGCGGCAACACCGATGTGATCATCGATGAGCTGCTGCGTGCATGCGCCGACAGCGGGTGCACGACCGAGAAAATTTATGCAGCAGATCTTGATCTGCAGCCGTGCACCGGATGCCGTGCTTGCCGCAAGGGTGATCTCCCGACCATTTGTACGATACGCGATGAGATGAGCGCAGTGGTGTATGATAAACTCTTTGCAGCCGATGGTTTTATCATCGGGTTTCCTATTTATACCGCGCGTGAGAACGGAATTATGGCGAACTTTATGGACCGGTGGGACTGTCTTCTCAATCCTATGCTCACAAGAAAAATGCCTGCCGGGAAGAAAGCGGTGGTAGTATGCTCATGGATGTGGCCGAATCCCCATGCCTATGACCACGTCATTGAGCAGATAGTTATCCTTTTAAAATTGCACGGCATCGAAACAGTGGATGTGCTTGCCATATCCGGAACCCGGGGGAAGCGTCACGGCCGAGGTGTTGTGAAGAACCATCCCGATATTCTCAAAGCTGCCTATCGGGCGGGTGCCTCGTTTGTGCAAGAGCTTGGATAGGTTTTCGGTATGACGGGGTACTCGAGGCACGTGGTTCGTGGCTTGGACAAAATGATGGATCGTGTATCGGCGTACAAAAACCGACGCTGTCGATACGGACCGGCTGCATCAGCAGTTCTCTGGGGAGTGTTTGTTCTCAGTGCCGTTGTTGGATTGTATTGTTGCGGTGATGCTGCAGCACTACGGAGTTTGCGTAGCGTTGGCCCCGATGGCGTTTCTATTGAAGATATACCGGCACATGCAGCAGATGGCACACCGCCGCTTCGCCTCTATCGCCCACCTGTCCGCACCATAGTGCCCATCATTCTCTATTACCATGGCGGAGGATGGGTGTACGGCGGACTTGAGACGCACACAACACTGTGCACTTATTTTGCGGCAACCGTACCGGCGCTTGTTGTTGCCGTTGAGTATCGTCTGGCGCCGCAGCATAAATTTCCTGCTGCGGTCGAAGATGCCTATGCAGCGCTTGTGTGGGCATCCAGACATGCTGCGGCATATGGTGCAGACCCCGAGCGGATTGCCGTCTGCGGTGACAGTGCCGGCGGCAATCTTGCAGCTGCAGTATGTCTTATGGCACGTGACCGGCACGGGCCAAGTATTGCGGTTCAAGTTCTTGTGTTTCCAGTAACCGATTTGACCTCACTTGATACCGAATCCTACCGCTTATACGGCAAAGGTTCAGGGCTGACCCGTCGGCAGATGGCATGGTTCCGCGAGCAATATCTTAAGGGAAAGGCAGACCGAAACCACCCGTATGCCTCGCCGCTTCGCGCCGAGCGACTTTCCGGGCTGCCACCGGCACTGGTGATCACTGGTGAAGAGGATGTGCTTCGGGATGAGGGGGAAGCGTATGCACGACGGCTTATTCAGGAAGGGGGTACTGTGAGCACCCTCCGGCTTTTAGGCGAAGGGCATGCAGTCAATGCTTGGGGCGCTGTTTCCCCCAGAATGCAGCCTGCCTATGATGCGGCGGTTGCGACGTTCAGAAGGGCATTTGTGAAATAATGTATAGCAGAAGATTCTGATTCGCATAAACGAAGCATAATTGGTCAAAGCATTCACGGCAAGAAATGGTTCTACGCCCGGGTGAGCTGCCGGTATTTGATGCGATGAGGTTCGACTGCTGCAGGGCCGAGCCGCCGTTTTTTATCTTCTTCATATTCCGTGAAATTTCCGTCAAAGAAGTAAACGGAGCTATTGCCTTCAAACGCGAGAATATGGGTGGCGATGCGATCAAGAAACCATCGGTCATGGCTGATGACCATAGCAGCGCCTGCAAAATTATCAAGCCCTTCTTCAAGCGCGCGCAGCGTGTTGACATCAAGGTCGTTGGTCGGCTCATCCAGCAGTAAGACGTTTGCGCCTTCTTTGAGCATTCGTGCAAGATGGACTCGGTTGCGTTCACCGCCCGAAAGGTTTCCGACTTTTTTCTGCTGGTCGGTTCCGGAAAAGTTAAACCGCGCCACATACGCGCGGGAATTGACTTCGCGGTTGCCAAGTTTGATCGTGTCTGATCCGTCCGAGATCATTTCCCAGATGGTTTTATCAGGATCCAGTATATCGCGGCTTTGATCAACATAGGCGAGTTTAACGGTGTCGCCAAGCCGTATTGTCCCGGCATCGGCTTGTTCCTGGCCGGTGATGATACGAAAGAGCGTTGTTTTGCCGGCGCCGTTTGGGCCGATGATACCGACAATAGCGCCCGGCGGTACGGTAAAGGTCATGTTTTCAAACAGAAGGCGGTCGCCGTATGCTTTGGTGAGCCCGGTGCATTCAATCACGATGTCACCGAGTCGCGGACCTGGTGGAATATAGATTTCAAGGTCTTTGGCGCGGCGTTCGGCCTCTTGGTTAAGGAGTTGTTCATACGATTTGATACGTGCTTTTGATTTAGCATGCCGGCCTTTCGGGGTCATCCTGATCCATTCAAGCTCACGCTGCAGGGTTTTTTGGCGTTCGCTTTCGGTTTTTTCCTCAAGCTCAAGGCGCCGCTGTTTTTGCTGAAGCCATGAGGAGTAGTTCCCTTTCCACGGAATGCCGTGACCGCGGTCGAGTTCAAGAATCCATGCTGCGACATTATCCAGGAAGTAGCGGTCATGGGTCACGGCGATCACCGTGCCCTCGTAGCGCTGCAGGTGATGCTCGAGCCATGCGACGGTTTCAGCATCAAGATGGTTTGTCGGTTCGTCGAGCAGCAGAATATCGGGCTTTTGCAAAAGGAGCCGACACAGGGCGACACGACGGCGCTCGCCGCCCGAAAGCACGCTCACCGGTGTGTCCGGCGGCGGACACCGGAGCGCATCCATGGCCATCTCAAGACGCGCATCAAGATCCCACGCATTGCGGGCTTCGATCTGTTCCTGAATCTGCCCTTGCCGCTCGATGAGCTTGTTCATTTCCTCATCAGACAGGGGCTCTGAAAATTTTTCGCTGATGCGGTTGTATTCCTGTAGCAGTGCAACGGTTTCTTGAACCCCTTCTTCGACGACCTGCCGCACGGTTTTGGCACTGTCAACGAGCGGCTCCTGTTCAAGATAACCCACGGTATATCCGGGTGAGATTGCAAGTTCGCCATTGTATTCTGTATCAACACCGGCAATGATCCGTAAAAGAGTGCTCTTTCCTGCGCCATTAAGGCCGAGAACACCGATTTTTGCGCCGTAAAAGAAGGAAAGCGAGATATCTTTAATGACCGCTTTTTGGCCATAGTACTTGCTGACGCCGATCATTGAAAAAATGATTTTGTTTGCTTCTCCAGACATACCAAACCTCCCTTACCGTCGATTATCGTTTGGCGTATCCTGACGGAATCGGTTCATATCAGATGTGTGGTTTTTGCTCTGATGGTGGCCGCATGTTGTAGCAGAGAATCAGGTGAAGATGCAAGTGGTTTTAAACGTCCCTGCGCAGGTGTTTTGGGATGCATTCGTTCTTCGTTTAAATCTGCCTCCAGAACCACGGGGCAGCGCAGACAAAGGTACCGACTATACTGCCTCGCCGGTGCGAGGCAGGCAAATCGTAACCACGGTTCCACGTGGTTCTGCCGCATCGATTGTTATGGTGCCGCCATGGGCAGTAATAATTTGTCGCGCCAGTGTGAGCCCAAGGCCAGAACCCGTAGCTTTACTGGTAAAAAACGGCTCGAAAACTTTCTCCCTCAGTTTGGGGTGAATACCAAAACCGGTATCGGTCAGGGTGATAAAAACGTCAGTCTCAGTGCATGAAGTTGCAAGGGCAAGCTCTCCTCCATCTGGCATTGCCTCAATCGCGTTTTTCATAAGATTGAGCAACACCCGTTTCAGTTGATGTTCATCGACCTCGATGCAGGGCACCGTCGGATCGAATGCTTCTCGGATAATAATGCGATTTTTTTCGCATTCCTGCGCGAGCAGCTCTACAGAGCTATGGATGATACGGTGCACATCGACAAGTGCTCGGAACGGGAGAGCAGGTTTTGTATAACTTAAAATGTCGTTCAGAATCTTTTCAAGCCGGTCGATTTCCTGGACAATGATCTTTAGGTATGTCCTGTTCTCCTCCTGAGGCCGGTCTTTGGTGAGCATCCGTTTGGCAAAGCCGCCGATGGCAGTCATGGGATTGCGGATATCATGTGCAATTTTTGCTGCCATCTCGCCGACAACCGAAAGCCGTTCATACTGGATCAGTTTATCCCGACTTTCGCGCAGTTCCTGGTTTATCCTGCTGAGCTCGTGAACCTTTTCTTCCAAGCGTTCATACAAACGCGAATTCTCAATTGCAAGGCTTGCATGGTTGGCAAATGCCGTGAGACTGGCGACATCCGCATCGGTGATCGGTTTGCCGGTTATGAAATTATCGGCGAGCAAGACACCAAGGCAGATGCCCCTGCATACCAGCGGCACCACTGCAAACGAGTCTGTGCCGAGGAGATTCACCCACGCGCGGTCGGATGGAGCAAGTTCCGATCCATCGATGATGTTGAACGATTGGTGGTTACGCACAGCACGGGTAAACACACTCCGGGGATCATCCAGGGATATGCGGAGCGAGCGGACCAATGTATTGATCGGTGCATCGCTTTTATCCCGTTGTGCATGGGCGGAAGCCAGCAGTTCGGTCAGGGTGTGGCGCTCTTGGGCAAGCCGCGCCCAGGTACGGTATGCCTCCTCGTGGGTGAGCGCGCCGGTTGCCACCGTGCCGTTGAGCATCTGCTCATGTTCGTCAAGGAGCAACAGGAATGCGCGATTGAATCCAAGCGCCTGAGAGGCGGTGGCGCCGATGAGGATCATATGGAGGATATCAGTCAGATCGCGGGTACTGAGCAGGATTTCGGTAATCTCGTTTTTGATCGAAATTTCCGTCACATTGTTCTGAATCGTCGCTTCAAAAGAGGCTTTTTCACGCTGCAGTCGGCGTTGCTCAGTGATATCGATGGTGATGGTGATGATACCGATCGGCGTGCCGGTTATGTCGGTGAGCGGGGCCTTGATCGTATGCAGGATTGTTTCATGTCCGTCCTGAATCACGGTTTCTTCGGTCTCCAGCGAACGACCTTGATTGAGGACATTAATGTCTTCGGTGCGATACCGATCGGCACGGTCGGGTGGAAAGAGGTCATAATCCGTTTTGCCGATAATGTGTTCGGGATGCAAACCGAAATCGCGCGCAAAGTTAATGTTGCAGGATGCATAGACAAAAGAAGCATCCTTGTATGAAATCTTCTGTGGCAGGTTTTCAAACAGAGTTTTATATTTAAGTTCACTCGCAATGAGGGCATTCTGCATCTTGGTGCGGGTAATGAACCGACCAAGCATCTCTGCGACCGTTGCCAGGAGCGCTTGTTCTTCCTTTTGAAACGGGCCTATATCGCGGTGCGGACACGGCTGCCGATAAAAAACCTCAACACAGCCAACTTCCCGCTCTTCGACAATAAGAGGATTGCGCAAACACCATGGCGTCGGGCTGACCGGCGCACTTTCGAAACATTTATCGTCTAGGACAATCCGTGCGCAGGCTTTGTCTGTAAATTCAAATGCCGTCGGGATAATCGCCGTGATTTCTCTTAGCTTATCCTCAAACGAACTCTCTTGACGCGCGAGGGCTTTTGAAATGCTGTACAGACAGTTAAGCTCTTTAACCCGTTCTGCAAGAAGGCGACGCTGTCGTTCGAGCTCCTGTTCGGTTGCGCGGTGCTGCGTCAGGTCATTGCCGACACAAAGAATTTCTCTGACGGTACCGTCTTGGTTGTAGATAGCTTTGTTAGTCCACGAAACCCAGACCCGCTGCCCGTTTTTGCAGATGTTTTCGTTTTCATTATTTGTATAATGATCCGGATGTTCACCGATGTCTTTGATCATAGCAGCAAGGTCACGACCGGCGGTGTCGGTCGGCGGCACGATCGTACCCACAACGTTGCGACCGATGATCTCATCATCGGTATACCCGAAGAAACGCTTTCCAAATTCATTCAAAAACAACACGGTGCCGCTGGTATCCATGCGCAGAATGATGCTGTTAACGCTTTCAACAAGTTGACGGTATTGCAATTCGCACTGCCGCAGCACTTCCTGCGCTGAAGCATACTGAGCAACAAGCGCCTCAAGTACGGCAATGCGCCGTCGCAAGAGTGCGATCTCATCGGGTTCGCACAACGTAGTGTGGTTATGGTATTCGTTGTTACCGTGCATACGGTTTTTCTGTTTGCTGAGATCGTTTGGCACTGAGAGCAATCATGTCTGCAAGCACACGCCCGGCTTCCTGTAAAATCGGATCGCGTTCGGGGAGCTGCGCTGTGGTGTCAGTCGCATTGTCGGCCGTAGCGTTGTCAAGGGCGCTTAGCAGCGGCATTTGTTTTGCGGTGCGGCGTCTGTTTTCACATGCAAGGCGGCGCTGTTTGGCTGCAGCATCTTCCCGTCGCCGTATTTCTTCGTTGAGTGAAATGATAGTCTTGTGCCTGGTCTCTTTGAGAAAGGCGATCATTTCCTGAACGTATTGGTAATCGGGATCGTGCGCCATGCGTTCCTGGTGGCGTGCCTGGAGCTGGGGCACAAGAGCGGCAATGGCGGTGTTGACCGTATACGGTACCGGATCAAGCGCATCGCAGGGGAGTGCATGCGGCAGGGTGCGCTCTCCAATTCGTGATGTGTCAAGGAGACTGGGATACTCAATGTCTGGATCAACACCAGCATGCTGGGTGCTTTTTCCCGATATGCGATAAAATGTTGCCTGGGTAATTTTGAGCTGACCGCGGCGCATCGTCTGCAGGGATTGCACGGTACCTTTGCCGAATGTTGGTTCACCGATGATGATGCCGCGTCGGTAATCTTGAATTGCCGCTGCAACAATTTCCGACGCCGATGCGCTCAGGCGGTTGACCACAATGGCAAGTGGACCGTCATACAGTACCGATGGGTCGTTATCGTTGAGGACCGTTACCTCGCCGTTTGCCGCGCGAACCTGCACCAGAGGCCCTTCGGGCAGGAGCATGCCGAGCAGCAGCAGCGCCTCCTGCAACGATCCACCGCCGTTATCGCGAAGATCAATGACTATGCCATCGACCTGCTCTGCCCGGAGCTGTTCCAAGAGCCGTCGCACATCACCCGCTGTGCTGCGATACTGCGGCATATGGGCTTGTTGCCCTCGCACATCAAGATAAAATGTAGGGATGGTAATAATGCCGATTTTTCGAAGGGCTGTGCCATCACCAATGGTAACGGTCGTTGTGCGCGCAGCCTGGTGTTCGAGCTTTATCGTATCGCGCATGAGCGTTACAATTTTTGTCTGATGCTCATCGCTTGCCTGTGCCGGTATGATTTCAAGCCGGACCAGTGTCTGCTTCGGTCCCCTGATGCGTTGCACAACGTCGTCAATGCGCCATCCGATTACATTAATAATATCACCGTCTGCTCCCTCGCCGACACCGATGATGCGGTCGCCGGGTTTAAGTTGTTTTGAGGCATCTGCAGGTCCGCCGGGAACAAGGCTTACGATTTTTGTGTACTCGTTGTCGTTTTGCAGCACGGCACCGATGCCTTCAAGGGAGAGGCTCATAGATATGGTGAAATTTTCAGAGCTGCGGGGCGCAAGGTATTCGGTGTGTGGATCGTAGAGGTGGGTCAGGGCGTTCATGAATATCTGAAATACATCATCGGAATTAACCTGATGCAGTTGCTGCAGCTGTATGGTAGCACGCTGGATGAGCAGACGCCGCGCCTCCTCAAGGGGCTTTCCGGCAAGCTTCAGGTTGAGCAGCGATGCAGTGATGCGTTTTTGCCAGAGATGCCGCAAAGCACGTCTATCTTCCGGCCACGGTGCACGGCTCCGATCTGTTTCAAGGGTTTCATTGTCATCAAACCGGATCGACGCACTGTTTGATGTAAGCTCCTTGACGATAAAGGTAAGTTGCTCGGCAAGACGCTCTTGATAGCATTTGTAGATAGCAAATGCCGGCGCAAGGTTGCCGGCATGAACTGCATCGTCCAGGATAAAACGGTATTGTTCAAACTCCTTGATGTCTGCGGCACAAAAACAGCTCCGCGATGGGTCAAGGTCATTGAGATATCGCTCAAGCAGCAGGCTGGAAAGGGTATCGTCCACTTGACGGCGGTTATAGTGATTATGCTCGAGTGCGGCAACAATGTCCCGACAGGTAATACTGTGTTCGGATGTTGGTGCGCTTGCACCATACGCAATGATTTGCGGAGCAGTAGTACATCCCGGCAGGAGGCAATGTATGAGGAAAAATATCAAAAGGGCGATGGTGCGCAAAGATGTTTTCCTTGGGTGCCGAACCATTATGATAGGCGTCCTTAAAAACAGGGTGGTGTAAAAATTATTTTTCTGCTGCTTTATGAACATAAAAGAAAGATCACCTCGCTACGTTCCTGAAAAAGATTTAAACATTATTTTAATATTTCTCTCTCTTTTAAATACTGTATCATGCTTGTGTCAGAAAAGTAAAGTAAAGGCAAAAAGATATGTTTGTTGGCAAGAAGAAAAGCAGAAAAAAGGAGGGGTGGGATGATGTGTCGATGCCAAATGAACAGATATACAATATAATATGCTATAAAAAGCTATCCCCCGGCAATTGGAGGAAAAATCGCGACAACATCATCCTGCTTTAGGCGTATAGCATTTGTTTTATCTGACTGCTTGTGGGAAATGCCATTGATCACGATGATTTTGTCTTCCTCGATCGGTATGCCAAGCCGCTCGAGCAGGTCTTTGATCGTTGCACCTTCCTCGATTTCATAACGCGCCTTTCCTTCAGTGGCACCTGCCGGCAAGTATTTTTTCAAGAACATGAATAGTTTCAGTTCGATCGTAATGGTTTTTTGCATGTGCCAGCATCATAAGAGACCAAGTTCAGCAAGTTTTTCTTTAGATGGAACCCCCTGTGTGTCCCATCCGCGCAGACTATAGTATTCCGGCAGCATTTTATCAAGCATGCACACCATGCCTTTAGGACCGCCTTGGGTGAGCGGCTCTTCGAGCAGCCGTTTCGGGAGTGTGTCGTCCGCAGCGGTGAAGCCTGCTTTTAAGTTAAAAAGACGCTCAATATTCCAGATGCGCTCTCCACAGCAGCGCAGATCCTCTGAGGTGTACCCAAAGCCGGTCAGTCCGTTGAGCATATCACGCACCACGTCATAGCCCATGCCGGGTGCAAGTGAGGCAAAAAGGCATAGTCCTGATGCATCAAAGACTGCGGTGAGTTCTTGAATCGCTTTGACAGCCGATGCCTTTCCTTGTGTGGTGAGGGGGTCAAGCTTTTCATGAACGCCGAGGATTTCATTTGCGATCAGATAACCGCGCACATGGCAGGCGCCTCTGTTTGATGTTGCATAGGTGAGACCCATGCCCTGCGCGCCACGCGGATCATAGGCAGGGAGCTCCTGCCGCTTGACACCCATAAAGAGCTCAGGATGGCCATACGTTTGGGCAAGCACATACCCGCCGTCAGCGGCAACCGCCCCAAGTCCTCGACGATATGCCATATCATAGATCATGCTCAGTAGTGCCTCTGCATTGCCGAATCGAAGATCCATACCGATATCCTTATAGGGAAGATAACCTTTTTCATACAATTCCATGGCGGTGGCAACGGTGCCGGCAGCAGAAATTGTGTCGAGCCCAAATTCATTGCACAGATAATTTGCTTTAGTGATTGCAGCAAGATCGTCAATGCCACAACCTGCGCCGAGGAGTTCAACGGTTTCGTATTCCGGCCCCTCACCCTCTCCCTTGAAGGTTTCAGGGGATGTCACTTTGGTGAGTCTACCACAGGCAATCGGACATGCATAACATGCTTTGTTACGCACCAGATAGGTTTCTGCGAGGGTTTCTCCGCTGATTTTTGATGCACCTGCAAACACACTCTGTTGAAAGTTCCGTGTCGGCAGAATACCGCATTCATTGATAATGTTAACAAGAATCGCCGTACCGAATTTGGGGAGACCTTGGGAAGTTACCGGACCTGCCTTAAGCCTTTCAGTTGCAGCGCGGACAGCAGCGGTAAATGTGTCATTGTTGTGTTTGGCGATTTTTTTTGTGCCACGCACCGCAATGGCTTTCAGGTTTTTTGATCCCATGACTGCACCAACCCCTGATCGACCTGCCGCACGATGTTTATCATTTATGACACATGCGATCCGGGAAAGGTTTTCTCCTGCTGGTCCGATACTGGCAATACGCACATCCCGGGCAAGCGCAGCGTCTGCTATATCAGCTCGAAGCGCATCTTCTGTTTGATGCGTTGTTTTTTTCCACAGCAGTGTTGCATCGCGGAGGTGAACGGTATCATCATCGATCAGAAGATATACTGGCGTAGGTGCTTTTCCTTCAACGATAATGCCAAGATACCCGGCGCTGCGGAGTTCGGCCGGGAAATGACCGCCAGAATTTGAGCAGGCTATGGCACTGGTGAGCGGTGATTTTGTAATGACCATATAGCGCGAACCGCATGGAGCTCCCGAGCCGGTTAGGGGACCGGCCATAAAGATCAGTTTGTTATCAGGGCTAAGCGGATCAACCTTCGGATCCACTTCATCATAGAGAATTTTGGTTCCAAGCCCGCGACCGCCAATAAATTGTTTCATTAAGGTAGAATCGATTGATTCAACCATTATTGTTTTTTGGGTTAAATTGACGCGGATAATCCGTTCTGTTGAGCGTTCCATATGGCGCTCCTCCGTAAAAGGGTTAGCGATGGTAAGGTTTTGATGCCATTCTGCAAAAAAAAGTATCAATTAAAAATAAGACAGGTTTTTCGCTCTGGAACATGAACTATGAGAAAATAAAGAGATCTTTTATATATGCTATTGATTTTTTTTATGTCAAGTCAAATTTGACTGTCGCACATGTATAACTATTTTTCTGTAAGCTCTTTTTTGGTATATTAAAAATAGAAGAGGGCTTGACTTGTGATGCAAATAGGCGTTATTTCAGACACCCATATCCCCTTTACAGCACCGGAGCTGCCCCGGCGTGTGCTTGATCTGTTATCGGGCATGGATGCAATTATTCATGCAGGTGATTATCAGGATCCCAGCATCATTGATACGCTTATGGCAATAGCGCCGTTTTACGGTGTTGCCGGTAATATGGACGGAGAAGCGGTACGCCTGCGGGTTCCTGATAAAACCATCGTAACCTTAGGCGGTTTTTCTATCGGCATCATCCATGGTTGGGGATCGCCACGGGGGCTTGAGGACAGAGTCGCGGCGGCGTTTGCTGACGCAATGCCCAATGTCATCGTCTACGGTCATTCTCATAACCCCGCAATCTCTTGGCGGGAGACCACACTTCTGTTTAATCCGGGAAGCCCCACGGATCGGCATTATGCGCGATCCAATTCTATCGGGATATTGAAGCTTGATACCGCGGTTCAGGGAGAGATCATTCCGGTGGAAGCGTACTGACGGCTTTAATTTATTTATCATCCTGAAGGCTCCTGAGACAAAACCCATTTAATAGCCCGTTGCACTAGTTCTGCTCCTGACTTCAGCTCGAGTTTTTTCTTGATATTCGCTCGGTGTGCATCAACGGTTTTGACACTGACACCAAGCTGTGCAGCGATATCACGGGTTGCCGTTCCTTTTCCGATGAGTCTGAACACTTCAAGTTCACGGGCGCTCAAAAGATCAAAGGGAGAGATTTCCTGATCAGACGATCCTGAGGCGATTTTTTTCAACATGCGTGCCGTCATTGATTCGCTCAAATACAGTTGCCCATCCAGCACCCGGCGGATCGCCTCGATGAGTTTTTCTGGAGAATCTTGTTTCATGACATACCCCTGGGCGCCTGCGCGCAATGCCCGTTCAGCATAGAGGGTTTCATCGTGCATGGAGAGAATCAGAATCGGCAAATCGGGGAAACGGTCTCGGATCGTCGTGATAAGGTCAAGACCATTTACGGTTTTGAGCATAATATCCAGGACCACGATATCAGGTTGGCTGCGCTCGATAGCTGCAAGGGCATCGGCAGCATCTTCTGCTTCGCCGCATATCGTCACATCATCTTCTTCTTGAACCAATCGGGTAATGCCATGCCTGATGAGCGGGTGATCATCGATGATGAGCACTTTTTTAGGGGGTTGTTTTTCCATGCTGTTGCTCCTTTTCCAGATGATTGAGCGGTGTGTTTGTCTGGTGCGGAAAAGTGAACGAACATATGACAACGGTCCCCTGTCCGGGGCTGCTTTGTAACGTAAAATCTGCTCCGATCATCTTTGCGCGGTAGCGCATAAGATTGATACCCATACCACCACCATGTTCTGCAATGGCAAAACCCTTTCCGTCGTCTCGAACGGTCAGAATCCCGCGGGTATCCTCTACATCAAGGCTGATGATGATTCGCCGAGGTTCACCGTGCCGCACGGCATTTGTCGTTGCTTCCTGCACGATGCGGTATAGATGAATTGACAAGAACGGGTCATGGATATCATGATCACTATTGCAGATGAATTTGCATTGAACCGAAAAACGGCTTCCCACTGATGAGGCGAGTTCTTCGATTGCTGCTTTAAACCCTTCGTTTTCGAGCGTTGCTGGGTACAAACCGCGTGAAAGATTTCGGGTCTGTTCAACTGCTTCGTTGACAAGGCGACCTATGGTGGCAGCATCTTCTGCTTCGGGGAGAGATTTTGAGCGCAAACGTTTTTCAAGTGAGCGGGTCAAAAAGCCTATACCCGTCAGCACCTGCCCCAGTCCGTCGTGGAGATCTTGACCGATACGACGCTGTTCCCTGCCGCTGACAAAGAGGATTTCCTGTTGGAGCCGTTTCTCTTCGGTAATGTCTTCCATGAGAATAAGAATACCGTTGACAACGCCTGCTTCATCATGCAGGGGAACTGCTGAAAGCGCTATATTGACCAACCGCCCGTTGCTATGTTTATGCTGCAGTTCTATATTCTTTATTGGGGTTCCGTCAAGAACAGTGCGGATCTTATGCCACAACTCTTCCCTACTGTGAGTATCAAAGGATGGAAAAATTTTTCCCGTGGTTTCAGCTGCATTCCAGCCAAGTGTGTTGTTAGCAGCCGGGTTCCATAGAGAGACCTTACCGCTTGTATCAAGTACAATAATGCCAAGGGGGGATTCCTTGACAAGCGCCATAAGGGTTTGGGTTATCTGACGGAGTTTTTCCTCGGCTTTTTTTCTCTCTGCAAGCTCCTGCTTAACCTGGATGCTCAGTTCAGAAAGTCTTCCGACTACCCATCCGATGAGGATGAGGGCAAAGGTTCCTGCAACACCCCCTGCCCGGGCGATGAACGTATTAATGCCTTCATCGCCGAGGATATTTAAAAAGATGACATTAAAGGGGAAACTTAAAAACGCGGTTAGAATACCTGCTTTTGAACCATAACACCATGCCACAACAATAACTGGCAAAATCGCAAGGGCACCGACTCCTCTGTCTAGAATCCGATACAGCACATAAAACGCACAGGCATATGTAAAACAAGCCAACAGGACGATAATTTTTTTATCGATAGATCTGATAATTTTTTTATTGGTGTTTTTATTCATTTAATTACAAAATTTAATTAATTATATGGTTTCAAGCTAAGAAAAAACCCTACATAATGATTAGGGTTCGCTTGAAAAAACTTGCGTTTGAAAATCTATATGTTACTATATCATCGAAAATAGCAGGGATTCAAGTTAAAAAAGATATAATTTTTTAAAAATCAGTAAACTTTTTAATCTAATGGAGGTAAGTACAATGAAGATGATGAAAAGTTTTGTTTTTATTTTTTTCTGCGTACTTATGTACAGCACTACACAGGCATCGGTAACAATTATACCTGATCAAAGCATAGCAAATCAATTCACCCGTCATACAGTCACCGGCATTACAAAATCCTTACCACAGCTTCCTGATGTTACCG
>JAOAHH010000102.1 GCA_026415325.1 Thermodesulfobacteriota bacterium | reverse complement strand
GTAATAGTGTTGTTATCAATTTCATACTCGACCGTAGTGATAGGTGAGTCCTGTGGCTCCCAAACGCCGATATATAATTGATTTTTCATTACATCAAGAGCAGGTGAACACCACGTTGCGCCAACATACTGTTTCCAGTTTAGGGCACCCGATGAAGAGATGGAATAGATATACCCGTCATTTGAAGCAATAATAATACTTCCATTCGGATGAATCGTGGGAGACGATGAGATCGCACCATTTGTCTTAAATTTCCATTTTTCTTTCCATGTTGTCTTGTTTTTAGGATTAATCGTTTTTGTATCAAATGCATATAAATATCCGTCGTTGGATCCAATATATACAACGCCGTTCTCATCCAACGCCGGAGAACAAAGCTCGATTGCCCCTCCGGTAAGATAGCTCCACTGTACGGCTCCGGTTTCAGCGCTGACGGCATAGAAATAATTATCAGCCGAGCCAAAATACACAATACCATTGTTATCAATAATTGGTGATGAAGTAACAGGTCCTCCGGTCACAAACTTCCATTTGAGTTTTCCGACCTGAGTGCCAAAATTACTCGTAAAACCAGAATTCTTTTCATCTTTATGAAATTTTGGCCACGGTGCGTCGGCAAGTTGAGCAGAGAGATTGTCAACGCATAAAATTTGCAACAGTAAAACAAAAAGCACCCTTTTCAGCATATGCATCACCTCGCTTATGCCCCCTCTTTCTGTTGATAGCCGGTTGATTCATGCCGTCCCTCAACCGCTTTTTCTGCTTCCATAAAAAAACTTTCCATAAGAATCCGAACCCCTTCCTTTACCGCGGTATCGAACATAACCTTAGGATGCGTTGCCCCATAAGCAAAACTACTTTTAGGCGTATACTCTATTTCAGCACGGTTTGACCATAGAACATCACCGGTTTCTCCATCCTGAGCATACAGCCGTATCTGCACAACCGCCGATCGTTTTGCCTTCTTGTATCGCTGCCCCACCAGCCATCCGGTTGCAGCACCGACCGCCGCTCCTTCTTCTTTCGAATCCCCTGCATTATTTCCGACGATAGCGCCAATCCCTCCGCCGAAGAGAATGTTTTCTATGCTTTCAAGTCCGCTTTCATAACCATTTGCACCCGAAGCCCCAAAAAATAGATCTTTTACCGAACCATAGACAACAGGAACGATTCCCCGATACAATGGATTGAACGTTCCGATATCTTTATATCCATATTCGATGATCCGGCCGCGGACTATCAAATCGACGCCGAGAATCTGCGCGATTTCAACCACTTTTTCTTTGGTAAGTCCAACAGTAGCGCCCTGAACAACAGGTGATATCGACGGTGCTTGCCGCATCTTTTTCCCTTCAAATTGAAGTATCTTTTGAATCTCTTGTATCATTTCAGGGGCATGCTGCGCGTTTGCTATCTCATATTCAAGTGTCCCTATCCTTTGATAACTGGTATCCTCTTCAGCGACCGTGCCGTACAGGAGATATTTTTCTTTATCAATCGGCCGTATTATGTCCTGATCGACAAGAACCGTGTTCACATCTTCCTGAACGGCAACTGATAATCCACGCGCTACAAGATGATCGGTAATTTCTTCGATGATTTTATTGTTGCCACCCCATTCTTCTTTTCCGAGCTGCCCCTGCTGATGAGAATAGTCGGCAAAGGGGAATATTGCAACCTTTCTAATGCCGGCAAGCGCTATAGTATTATCTGCCGGGATGTATCTTACATTAGGTGTCGGCGATGGACTTATAGTTGTCTTTGTCATCGCACCACTACAGCCGACAACAAACACTAACAGCACATACAACAGGCTTCGATATATCCTGGATTTTTTCATCATATACTCCTCCTATTATTGCTATTTGTTTTTACACAGCGTTAGCCTTTTTTATCAGTCAAATCAGCTACCGTCTCCGGGGATGGAACAATAGTCACTGTGAGGAAGACGAGCAACTCTGTCAGTTGGTCCTCGTGTTTTTCGCTCCTAAACGCCCGCCCTAAAAAGGGAATATCAGCTAAATAGGGGACCTTTTTTATGTTTGTTGAAACCGTATTTTCGTAAATACCGCCTATCACAATTGTTTTTCCACTGGCGACAAGAAGATCTGTCTTTATCTCACGTACATCTATGCCTGGTTCGTTATTAACGCCTGTTTGCGCGGATTTTTGATCCTTTTTAACTGAAATGTTCAGCGCAATGGTGTTTGCAGAAGTTATTTTAGGCCTCACTTTCATTTCAAGGACCGCTTCCTTAAATTCTGTTGAGGAAACACCGTTCTCGTTTAACTTTAAATAGGGGAGTGCAACACCTTGTTTGATTTCAGATTCCTTGTTATCAAGAGTAAGTATTTTTGGATTTGAAAGGATCTTGAGCTTATCTTCGTTCTCAAGTGCCGAAAGTTTTACATCGAGATTATACCGGTCTTTGATGTAGCCAAACCCGATGCCAATATTTCCGGCAGTTAACAGATCAACGACTGAATTACCATCTGGACCAAGGGTGCCACTAATAGGGATATCAGCGCCACCTTGAGCGCGCCCGCCGTGCTGATGCCCTTGATATTCTCCACCCCATCGAATACCCATTTCCTTGACGTAATTCGGGCTGGTTTGCACCACACGTGCCTCGATCATCACTTGACGCGTCGGAATATCCTGTTCCTTGATAATCTCCTCTACTTTGGCAACTACTGAAGGGATGTCATTGATGGTTAATTTGTTTGTAAGTTCAAAAGGCGTGACACTACCCCGATTCGGGGTGAGAATATTCATGCTTTTTATAAACGACGCAATGTCACCAGCTTTTGCGTAGCTGATATCAACGGTCTTGACAATGGTCTCTTGCACCTGTTCATGGGATTTCTTTGCAAGAAGCTTTTCTTCATTGATCCTCTTGATCTGTTCGGCGGTATCAATACGAACAATATTTTTACTTTCTATTTTACCAAGTCCATTGTTTTCAAGAATAATATCAAGGGCTTCATCCCATGCAATATTTTCAAGTTTTAATGTAATCTTACCAGTCACGCGCTCCCCTACAACAATATTCATCCCGCTAATATCCGCGATAAGCCGCAAAACATTTTTTATGTCAGCATCTTTAAAATCAAACGATATCTTTTCGCCTCGATATTTTGATTCCCCCGCCTGCTCGGCTGTTGAAGGAGGTGAAGTATCGTTCGTGGTTTTTGTTTGTTGGTCGTGCCCGATACCAGCCTGAGCATCTGCCTGCTTTTGAGTAGCCTGAGTTTCTGCTGTTTTCCCTTTCGCATGCAAAATGATATCAATCGTATTTTGTCCTTGTGCTACTTGATACGATGGAGGAATTTGCCCTTTTAAATCAATCACGATGCGGCCGTCGTCGTTATTTTGTCCACTGCGAAGCGCACCAACATACTCATCATCAATGTTCACCACCGGTTTGATGTCAGCGGTATTGGTCTTTGGAAGGTCAATAACAAGACGTAAAGGTTTTTTTAAAAGGTATGCCTTGTAATGCTGAATGTCTTTATCAGCAATAATTGAAACCTTATGGACCCCGCCACTATCAACGGTATACTGAATATCCTTGAGAAATGCCTGCGAGGTAGTCCCTGAAACGGATTGCGGTTTGCTTGACCGATCGGTTTTGCGTGCTGAAAAAATAGTATGCTCGGTTTGTTGCCCCTTTGTTTTTTCTTCTAATGATACATTTTTTGTATTACTATCGTTCAAGGTTATAATAACGCTGTTTTCCATTGATGCCGCAGCATATCCAACCGATTTCTTCAGAACGAGTTCGATTCTCAAAAAATTTTTGCCCTTTTCCGTGATCGGCGTTGCAGTAACGCTGGTTATAAATGCATTATTGATTTCCTTTACCTCTGGTTTTTGCCCCGCTGCTTTATCAAGCAAATCAACAATAATTCGTTCCGGCTTTGTCAATTTAAAAATTGTATAATTGGGCTGTTCCTGAGTTGGTATAATAAGGCTGCAACCATTTTCTGTAGTTTCAACACGCAGTGTATCCAAAACCGATTTTGGCGCCTGTTCCGTTCCCTGACGTGCCGTTGTTTGTTCGTTTTTGGCAGGAGCATCTATTGCCTGCTTTTTGTCTTTATCCTGTGTGGTAGCGCAGGAAACACACCACACTATACAAATAATACATAAAACATAAAAAAACGTCCTCGCCGGCAAATGATGCGATTTCATGATGCGCCTCTATATTTATTTTGTATGCATGGTTAGTGTTGTTATTTTCGTTTCTGTCTGTCCTGAACTATCAGTAATTTTTTCTTCAACAATTATGCTATTTTTGAGAATTTTTTTTATAATTCCATCATTTTTTCCTATCTGCATTCCTTCCTTGACTATATATCCATTATGTGAATTGTCTTCGATTAATGCAGTAGTACCGTTGTCGCTAAAGGCTATCGCGACAAGAAATAAATCTGATAAATCATACCGTTGTAAAGGTGTTAGCGGCTTATCTACGGCAGGACGCTCTGCAACCGGGCTTTTTGCCTGTGATGTAATCTCAATCGCGGCCACCAGCGGCTCAAACGGATCTGGTTTGCCGGTTGCATCATAGGAATATTCGCTTTTCTGCTCAACCCTCTGCTCGTGCTGCTCTGCTTTTTTTACTGCTAATACATCCTGTTGCGCTGTTGCAGGAGGGTTGTTTGTTGGTTTCGTTTCGTTCTTTGCTATGCGGGGCTGTCGTGGTGTTTGCTGAGGCGCCTGTTCTTGGGTAGAACACCCCACACCTGCAATGGTTACGGCAATACAAATAAACATTAGAATATTATTCATATGCTTATTTAGCGCGACTTTTTTGCTGTTTTTTGGATGCGCCTGTTTCTTTCTTTTCTATAAACTTAAAGGTTATCGCTATAAACGATCCGTTGAGCGTTAGGGCTCCGGTTTTGTCTATTTTAGAATCAAGAACAAGATCTTTCACATTTACAATCCGCGGTAACTTTGAGAGCTTGTCAAAAAAATAACCGTAATCATGATATTTACCGACTACCTTCATCTCGACAGGAATCTCTGAGTAAAAGTCTTGTGGCACTTCGGGTTTGGGTTGAAAAAGCATAATATCGAGCCCACACTCTTTTGCAAGATTTGATATATTGGTCAGAAGGCTCGGAATTTCCCTTGAATTAGGAAGCATTTTAAGTGATTCCTCAAACCTATCCTGCAATTCCTTAAGTTCTTTTTTAAATCGTGGCAAGTCTGCAATGACCTTTTGTTGTTCATTATATTGTGCTCGCAGTTTGCTGAGTTCATCGTGACGGGCTTTTAATGTTTCACGGTTGGGTAAATAAATAAAATAAAAAAATGACGCCAAAATAGCAAACGTAAGCCCGCCGACAATCGCCAGCTTCTGGCTGTTTGGCATTTTTATGATGGTATCAACAGTAATTGTTGGCATAAAAAATGTTAATTAGTTAGGACGATGTCTTTTGTTTTGCATCAATCTCATAAACAACATTACACGTTAAAGTAAACAATTTTATGTATCCTCCCCCTTTGCTCGATTTTTGCTTATCCGTCTTGATTTGCTTTAAATCAACGGCGTCAAAATACGGAGACCCCTCGAGGTTTATCATATAATTGGAAATGGCTATGTTATCGAGTGCTTTTCCTGCTATCTCCAAATTCATACCCGTCTGTTTGACAGATGTAAGCCAAAGTCCGCCAGGCAAACAAGTGGCAAGTTCTTCAATGAGATGCACCGGGCCACTTTTGCCTTTCTGCAATTTAGCGATAACGTCCATCTTTTTCGTGAGCAACTCTTTATTTTTTTTGAAATCATCTATTTCTTTAAGTTTTACTTTTGCCTGTTCAATATCTTTTTTTACCGCGGCAATGTTGCGTTCGGCCGTGGCAATCTCAGTTGATATTGAGACCCAAAAACCACTCACGACGATTAACGCGACAACTATAGGCACAATTCCAATAATAATTTGCTGAAGGATGAGCTCCTTCTTGCGTTCTGTACGGTAGGGGAGTAAATTGATTTTAATCATAGCTGGCTAATCTCCAAACCGGCGCGAGGCAAGCCCAACGCCGATAGATGCAAACAACGCAATATCTTTTAAATATGCACTATCGAAATGCTTTTTGTCGTATTTAATTGCTTTAAATGGATCAACAAATTCGACAATATTGTTATTCATTTTTTCCTCAATAATTTCCTTAAGCCCTCTTGTTTTAGAAGCGCCGCCACTTAAATACACTCGATCAATCCGTCCGTAATTTGTTCCAATAAAAAAATCTAATGTTCTCTGGATTTCCCGTGCTATTGATGAAGATGTTTTGGCAATCGTTTGCGTGAGCAATTCGTGGTCTATCCCCTCGATCTGCTCCCCGGTTTTTAGCATTTCCGCCTCTTCAAAGCTGACAGAAAGTTCCTTTTGGAGTTCTTCGGTAATCTGGTTCCCACCCAGAAAAACATCTCGATTAAAGATCGATGTCCCGTTCTTTAAGATATTGATATTGGTGACACTCGCACCGATATCAACAATCGCTACAATCTCATGTTCCTCAGGAACGTAATTTATATTGAACATATTTTCGAGTGCAAACACATCGATATCGATAATGCGCGTTTGAAGCCCGGCATTTTTCAACACTTCAACGTATTCTTCAATCAAAGCTTTTTTTGCAGCTACTAACATAACATCCATTTGCTCTGGGGTTTCTTCATTCTGCCCGAGAATTTGAAAGTCAATGTTAACCTCCTCAAGATCAAAAGGAATATATTGCTCTGCTTCTTTCTCAATGACCGGTTCGAGTTGGTCCTCTGTCATAAACGGCAGGGATATTTTTTTGATAATGACGGGATGTCCAGAGATAGAAACGGCAACATGCTTGTTGGTGATTTTCAGGTTGCGGAAAAGATTTTTTATTGCTTGAACAAGAGGGTCGGCATTAATAATCACGCCATTGACAATAGTTTCACGGGGGAGACGCGCCATCCCGAAATTTTTGAGCCGGTATGCGCCCTTGATCACATCAAGTTCAACAAGTTTGACAGCACTGGTGCCAATATCAAGGCCGACGAGTCGTTTTTGTCCCAGCAAGGAGACCATATATATCTCCAAGACATAACAGAGTAAATTAACATGCTATCGTTTACCTTCACCTAATCGGTATACTCTTTCCCCTTCTTTAACGAAACCTAATTCTTTTCTGGCAAGTTCTTCAATATATTTCAAGTTGTTTCGTAAAAGTTCGATGTCTCGTTTGATCATTTCGTTTTCCTGGCGCAGGAGCACATTTTTCTTTTCTATCTCCCGAAGTTCTGATTGCAATCGGGTAACATGAATAAACCCTCGTTGTCCAAACATGGTGAGTAGCAAGAGTGTAATCATTGTTGCGAGAAAGCCACTGGTAATAACAATTCGTTTCATCGGTCAGTTTTTAAATAAAATAAATATTTTTATATTAAAGCCTTATAACGATTTTATTCATTGTTAACAAATTAAATAGTCCATCGCATTTTCTAGGGAGCGCAGGGGAAAATGTTTAGTCGTTTATTTCGGCTGCTATTGAAATTTTCTTTACGCCACTTCTTTTGCATATATCCATAACGCGCACAACTATCCCATGGGGAACACGCTCATCAGCATAAATAACAACAGCATCGAATCCCTCATCTTTTTTAAGAGCGCGAAGTTTTTGTTCAAGATTGTTTAAAGCCACAGGCTCGTTGTTAACCTGCACTTCAGCGGATTGGTTTATTTGCAGAATACACGAAGGATGCTCGAAGCGTTTTGCGAGAGTTGAAACTGCGGGCAACGTTATATCTAAAGAACCAAAAGATGTAGCGTGAAGCGTAAGAGCAAAAAAAATAAGAAGATTAAAGACTGTATCAACAATCGGTGTTATCTCAATCGTGACACTGCGTTTTCTTTTTATCTTAAAATTCATTGCATGTTAACAAATGGCATGACGTACAGCTTCGCACTATCCTTATGTTTTGCTTTGTCGTTCTTTGAGAAGTTCGATCATCCTAAGACAATGCTCTTCCATCTGCAGAATCAGCCAATCTGATTTATTTGCTATATATCGATAAAAAATAATTGTAGGGATAGCGACACTCAACCCTGCCGCAGTTGTATAAAGCGCCTCGGAAATACCATTCGCGAGGAGCGTTGGGTTGACGGTTTGAGCGTGTGATATCGTACTAAAGATTTTTATCATTCCTGATATAGTTCCAAGTAGACCGAGTAGTGTTGCAACACTTGCAATAGTTCCGAGTGTCTCTACATATTTATCAAGATGTGCTGCTTCATGTTTTCCAACTTCTTCTATAATTTCTTTTAGTTCCTCCCGTCGCTTCCCATAATGTCTAATACCGTTAAGTAAAATGCGAGACAGCGGTGTATTCACTTCACGGCACAAGGCGATTGCCTCTTGAATTTTCTCTGAGCGCAACATATGCTCAATATCAACAATAAACGATGGAGGAATTATCTTTTTTAAACGCAATACCCAAAGTTTCTCTAAAAAAATTGCAACCGATAGAATAGAACATATGAGGATGGGATACATAAAAAACCCGCCCTTTATAATAAAATCGATGAGGAAAAATCGTGTCATATGGTGTCGTTGTTGGCTTTCGTTAAAAGACCATAGGGGAGAATCAAAAAAAATGGCAGGAAACTCTCTCTGAGGGAAGAGCGTTTCCTGCCCGTGTAAACAATGGTATTATCGTTGCACGATTAGCGCATGCCCCATACCGCCACCGATACACAATGTTGCAACCCCGAGCTTTGCGTTAATTCGTTTCATTTCATACAGCATGGTGACCAAAATGCGCGCACCGCTTGCGCCGATAGGATGGCCAATTGATATAGCACCGCCGTGGTGATTCACCTTAGAAGGATCAATGCCAAGCTCTCGAATGCAAATCAATGCTTGTGAGGCAAATGCCTCATTAAGTTCCCAGTAATCAATGTCCTGCACCTTGAGCCCTACTTTTGCCAAGGCCTTTTGTACTGCCGGTATCGGTCCCATACCCATAAAAGCAGGATCAACTCCCCCCGAAGCATATGAGATTATTGTTCCCATTGGTGTTTTCCCGAGCTCCCGGGCACGATCTTCTGACATGACAACAACCGCTGCCGCGCTATCATTAATACCGGAAGCATTCCCTGCAGTCACCGTTCCATTTTGTTTAAAAGCGGGTTTTAGTTTTGACAGTTTCTCGAATGTTGTGCCAAATGTTGGAAACTCATCGGTATCAAATATAATCGGCTCCCCTTTCTTTTGAGGAACCTGTACAGGAACTATTTCCTCTTTAAAAACGCCCGCCTTAATTGCTTGTTCGGCCCTGTTTTCACTCTGTTCTGCATATCGATCCTGTTCTTCACGAGAAATGCCGTATTTCTCCGCAATGTTTTCTGCAGTAATTCCCATGTGGTAATCATTGAATTTTTCCCAAAGACCATCATAAATCATACAATCAAGCAGGGTCGCATTTCCCATTCTATTACCCCATCGGGCACCTGGCACCGCATAGGGCACGGCGCTCATATTTTCTTGGCCACCTGCAACAACAATATGATTATCGCCTGCCTTAATGCTCTGTGCAGCAAGCGCCACTGCTTTGAGTCCCGATGCACAGACTTTATTCACTGTGAATGCGGGTACTTCTTTTGGAATGCCCGCTTTCATCGCGGCCTGTCGTGCCGGATTCTGCCCCTGTCCTGTGGTCAGAACATTGCCAAATATCACCTCATCGACCTGATCAGGCTGAATATTAGCACGTTTCACTGCCTCACGAATCACAATAGCACCGAGTTCATATGCCGGAATATCTTTAAGTGTCCCACCAAATCTACCAACCGCTGTTCGAACTGCACTGACAATAACCGGATTCTTCATGATGCTCGCCTCCATAAATCATATTTGCTTTATATGAAAAAGTTTAGAAATGGCAAACATATAATGTTTTTTCACCAAAAAATCAAGCCATAATTTCTTATTATTTCAATACCTTGATTAAAGCACTCGATCTAGATGCCGTTTGCTTTTTTTTTCAGTTCCGGTAAAATAAATATTTAATGTTCGTATTCTCTTTTCCAAAGGTTTTATATGCCGACTGTTTGTCTCAACGGAGCAATCTATCATTACCGAACATCCCAACGGTCACTTAAACAAGCCCCTGCTGTTATCTGTATCCACGGCTCCGGAGCATCAAGCGTTGTTTGGAGTTATCAAATCAGCAGACTCAACAAATATTTAAGGATCATTGCACCCGATCTTCCTGGACATGGGGAATCAGAGGGGCATGTCATGGATTCGGCATGGGCATATGCACAATGGCTGCAGCGGTTTGTACAATCCCTTGGAATTTCTTCACTATATTTGTGCGGGCATTCTTTTGGAGGGGCAATTGCCCAAGAGTTTACACGCTGTTTTGGTAACAGCGTAAAAGGACTTATACTTATCAGCACCGGCGTTCGTTTTGTCTTATCCAGGATATATCGCATGGTGCATGAGCAAAAACTCGATCCTGAGACTGAAATTGCAGCGTTTTCAGAAACGTTAAAACGCGGTTTAGACTTTTTGAAAACTGTCAGCAACGATACGCTGCATGCTGATCTTATGGCAGCAGGCGCATTTGACAGCAGTCAATGGATCAAAACCATTCAAATACCTGTAATGATTCTCTGGGGCGATGCTGATGTGATAACACCATATGACGTGGTGCATGAGCTTTGGGAAAAAATCCCCAGAGCAAAACTAGAGGTAATTCCAAATGCCAGTCATGTTGCGATGACCGATGCCCCACAGATAGTGAATGCCCACATAAAAAGATTCGTCGAATGCTGTGAATCAGGTATAGCAATGTCATGCACTCATAACATTGTTCAAACGTGATTGCCCAACGATGATTGATCCTCTCGGCATACAGCAACTTTTTCCTAAAACTGTTGTCTGTACCTCATTAAAAATCTGCGACCAAACAATGTATCTCTTTCCTCAAGAGGAAATAGGGGTGCGACATGCTGTTGAGCAGCGACGGTTTGAATTTGCGACTGGTCGTGTATGTGCACGTATGGCACTTAAGGAACTCGGCTTTGATCAGACAATTCTGCCTCAAAAATTAGATGGTACTCCTCTATGGCCAGAACAGATCGTCGGATCTATTACGCATAACCATGTATGGTGTGCTGCAGCGGTAGCCCCTTCACGGGTTACCCGGGGCATCGGCATAGATTTAGAGACGATTGAACGAATGTCGCCCTGCGTTGCGCGCAAAATTATAACAGATGAGGAGGCTTCGCTGATTAAAAACGTATCCATAAGAGATAAGCAAACAATGCTCTGTCTTATCTTTAGTGCCAAAGAATCGGTCTATAAATGTTTATACTCTGTTTATGGTAAGCATATCGGATTTCAAGACATTGTCATTATGCCGCTCCATACGGGAGCTACCTTCAATATCAAAATAAAAAAAGAGTGTATGGAGCATGATGTGTTATTGTCCGGCACGTATATTATTCGAGATGGAATAGTTGCAACAGGCATTGTTTTCCCTCCAATATGAGCAATAACCAGGCTATTTTTTATCATTTTTATTGACACATGGCATGTTTTGCTTTACTGTACCTCACGATCGTTTTTAACCCTATATGATTATTTTCATCTGGAGGTCGCGATTATGATACGATGGGCTTTTCTTTTCCCCGGACAAGGTTCGCAGTATGTCGGCATGGGCAAAGACCTGAAAGAAAACTTTGCCATTGCTGCCGAAACGTTTGCCGAAGCTGATGAAGCATTACACGAGCACCTTTCGAAGCTCTGTTTTGAAGGCCCAGAAGCTGATTTAAAGCTTACCAAAAACACCCAGCCTGCAATTCTGACGGTAAGTATCGCTGCATTACGGGTACTCCAAAAAGAAACCGGTATTACCCCAATCGTGGCAGCTGGGCATAGTTTGGGAGAATACAGCGCGTTGGTCTGCGCTGGTGCACTTGCTTTTTCGGATGCCGTACGTATTGTACGCCTGCGTGGTACATTTATGCAGGAAGCAGTACCGGTGGGCGTGGGCGGCATGGCGGCAATACTTGGACTCGATACCCCACTGGTTGAACAAGCATGTAGGGAAGCTGCCCAAGGGGAGCATGTTGCTCCGGCAAATTATAATTGTCCGGGACAAATCGTTATTTCGGGACATATTGAAGCGGTGAAACGTGCCGCAGCAAAAGCTGAAGTGCTGGGTGCAAAGAAAACGGTCATGCTCCCGGTCAGTGCACCATTCCATAGTGTTCTCATGCAACCCGCCGCAGAAAGGCTTGGCGAGGCATTGCAGCCGATTCCTGTTGCAGACCTTCTGGTTCCTGTGCTTTCAAACGTTGAGGCGGACTTCTATCCATCAAAGGATGCCGTTAAACCTTTGCTGACCCGTCAAGTCAGCTCACCAGTTCGCTGGATAGAAGAGATGGAAAAACTTCTGCAGCAACAGCCTGACCGTGCGCTTGAAATTGGTCCCGGTAATGTTTTATGCGGCTTAATGAGAAAAATCAATAAAGACATGAAAATTCAAAAAGTTGACACGGTTGATGATATTAAAGAGGTGATTGCATCTATTAAGGCATAATTCGCCTTTAACATAAGCAAAAAAAACGGAGCATCATTGAAATTGTGCTCCGTTTTTATTTTTTGTAATGTTTTTATAAAATATTTCTTTAACGCTAATTAATTATAGATCACTGTCATCAGGATATTGTTTGCGTATGCCGCGCAACGCATCAAGGGATTTAAAAAATGCGATAACCATATCGGGATCGAAATGCCTTCCAGATTCCTCGCGTATTGTTCTCAGTACTTGATCTTCATTCCATGCGTCCTTGTAACACCGCTTTGATGAGAGGGCATCATACACATCTGCAACTGCGACAATTCTCCCGTACAAATGAATTTCTTCACCGCGCTTTGGCGTACCGCTGTTTTTTGCATATACTGCACCCACACCAAAAGGATCGTGCCAGATAACCGTGCCGGGATACCCCATTCCGTCCCATCGTTCGTGGTGTTCAAGGGCTATGTAGAAAGCTGCCACATCGAACTCCGAATGCGAGTCGGCAAAAAGCCGTGCGCCCAGAAAAGTATGTTGCTTCATTATTTCAAATTCGTCCACATTAAGACGCGCAGGTTTTTTTAAAATAAGATCTGAAATGGCCACTTTGCCAACATCATGAAGCATTGCCGCCATTCTCAAGATGTCTTTTGTCTTTTCAATCTGCTCTTTTGAAATACCCCGAGGGGATGCCCATGTTTCATATAAGACCGCAGCATACGCGCCAACACGATTTACATGAGCTCCTGTTTCTTTTGGATCGCGCATTTCAGCCATGCGCAGCATACGCAAAATAATCTCACGTGTCAGCTGAGCACGTTCAAGTGCAATAGCTGCAGAATTCGCAAAATACATAATAAACGGTTCATCATCCGTATTAAAAGCAACAATATTACCGTTCCCATCTTTTGCGTTTATTAACTGCAAAACGCCGAGGATTTCTTCTTGCGGGGTTTTCAAAGGAAAGGCCAAGACGGAACGTGTCTTATAGCCCGTTACCACATCATATGTCTTGTCAAAAGAAAAGGGGACGTCTTCTCCCAGTGCATATACGTTCGGAATATTAACCATGCGACCTGTATGTGCAACATACCCTGCAATTGACGTGTTATCGGCAGGAAGCGAGAATGTCGAATAAATAAGTTTACCATGGTCACCGTGCTGTTTTTGAATTGAATCGTTTTGGGCATATTTAAAAAAAAGGCGGTGATTATGCTTCACATAGATTGATCCCGCATCAGCATTAGTAAAGTTTCGTGCTAAAGTCAGTATTTTCTCAAGCAGTAGATCAACATCCTTAACCTGCGTAATCTCCTGCCCGAGATAAATAATCTGGGTAAGAATGTGCTGTGCATCTTTCATAGCACACACAGATATCTATTCTACAGTGCATACAATTTGACAACAGTTTTTAGTTTTTACTGGTTTGTGTTAGATACAGAACACGTATTTACTTGGCATAATGCCTTTACCAGCAAGACAATAACCCTATTAACAGGCGTAGGAACACCCATCGCTTCTCCATATCGTACAATAGCGGCATTGATAAAATCAATCTCGGTTTCCCTATGTGCATTTACATCTTGCAGCATAGATGAAAAATTCTCCGCGGTGGCACGACACACATCGAATACTTTTGCAAGAGGATCGGTATAAGGTAGTGTAATTCCCCATGCATGCGCAACGTTTTGCGCTTCACCCACAATAGCACGGAGTATATCTTGAAGATACTGCGATGACGTGATATCACCGTTGCGCAATCGAAAAATTGCGGTCAAAGGATTAATAGCAGCATTAACAATAAGTTTCCCCCATAATACCGAAGTAATATTATCTGTTGTTGTTGTTGGTATACCTGCTTTATAAAATATCTGCGCCGCTTTCAAGAGGCCGTCTTTCCCTGTGGCGGTCACCGCACCGATAATCGTTTCACCAACCCCTGCATGTCGTATATATCCGTTTCCAAGTCGCGTTGCACCGTGGGCAGTGATTCCTGCGATAATCCGCTCTTCCGGCATATAACGCTTAATAATGTCAATATGCCCTAATCCGTTTTGCAGGGTAACGACTATGGTATCTGAACCTATTAACGGCACCACGCTCTTCAGCGCACTATCGGTATCATATGCCTTGACACAAAGAAGTATGCAATGCGCTCTTCCGATCAATGTAACATCATTGGTGATATGAGGCCATGGCATGCGCCATATCGTATCGCCTTCCTCAATGCATATACCTGTTTCACGAACCCGATCGGCTTGTGTTTTCGTCCGGGCAAGCAACCACACCATGAAACCCGCCTTTCTGAAAAGACCAGCAAAGAGACAGCCCATTGCACCCGGCCCCACAACGACAATGTCTGCATCCGCCATACGTTCAATTCCGCCCTCAAAAGTATTGTGATATAAGGTCTTGGACGAAAAACATCTTGACAACCAAGAAGCTTATATATAAGCTCAAGCTTCATTTTAGCTGATCTTTTATAAGCTCTACAACTTATTTATTTTTTACTTCCACTAAGGAGAGATGGCTTTGGGTGGTATAACTTTTAAACATGAAAAGGTCGGTTGTGCAATGCTTGCCGGTGGCAACGCGCATCCTTACGCACCCGGAACAAAACCAGAGTTGCTCCCGGTTTGGGACAAAAACTTATGCGTTCGCTGTGCGCTTTGCTATATTTATTGTCCTCATGCTGCAATCAATCGTTTGGATGATGGTTTCTTCGGCGTAAATCAAAATTTTTGCACCGGATGCGGAATTTGCCATCGTGAATGCTGGTTTGGCGCAGTAAGCATGCAGGAGGTTGACTAATGGACAAATATAGTTTGTACGCTGCACAGTTTCTCGGTTTCAAGGAACATTTTCTCCCGAAAGGGCATCATGCCTGTCAAGGATGCGGCGTTGCATTAGCAGTTCGCCATGTTTATAAAGCGCTCGATAGGTACAATGTAGCGATTGAAAATGCAAATTGGCAAATCCCATGGTCACCCCATTTGCCTCTCGATACAACATCTCATCCAAACACTACAACCCCATCCTTACTTACGATATTGAAAAAAGGGAAAGATGAACAAATTTCAGCTCCTCTCATGATTTGTTTTGATAATGAAACAAGCAAAAATGGCGCAGATACAACAAACCTTTTAAAGCGAATTCCTGCAATTGCTGCCGCAGCCGGATACACATATGCTGCAACAGCATGCCCGAGTCATCCTTTTGATCTGATCGAAAAAGTACGCACCGGATGGGAACGGCATGGCGCTGCATATATTCATATACTCTGTCCCTGCCCTGTTGCCTGGGGCTTTGAACCGCAATATGCCGTACGCATTGGTAGAATGGCAGTTGAAACACGCATCTTCCCCTTATATGAAATTGCAGGGGGATATTATAGAATCACCTGCGAAGACGAATATCCCCGACCGGTGAAAGAATACATCAAAGCACAAAAACGATTTGCAGCATGGAGTGCAAAAAAAATAGAGTCATTTGAGCAGGATGTTAAAGCTGCCTACGACATGCTTATTGGCCAATGCCGCACAAGCTCCTCACAGTAAACGCTTCATAACCACAGGAACATGTTGCCTATTTTTCAGGAGAAACAAGTATGACAGAAGTAGCAGAACCACGATGGATAGGGAAAAGCCGGGCAATGTTTGAGACAATGCTTGGCGAAGTCCCGGAAGCAATGCGGCCAGTTTTTCGACAAAAACTTATGTCCGTTATTATGCAAAAGGCAAACAGCGGCGATGTAACCGATGCACATGTGAATGCCGTTGTCCAAGAAATTGTTCCCGAACCCTTTAAAAGCACAATACTAAAAAAATTCAAAGAACTCGGAGATTTTGATATAAATATCATTGATGAAATTATTAGAAAACGTGGAACAACTCAAGATGGCTTGATGTCTATTCTGCATGATATTCAAGATGAAATCGGCTATCTCCCCATCGAGGCCTTGCGGGCGGTAAGCAGCAAATGCAATATTCCGCTGAGTACTGTTTACAATATAGTCACTTTTTATAAAACTTTTAAATTGAAAAAACCAGGGCAGCATACCATAAAAATATGCAACGGCACAGCATGTGCTCTGAAGGATAAAGCAGGAATACGCACGGAAGTTGAAAACAGATTTAAGCATTCATTAGCTGTTGACATTGAGAAAACACTGTGTCTTGGTTGTTGCGACTGTGCTCCTGCCATCGAAATTGACGGCGTAGTCTATACCGGTGATAATGTACGCACAAAAATTGAAACGCTATTATAACTATTCTAAAACTATTCAGCCTCTTAACAAGCGGTAACCAATGAGGAAAAGCATGAAGCTGAAAAAAATAGATGATCTCGCTCAAGCACAAGAACAAGGTCGGCGCTATCTTTTTCCTGAGACTCCTCGCATTAATATTGGCACCTCGAGTTGCTGCATTGCAAAAGGTGCGCTGAATGTGCTCAACACACTCTCCTACGGGCTCAAGTCCCGTGGGATTGCAGCAGAGGTTGTTGCAACCGGATGCACGGGGTTCTGTTTTATGGAACCGACAGTAGAGGTACAGTATCCTGGAAAGCCAAAGGTATTATATGGCTCCATAACCGAATCTGATATTCCCCTCCTTATTGATGCTATCGCGCAGAGGGATCTCATTCCAGACCGTGCAATATTGCGTACCGATAAGGAAGAGCACATTATCTGCGGTCACATCGCGTATGCCGATACTACTTTTGATGCAGCATATGCTCATATACCGGAACTTTCTGAACATGAGTTTCTCAAAAACCAGCAAAAAGTCATTTTGCGGAATGCGGGAAACATAGATCCTGAAAACATCTATGAATATATTGGCCGTGGCGGATATCAGGCGCTGTGTAAAGCCTTAAGCATGAATCCCGATGTAATTATTCAAGAAATCATTGCCTCTGGGTTACGCGGGAGAGGCGGCGGAGGATTTCCGACTGGCTTAAAATGGAAAAGCTGTAAAGAGGCAGCAGGGAAAGAAAAATACCTCATCTGTAATGTCAGCGAAGGCGAACCAGGCATCGGCATGCATCGGAGTTTTTTAGAATCCGATCCTCATGCTGTCCTTGAAGGTCTCATCATCGGCGGATATGCAATAGGTGCACAGACAGCATATGTGTATATCAGAGACAACTATCGAACCGCTCTCAAACGTTTTACAAAAGCCGTACAGGATGCCTTCGAGCTCGGTTTATTAGGCAATAAAATACTCGGCACCTCTTTTAATTTCAATGTTAAAATCAAGGAAGGCGGCGGCAGATTTGTTTGCGGAGAAGAAACTGCTCTGATCGCATGCATTGAAGGCCGTATCGGTGAACCACGTCAACGCCCCCCCTTCCCTACGGTCCAGGGTCTTTTTAATAAACCCACCTGTATTAATAATGTTGAAACATGGGCAAATATCCCTGTTATTATTATGAAGGGAAGTTCATGGTACAGCTCCATTGGAAACACCGGAAGCAAAGGCACAAAAGTTATTTCTCTTGCTGGCAATATAGCTCGACCAGGCATGATTGAAGTCCCTATGGGTACACCGCTTCATGATATTATCTACACCATCGGCGGAGGCATCGCTGAGGGCAAACAACTCAAAGCAGTCCAAACAGGCGGGCCCTCGGGTGGCGTCCTCCCTTCAAATATTACTAATATATGCATTGATTATGATGTCTTAAAAAATGCTGGTTCGATGCTGGGTTCCGGTGGTATGGTTATTATGGATGAAGATACTGATATGGTAAAAATAGCACATTATTTTACTGAATTTTTTGCACAGGAATCTTGCGGTAAATGTGTTCCCTGCCGTGAAGGCATCGTGAGAATGTGCAAGCTTCTTGATGAAATTATTGCTGGCTATGGCAGTAAAAACCATTTAGATGCGCTTCAAAATATGGCGTTCCCCATTATGGCCGCATCAGCATGTGCCCTCGGCAAAACCGCACCTGTGCCTGTTATATCGACCTTAAAACATTTTCGCAAAGATTATTTAAAATATATTACAACATAAAAAATAATTACTGAATTTTATTTGATAAAGGCAATAGGCTGCTAATCTACATAGCAGCCTATTTTTTTATCTCATTAAGAAACCAATCACCCCTCGTTTTATCACTCATTGCATAAACAGCTGATATACACTTCTAATTTCTTATTGATTAGCCTAGATGTTTTCGTTTTTAATTGATAATTGTTACTACAATAAATAATCACTTAAATATTCCTTTTTGGGTTTTTTATTCCATTATGACATATGTCGAGACTGCTTTTTTAAATCTCGAACGTAGAGGAAGTCAAATAAATAATGTTTTTACAATATGTTAGAGCTTAAGCATTTTCCTTTTTTTGTGGCACGTTGCTTGCGTTTTAATTTAGAATAAAGAAAAAAGAATTAAAGAGGTTAAAATATGGCAACAGTAGATAAAAGCACCGAATTAACCAACAACTATTTATTTGATGGCTATGAAACACCGCAACAATCAAGCCAGTTTTGTGATGATGAGTTGAAAGAGTATATGCTCTTATATCCCAACAGGTCGGCTAATGGCTGTGGAGTACCATGTGACCATGATGAAAAAGAACCGCCTCAAGAACATACCCATGAATCAAAAGCGTCCGATTTTAATGTAATGTCTGCCTATCTTAAAGAAATTAAAAAACGCCCGATCTTAAACCGAGAGAAAGAAACATTGCTTGCAAAATCCCTTAATAAGAAAAACCAAGAGATAATCATATTAAAACAGCGTTGGATTTCTATATTTGCACATCATGTTGCGTGGCGACGTTATGCTGAAATAAAAAAACGCTTACCTGAAACATTTACCGAGCATCCTTGGAAAACATTAGCCCTCATTTATGAAATAAAAAATCTCTATAAACATATTGCATCACTTGAAAAGACATTATTAAAGCAATCGCATTATGCTCGAGGAACCGAACGCCGCATGAAGGCGGTTGCTGTTCTTCAACTGCATGAATTAACTCAAAAAGTTGATGTATCAAAACTCTATCATGACGGCACGATACGCAAGCTTGAACGTTGTTTGCGACGTCCAAGAACAACTGTAATAAAACAACTCACCGAACTCAGCAGCAATATTATAACCTGTGAACAGGAAATTAAAAAAATTAAAGATGAACTTATTTCTGCTAATTTGAGGCTTGTCATTGGCATAGCAAAACGCTATGTCAATAAAGGCCTCCCACTTTCTGATCTTATTCAGGAAGGAAACATAGGCCTAATACGGGCAGTTGAAAAATTTGATTACCGTCTTGGAAACCGTCTCAGTACCTATGCAAGCTGGTGGATACGACAAACCATTATCAGAGCAATAGAAGACAAAGGTTCGACAATCAGGATTCCTGTATACATCAGCGATAAAATAAAAAAAATCAGCAAACATACACATGACATTGAAGAACCATGTGACAGAAAATCAACCACTCCCTTTGATGACCATGATCCTAATATCCATTCTGCCCTGCAAGTTATTAAAGAACCCTTATCGCTGGAAACTCCCTTTGGAGATGACGGGAGCAACTTGCACGAATGCATCGCATCATCGTTGCCGTTATCACCTCTTGATACCGCCCTTAGCCATCAGCTTATCGCCTTAACAGAAAAAATTTTGGTAGGCTTACCGCAACGAGATCAAGATATTTTACGATTACGGTTCGGACTCGGCATTGATAATGAACTGACACTTGAAGAAATCGGCAAAAAATTCGGTATTTCAAGAGAACGAGTACGCCAGCTTGAATCAGCAGCGCTCAGAAAAATGAGAGCATTGGAAGTAGCGGAATCCTTAAAATTATTTCTCAGAGATTGAATAACGTTATTCCTTATCGCTTATAATAACAAGCCCTTGTGCAGAAATATATTCTGTAATCTCACCATCAGGCAGACAAGCGATTTCAAACGAATAGCGACCTGGAGGCATATCTGGTGGTGGTTGAATCATGAGTTGGTAAGAATAAACCTCATGCGGTCCAAGGTCAAAAACCACCTCTCCGGGTATCATCCAACGGCTAGGACTTGAAAGCCCGCCCACACGCACACGAACAGTTTCGAACCCCTGGTTCTGTACGGTGACCATAACCTCTGCTGCTCTCCCTTTTGAAATAAAACATTTGTTCGGTTCGACCCAGATACAGAGCACATTTCGCGTAACAGGTTGATCCTGTGCCACCGCTGCTACCATGCTCAAAATCCCCATACTCATAAGATTCAATCCACATTCTTTTTCCCGTTCAAGCGGGATCCATGCTCGGTCAAAACATGTGTAAACGCCCCCATATTCTGGATCGAAACATTTTTCTTCGATTACAGATACTGCTTCTGCAAGCTTCTGCTGAAAACGTTTTAACCCCGTCAGTCGATAGCCTACGTTGAGAGCTAGCAAACACCGCATCTGTGTTTCAAACTTTTTCCTGCAATCCATCGGCTCAAGCTGTTCTGACAACGACGTATAAAAACCACCACACTGGTCATCCCACGCAGCATGCAATAAAAGATCACAGATTTCTAAAACAATTTTACCAAATCGATATGCTTTTTCATGAACCGGTTCGCAGAGTGGTGCGGGACCACGGTATGTATATGCACCGGGATAAGGTTTACCGGTATAAGCGTGGCTGCCTTTACGAGGACCCCAAATCGAAGGCCCAAGTGTGTGGTAATGAAAATACAATGCAAGCGCAAAATCGGCCAGTGCTCCTACGTCTTTGCTGGGAGTTGCCGGCTTCCAGTCAGACGTGCAATGGGTGTAAAAGCCCCCATGCTGTTTATCAGCACAGTGCTCGATCAGAAGGTTGGCAAAATGTTCAGCTTGTTTTCTGTGATACATGCTCCGCGCACCATAGGGAGAGTCCATACCGTCCTTCCACGATCCGTCGAGGTGCTGGAGCATAGATGCTTGAGTGGCAAGGTCTTTTATATCTAATGCAGGCTTCCAGTTATCATAATAAACCGAAAAAAATCCGCCTCGGACAGGATCCCACGCCTGTTCGAGTGCAAGGTCAAGAAAATCAAGCGCGGTAAGCAAATGAGCATCGTTTTTACTCACCTCGTAGAGGTGCATCAGGCAGCCGAACAGTTCTCCGGTACAGATAAGCTGTTTTGTTTTGTCAATGATATTCCATTGTCTATCGGCAGCAGAAAAATATCCTCCGTAATGTGTATCTTCAAAACGTTCGATAACCTGTGTCACTGCTGCTTCTGCTTCAGCGATTGCAGCGTGATCATGGGTCAACATGGCGCCGATAACCGTAGTTCGTGCTGCAATGAATTGGTCATGCGCACATTTTCGGGCATCGCGTACTGTTGTAAAGTCCTCTGACATACTGTGAAACAGCCCACCACAGTCTTTATCTTCAAACAACTCGTCTAAAAATCCCATGCCTACCCCTTTATTCTTTTAGTGCTCACTAATCTATCCGTTGAGATCTATTTATTGTGTCGCTATGAACTCAGCAAGCAAGTCTCCGATTTGGCTTGTTGTATATCCCATTTGACCGGCAGCCATGCTTTTCATATCTTCTTTTACGACCTTTTTTATCGCTGCTTCAACAAGAGCTGCAGCACGTTCTTCATGGAGAAAGGAAAGCATCATCTGAAGCGCAGCGACCGCGGCAATTGGGTTAATAATGTTTTTGCCGGTATATTTCGGAGCAGACCCACCCATCGGCTCAAACATAGAGACTCCTTCAGGGTTGATATTACCGCCTGCGGCTACTCCGACGCCGCCCTGGATCATTGCTGCAAGATCGGTAATAATATCTCCGAACATGTTGTCGGTAACAATAACGTCAAACCATTCCGGGTTTTTCACCATCCACATACAAAGAGCATCAACATGTGCATAGTCGGTCGCAATATCGGGATATTCTGTTGCAACCTCGTGAAATGTGCGTTGCCACAAATCATGAGCATAGGTCAATACATTTGTTTTACCGCAAAACGTCAGTTTCTTCTTCTTACTACGCTGCATACAATATTGAAATGCAAACCGCACGCACCGTTCAACCCCTTTGCGGGTGTTGATCGATTCCTGGATGGCAACCTCATCAGGAGTCCCTTTTTTGAGAAATCCCCCTGCCCCGATATATAGGCCTTCAGTGTTTTCTCGCACCACAACGAAATCGATGTCATCTGGACCTTTATCTTTCAACGGCGTAGGAACGCCGGGAAGAAGCTTGACCGGTCGCAAATTGATATACTGGTCAAGCTCAAAACGCATTTTGAGTAAAATCCCCCGTTCTAAAATGCCGGGCGGCACATCCGGATGTCCTATGGCACCCAAATATATTGCATGGCAAGTCTTGAGTTCTTGCAAAACACTTTCGGGAAGCAACTCTCCGGTTCTCAGGTAACGGTCACCGCCCAGATCATAGTGCACAAGTTCATAGGTCAAATGTGCCTTCCGAGCTACCGCATCTAAAACCTTTAAACCTTCACGTATGACCTCAGGCCCCGTACCATCACCAGGGATCACTGCAATTTTATGCATAGTATCATCGCTCCTTTCTTTTCCGTATTCGCAACACACTGATTTTTATCCCATCTCCATTTGTTTTTGTTATCTATATAAAGCATCACGCTGTTGAAGTAAACTCTTTTCCCTTGATGAAAAACGCTTCTAAGACTTCTTTAGCTCTCTGCAATTCATGCCGATATATGTAACTGTTAAAAATACAATGCTCATTTTAAAGAGAGTGGCCTGATGAAACCATATAAATTTTTATAATAAAGGCAATTGCAATGACAATGGAAAACCGCAAACAATGTCCGTACTGTGCAGAGATTATTGACACAAAAGCAATAATTTGCAAACATTGCCAAAGCATTATCGGTGGCGGTTCTGTTGAAAAATCAGGAACGCTCGTAAGAGTGCGCGTCAAAACGTATGAGAAGGTGTATAGTGGAGATATTTTTGTTCCCCAACACCTTGATCGTGTTAGTGATGTTATAAATGACAGTAGGCATTTTATAATTCTCATTAATGCAAAAGAAGAATTGAAGACATCAGATGCTCCGGTTGGATTTCTGGCCATCAATAAAGCGATCATCGAATGGGTAAGATTAATTGGAGCATAAAATTGAATTTGAGTGCACTAACTAATAAACCATTATGAAAGTGGCATAAAACATAAATAAATTGACAAAAATTTAGTTAAAGTATTATTTTTGACTTCCGAATACAGCTTCAGTTATTAAATTTTATTAAATCGGCTTTTTAGGAGGCACTATGAAAAATTACAAAGGGTTTACGCTTGTGGAAATTGCTATTGTCTTGGTTATTATTGGGCTGCTGATCGGCGGTATTTTGCGGGGCAGAACGTTCATTGAAAATGCAAAAATAAAAAATGTTATTAAAAGCGCTGAGAGCATCACTGCCTCAATATATGCGTATCAGGACCGCTACGGATTTCTTCCCGGTGATGACAATACGGCAAATGCCCGTTGGGGGGCAGTCAACGGCAATGGAAACGGAAATATTGATGGAACCGAGCCTCAAAATGTGGCCAATCATTTGGAAAGAGCAGGGCTTGTCTCAGGAAGTTATCCATCGGGGCAGTACATAAAGCATAAATATAATGGGAATATCCAATTCGGCTACGGCGCTGTTGCAGGACATCCCGCCGGTAATTATATGAACTTTATCAACTTGCCGGGACGAGCTGCTGATGCACTCGATAAATCTCTTGATGATGGAATTTATACGTCTGGTAAGATTCGATCCACGACAGATTATAATTCGGGGGCAAACGAGGATACAATCATCGCCTCAACAGTCTTTTATTTTTAATGGGGATGAAGCAGAAAATAAAAAAGTTATGTTTATAAGAGGAGCAATGATGCTCCTCTTTTTTTCATCATCGGAAAGTTCACGATACATCTCTTCATAACACATGCGCTTGTTTCGGAGAAAATCAAAACGAATCCCGGAAACCAATAGACAACGAAACGTTGTTCCCGGCATTATTGCAACGGTGACCGATGATAAGGAGAATACCGTCTATCTCGATCTGGAACTTGAACCAGAGGAGAACGCACATGCTTTTTCATCATATCCCGCGGAAGACATACCCCCCGGTCT